>DATBKE010000022.1:0-39511 GCA_036556085.1 Acidimicrobiia bacterium | reverse complement strand
CTTCGCACCCACGTCGAAAGCTATCTCTTGCCGAGGGCATCGGATCTGGCGGCCCCGCTCTTTGTCGTCATTCTCGGGTCGACCGGCTCCGGTAAGTCTTCGCTCTTCAATGCCCTGGCCGGCCGAGCGGTGAGCCCTTCGGGATTGCTTCGGCCCACCACCCGCCAGCCGGTGGCGTTGGCCCACCCCGAAGACCGCATCGACATCGATCCGAACCTCCTCGTCAAAAGCGACCGCGCGGTGCCAAAAGGATTGGTGATTGTCGACTCTCCCGACTTCGACAGCGTCGAGCAACACAACCGCCAACTGGCCCTCGATCTCCTCGAGAAGGCCGATCTGGTCATCTTCGTCACCACCGTCACCCGCTACGCCGACCAGGTGCCATGGCTAGTCCTCGATCGGGCCCGCCAGCGTGGCGTCCCTCTCCTAATGGTCATCAACCGGATGCCGATCAATAGGGAGGAACAGACCGAGGTCCTGGCCGACTTCCGGGCATTGCTCGCACGGGGTGGTCTCGACAACCAAGGAGCGTTTGGTGATCTGGAGCTGGTATCCGTTGCCGAGGGGGCGCTTGACCCCGAACGCGACGCTCTCGCTGCAGAGGCGATTTCGCCGATCACGAGCGCAATCGACACGCTCCGGAGCGACGACGCCATCCGCCGGGCCGTCGCCCGCCGCGGCCTTGTCACCGCCCTCGAGGGCCTTCCCGGGGGAGTCGAGGAAATTGCCGACTCCACCGAGAAGGACCAGCAAGCGACCGCGGCGCTTCTCGAGGAAGTCGACCGGTCGTATGAGCGGGGGCTGCGGAGACTGCTCGACGAAGTTGAGAGCGGAGACTTTCTCCGTTCGGAGGTGCTCCAGCAATGGCTCGATTTCGTCCGCGCCGGCCCGCTGGCCAGATTTCTGGCCGAGGGGGTGGGAAAGATCGCCGCCACCATCCGGAACTTGTTCCGCACCCAACCTCCGCCGCCCGCCCCTCCGGTGCGGGAGGCCGCATTCTCCGATCTGGTCACCTCCGCGCGCAGACATGCCGACGATGCAGCCCGCCGGACGTCCTCGACCTGGTCAGCGGACCCTCTCGGGGAACGAGCCCTGGCGGATCGGCCCGACCTCATGGCTGCCAGCGATGGTTTCGATGAGCGGCTGAGCGAGTCGCTCGCCGCTTGGGGCGAGGCCATCGGGAGCGAAATCGTGACTCTCGGCCAGCAGCGCAAGGCCTGGGCCCAGGCAGCATCGGTGGGCCTCAATGTGCTCGGGACCTCTGCGATGATCGCGGTCTTCGTCCACACCGGAGGGCTGACCGGGACCGAGGTTGGAATTGGCGCTGCCACCGCTTTTCTCAACCAGAAGCTTCTCGAAGCCATCTTCGGCGAAGCGAATGTGGCCGCCTTCGTCAAACGGGCTCGTGGACGCCTCACTGAATTGCTGAGCGAGGCTTTCCACCGCGAGCAAACACGGTTTGCAGACGCCGTCGGCCCGGTGGAAAAGGATCTTGCCGCCACGCTGCGCGGCCTTGCGGACCAGGCGCGGACCGAGGCGATGACGCTTTGACCTTGAGTGAAGCGCTGGCCGCTCTGGCCGAGGGAACCGAAGCCGCACGAGATCTCGGTCTGGATACCACCGACGCCGAACGCACGGCGGCCCTCATCGAGCAGCGGACCGGATTCGCCGGCAACACCTTTGTCATTGCTTTGGCCGGTGGGACCGGGGTGGGCAAGTCGTCCCTTCTCAACGCCTTGGCCGAAAGCAACGTGAGCGAGGTGCGCGCCATCAGGCCAACGACGGCGCGTCCCCTCGCCTGGGTCGAAGAGAACGATCGCAAAGAGGTCGAGCCGCTTCTGGAATGGGTCGGGGTCGAAGATGTAGTCGATCATCAGCATCGGGATCTGGCTGACGTGGCGATCATCGATCTACCCGACGTCGACAGTGTCAATGTCGCCCACCGGGCAACAGTTGATGCCTTGCTTCCTCGGATCGATGCCCTCTATTGGGTGGTCGATCCCGAAAAGTACGACGACGAGCGGCTCCACGGATATTTGCGCCAGCTATCGGCTCATGGCGATCGGATGGTCTTCCTTTTCAACAAGGCCGATCGGTTGGGAGACGAGGACCAGCGACTTCTCGAGGAGGACTTCGCCCGCCGTCTCTCGATGGACGGGATCAGCCGATCATCAATCCGGATGCTGTCTGCTCGCAACGGGCAGGGCGTCGCAGCTCTCCGCCGCGATCTGGCTGGGGCCGCGGACCGCAAGGCGGCGGTGGCCGCCAAGCTCGCCACGGATGCCACCTCCGCTCTGAGGGCCCTGGCCAGTAAGGCCGGGATCGAAGCCGGAACGTCACCGTCGCCGTTAGTCGATCCAAATTCGCGGGAAAGTGCAAACCAGGGAGCGGTGGCCGGAGCCCTCGCGGTAGTCGATCCCGCCGGGGTGGGTCGGCAGGTGCGGGCGGCGGTTCAAAACCGAGCCCGCAGACAAGGGGGGTCATTGTTGGTGCGCATACTGGCCCTGCTCTCTTCGCTGACCGGCACTCGACGGCGGACGGCCGATCCGGAGGGTTACCTCATGAATTGGCGTCGGCGAGGATCGCTCGGTCACATCCTCAATCCGATTCGACGGGTGGTGACCGATGCTCTGGCCAAACTCCCGGCCGGCGCCCGGGCGCCGGCGATGACGGCATTGGGGATGGATGACCTCGAGGCGCGCCTTGTCGCTGCCATAGATCAGGCGGCGCGTCGGAGCCGGGAGGCCGCCCGCCCGCCCCGTTCGTTCCTCTGGGGCTTCATCGGAGCAATCCAGCTCGCCCTTGGTGCCGTGCTGCTCTTCGCGATCGCCTGGTACTTGACGATCATCTTCGGGCCTGGTGGCATCGAGGTGGCGTCAGTCGAGGTGCCATATCTGGGGCCGGTGCCGGTACCTCTGGTCCTGGTGGTGGCCTCCCTCGTGGCCAGCTTCATCTTCGGGGCCGTGCTTTCCATCCACGCCGGTTGGATCGGGAGACGCCAGGCTCGCCTGGTGGCGGCTCGAGTCACCGAGGCGGTGGAGAACACGGTTTTCGACACCGCCTTTGCACCCCTCGATCGCCTGGATGAGGCCCGCCAACGACTTTTCGCGGCATTCGTCCGGAGCTAGGCGGCGAAGGGGGTGGCGGCGGGACCCTTGCGCACGACCGCATTCCAGACCGTCTCGTAATGATCGCGGTCGAAAGAATCGACATGGGGAAGGACGAACTCCTCCCAGGACCGTCGGAGCGGATCCGTCTCCGAGTGGTAAACCCGAAGGCCGGTGGGGATTCGATCGAGCACCGACCGTAAGGAGAGGGGCGATTCGACGCGGGTGGCGGCATCGGGGACAACGAAGGAGGCGTTCACTTCTATCGCCAGGCGGGCGATTGCCTCGACATAGTCGTCTCTCATCGAGGGATACCGCCGGCGGAGCATCGCCTGGATCTGGTCAGCGGCGGGGAAGCCCTTCTCCCAGATGACCCATCGGTCAGCAAAAGCTTTGTTCAGAGTCTGGGTCCCGGCGTAGTCGCGGATGTCAGTCGGGTTCATAGTGCCGAACACCCTGACATCCGGACGCAAACGGACGGTTTCGCCATTGGGGAGGTCGAGGGCCCCGTAGCGATCGAGCAACCCATGGAGGGCGAAGAGGGTTTCGGCGCCGGCCGCGTTCAACTCCGAGAGATTGAGCAGGGCCGGTCCTCGCAGCGCCCTCGTGATGTCTCCGTCTTCCCATCGGCTCTCAGTTCCACCCTTGCCATCGCCGTGGAGGCGGGTGGATCCGATGAGGGTGACGTCTCGGACTTCGCCTGTGAGAGGGATCCGGTAGTAAGGGAGCCCCATATGGGCTGCGAACTGTTCGATGTCGTGGTCTTTGCCGGTTCCCATGTGGCCCCGGACGGCCAGATGGAGCGGGGCGAATCCTTCGGGCTCGGACCGGCGGACGGCTTCGATTTGAGCAAACCGATAGAGCATCCCCAGATCGACATAGTGAGGATCGGGCTCGGGGATCTTCCCCACCCGTTGGTGATGATCCTCGAGATTGCGAGGAACCTCGAAGCGGTCGAGTGCGATTGGCGGACCAATGCCGGTGGGATCGGAGATCGAGACCTGGTCAGCCATTGACTGCCTCCTGCAAATAGGGAGTTTCGTATCGGTTGGGGCGCAGCCACCACGAGTCGATGCCCCAGAGTGCGAGTCCACGGCGCAAGGCACTGCGCGTGCCTTCCACCATCGCCCGGGTGAGTTCTTCGGGACGGTTGACGATCTCGAATCGGTGATAGGCGCCGGTGGCGGTGTCGTCTCCGATGCCGATCCCGAGAACAATCGTCCCCGAGCGCTCCACAGCCGAGACGGCGGAGGTAAGCGCTTCTACCGATCCTCGTGTCATCCCGTCGGCCAGGACCACCAGCACCCGCACCTGAGCGCCGAGCTTGGCCATCCTTTCGGCGGCGTGGATGAGGTTGAACTCGTCGACATTGGCGGCCCGCTCGAACATCGAAACCGGCGGTGTCTCGCGGGGATTGCGACGGGCGGCCAGGGCGGCTTGGGCCGGTTCGGCCGCCGTCCAGAACATCCCGGCCAAGACCGCCTCGGCGTCGCGCCAGCGCCGATCAAATGGCTTCACCAGGTAGTGATTGATGGTCGAGGTGAGGCGGGTGGCGGCGGTGCCGTGAGTTTGGCGGAGGCCGGCGGCCGCCTGACTGGCGGCCCGGGTGTAGGTCCATTCGGTGTCGGTGGGACGTGAAGCGAAGCCGCGATTGAAAAGGGACACCTCGAAGTCGACCTGGAGTTCGTGACAAAGACGTGCGAGCGTCATCGCTCCCAACAGAGCCGCGCTCATGCCCCAGGGATGGCGGTCCCTTCCCTGGTTGCGTGGCTGCAGCATCGATGCCGAGGCATCGACTAGAAGGCTCACCGCGTAAGAGCGCCGGGTGCGCGAGGCCCTTCGCTCGTACATTCGCTGGTAGAGGCCGGCGCCGATGAAAAGGGCGGCGTGGGGGGAGACGTCGCCCTGGTCATAGCCCGAGCGCAGGCCCCTTCTTTGGTTGGCGGCGAACAAGGGATAAAGCTCGCCGGAAACCTGGCGCTGCGCCACTCCCCAGCGGCGGGCCGCCACGTCGAGCGCGTGCCGGCCGTTTTCGGCAAAGCGAGCAAAAGCGACCGGCGCCGGGGTCACGATGAGTTTTCCCCCCATCCCGGTCGGGAGATAGACAGTGGGGGCTTCGCTCACGCGAAGGAGTTGATCGGTGGAGGCGTCTCCCGCCAGCTCCGAGGCGCCCTTTCGATCGGAAAGACCCGCCCGGGCCTCCGTGGCCCGCTCGACATCGTGGTAGCTCTCGGCGCTTTGAACTGAGGGACTGGGAAGCCGGACCATGTCGGCGCCGTCGGCGGCATCCTCGGCGTCCTGTCTTTGCTGCATCCGCTGCTGGGCTTGGGTGCCTTCCTCGCGCACCGAATTGAGGAGCCCGTAATCGCGAGCAATTGCCAGCAGCTCCAGCGCGAGTTCGACCACGGCCATCGGATCGTCTGCGCTGGCGGCCTTGCGGCAGAGGGGATGAGCATGCGAGAGCGCCTGTTGGGCCCGCGAGGTGACTCTTCGTTCGAAGGCCTCGCGCTCGATGTAGTCGCCGCAATAAAGAAAGCAGCCGAGGGCAAATTGCCCGAGAGGGCCGGCTTTGGAGACGGCGGCCGAGATCGCCGACTGATAGATGTCGGTGAGGACCGAGCGAACCCCCGGATAGTTGGCCAACCCCTGAACCTCCTGGCGGGCGTCCTCCAGGTTGAAGAAGAGAACCTCGGCTACCGGGCCTCCTTCTTTCTCAAGATGATCGAGTAAATCGGTGGAGCTGTCCGGAGAATCGGGATCGTCGAAGTTGGAGGAGATCAGGTGCACCACCTCGTGCATGGCCGAAGCCAGAGCCATCTCGGCGGCCGTAACGGGGGCCTCGCGGTTGGTGGCGGCCTGAAAAAGGCGGGGGTCGCAGACGATCTCCTGATCGGAGGCAGCGGCGTCAGGCCCGAGGATGACGCGGAGCTTGTCGTTTCCGGAGAGCGAGCGGGCAAAGCGGGTGACTGCCGGCGCCACTCTCTGGTAGCGGGCGACGACGGCCTCGATCGCCTTCTCCTCGGGGGAGAGAAGATCGCGCATGAAGGTCGATCGTTGGGAGCTGGGACGGGCGCGCATAAGGGGTCATTGTCTCACCGGCGTCAAACCACGGATTCCGGCAAGCCTTCGCCCCACCCTTACACTCCCGGCCGATGGCCTCGCCAAAGTCTCATTATGAGCTAACGACCCTCCCCAGCGGTCTCCGGGTCATCACCGAGGCGATGCCCTGGGTGCGTTCGGTGGCGGTGGGTTGCTGGATCGATACCGGGGCCCGTGATGAGGAGCTCAAAGAGGCGGGGGCCTCTCACTTCCTCGAACACCTGCTCTTCAAGGGGTCTGAGCGGTACTCCGCCCGCATGATCGCCGAGACCTTCGATGCCATTGGAGCCGAGTCAAATGCTTTCACTTCGAAGGACAACACCTGTTTCTGGGCCCGGCTCTTGGATTCCGACCTCCGAGTCGGCCTTGACCTCCTGGCCGAGATGTTGCAGCGACCGGCCTTTCGACCCAATGAGATCGATACGGAGCGCCAGGTCGTAATCGAAGAGATCAACATGAATGACGACGACCCGTCTGACGTCGCGTTCGAGGAGTTCACGCAGGCGCTGTTCGCCGGCCACCCGCTGGAGGGTCCGGTTCTCGGGACCCGCGAGTCGATCCATGCCATGGGACGTGAAGACCTGCACGGTTACTGGCAGCGCCGCTACGGGGCTGGATCGACGGTGGTGGCGATGGCGGGGTCGGTATCGCACGAGGAAGCGGTGGGCATGGTCGCGGAGCTGTTCGGAGATTGGCGGGGAAACGCGGTGGATCACTCATTCTCAGCGCCGACTCTCGAGCCGTTGGTGCGGTCGGTCGGCCGTGAGACCGAGCAGGTCAACTTTGTAATCGGGGGCCTGGCTTTGGACCGCAAGGACGATCGTCGGTTCTCATTCGACGTTCTCAACCACATCCTCGGGGGAGGAATGTCGTCGCGCCTGTTCCTGAAGATCAGAGAGGAGCGGGGCTTGGCTTACTCGGTCTACTCATTCAGGATGGCGCATGCCGAGACGGGAGGCTGGGGGGTATATGTGGGAACGGTGCCCGATCAAGCCGACACCTGTTTGCAGCTGATTCAGGACGAGATCGAACTCGTTCTGGCGGAGGGGATCAGTGAAGAGGAATTGGAGCGAGCCAAGGGATCGCTGCGAGGCGGTTTGGCCCTTTCGATGGAGGACCCCAACAGCCGGATGGTGCGATTGGGGCGTGACGAGATCAACGGCGGGACCCATCTCTCGATCGATCAGCGCATTGCCCGCATCGAAGCGGTAACGCTCGATTCGGTGAAGGAAGTGGCGGAGGCCGTCTATACGGGCCCTCGCGTGATGGGAGTAGTAGGGCCTCTCGAACCGGGCGAATTCGACCGCTGGGTCAAGTGACCACAGTCGCCGTATCGGGGGCGGCTGGTCGGATGGGGTCGCTGTGCTGCGACGCAATCGAAGCGACATCGGACCTCGATCTGGTCGGTCGCTACGCCCCCGGTCACGGGTTTGACGATTTCGAGGTGCTGAAGGCTGCCGAGGTGATCGTCGAGTTCGGCCCCGCCGCCACCGCTCTCGACAATGTTCGGAAGTGGCACTCCTTCGGCGGACATGTCGTAGTGGGGAGCTCCGGTTTCGACCGGCATCAGCTCGATACCCTCCGACAGATCTGGGGTGAAGGGCCGGGGCGGTGCTTGGTGGTCCCCAACTTTTCGATCGGGGCGGTCTTGATGATGTGGTTGGCGGAGAAGGCGTCGCCTTATTTCACGGCGGCGGAGGTGATCGAGTTGCACCACGATCGCAAGACCGATGCCCCTTCTGGCACCGCCCTCGCCACCGCCGAGCGAATGAAGCCAAACGGCGCCCGGGCGGTCGAGTCAACCGAGTCGGTCCCGGGAGCGCGCGGGGCCGAGGTGGGCGGAGTTTGGGTCCATTCCGTTCGTCTTCCGGGCCTCCTGGCCCATCAGGATGTCCTGTTTGGCAACCCCGGGGAGACGCTCGAGATCCGTCACAACCAGAGCGATCGCTCTGGATATGTTCCCGGCATCCTCTTGGCGATCAGGTCGGTGGGGGCGATGGCCGATCCGGTGACGGTCGGTCTCGAAGGACTGCTCGGCCTTTAGCTCTCCTCGACCTGAATCGAGTTGATCACCGCGTCCTGGGTTGGTTTCTCGCCCTTGGTGGGGAGTGCGGCAATGGCGTCGACTGCTTCCATCCCATCCGTCACTTCCCCAAAGATGGTGTAGGCGTGGGGGAGGCCGACCTTTTCCAGGCAAATGAAGAACTGGCTTCCGTTGGTATTGGGCCCGGCGTTGGCCATGGCGACGACACCGCGCTCGTATGTGCCCGCTCCCTCGACCTCGTCTCGAAACTTGTATCCCGGCCCGCCGCGACCGGTTCCGGTGGGGTCGCCGCCCTGGATCACGAAGCCAGGGACGACGCGGTGGAAGATGACACCGTCGTAGAAGCCCTCGCGGGCGAGGAAAACAAAGTTGTTGACCGTCTGCGGCGACTTCTCGGGGTTGAGTTCGATCGTGATCGGGCCGTGGTTGGTGTCGAGTTGGGCCGTGTACCGCTTCCCCAAATCGATGGTGAGCTCGGGCGCTGTTTGATATTGCTTCGCCATATTGCGACCCAGGGTAGGAACCGTTGCTGGACAACGGTTCCAGCCCACAGACAGACCCCTAGCAAACGCTGGCACCGCCGGGTGGCCGATTTCCAGAACGACCGCAACCGCGACAATCTTGCGCTAATCCACAATTGGCGCATCTTTCGATTCACCTGGCAGGACTTCACTACTCGACCCGAGTTTGTGGTCGCGCAATTGCGAGCCGCGATCGTTTGATTCACTCTGTAGGCTGCAACCGTTGCTGGGCCACGACTGCGGCCCTGGGTCGCGTTTTAGAACAGGGCGGAGGCGAGACGGCGTCGGTATTCGCGAGTGAGTTCGTGCTCGGGGCCGAGGAGGTCGAACACGTCGATCATCTGCAGACGCGCCTTCTCTCGTTGCTCGCCGCCGGCTTCGACGGCGGTGAGCAAGCGGGGGAGCGCCTCTTCGGGGTCAGATAAATCGACCTCTCCGGAGCCGATCAGCCGCGCCGCGGCCGTCATCTGTTTGACCTCGGCCGTCGGTGCCTGCCGCTCGAGGACTTCGATAGCCTCGTCAGTCCGGCCATCCTCGATCAAAAGACCGGCGAGAGTCAGGGCGGCCTCGGAGTTGACCGGGTTCTCATCGAGCAACCCTCGTAACGATGACTCAGCCTCGGCGACCTTGCCCGCCTCGATCAAACCTTCGGCCGCAACCACGCGCTCATCGACCGCCGGTGGGATGAGCCGCGAGATAAACGCCTTGACCTGAGCCTCCGGCAGCGCCCCGGTGAACATGTCGACTGGCTGGCCGTCGCGGAAGGCGATCACCGTTGGAATGCTCTGGATCGAGAACGCCTGCGCCAGCCGTTGGTTGGCATCGACGTCGACCTTGGCGAGGGTGAACGCCCCCTCTCCTTCGGAAGCCGCGCGCTCGAGGATGGGACTCAGGGTCTTACAGGGCTGGCACCAACTCGCCCAGAAATCCACCACCACCGGGGCCGTCTTCGACGCTTCTACGACCTTGGCCGAGAACTCGGCCTCTCCAACATCAATCACGTTCGTTGTCATCTCACCAACCTAAACCCCGCGGTCGGTGGCGCCATTCCGAGAGGGGTAACCTCAAAACATGCCCATCTTCGGCCGAGTTCTGACGGCGATGATCACGCCGTTTGGCGACGACGGGCAGGTCGATCACGAGAAAGCTTGGAATCTCGCCCGGCACCTCGCTTCCCACGGCTCCGATGGGCTGGTAGTCACCGGTACCACCGGTGAATCGCCGACCCTGAGCGAGGACGAGAAGGTGGCGCTCTATCGCACCGTGGTCGAAGCAGTCGCCGGGCGCGAGACCAAAGTTGTCGCCGGCACCGGCACCTACAACACAGAGGAGTCCTGTCACCTCAGCCGTAGGGCGGCCAAGGCCGGGTGCCACGGAATATTGGCCGTCACGCCTTATTACAACCGCCCCGCCCAGGAGGGGCTCACTGCCCACTTTCGAGCGATCGCCGATGCCACCGACTTACCGCTCGCCCTCTACAACATCCCCGGGCGTACTGCCCGCCTGATCGAGATCGAGACCTTAAAGGTCCTTTCCGATCACCCCCGCATCCGCGCAGTCAAGGACGCGGTCATGGACATCGACTTCACTTCCCGCACCTGTGTCGAGGTTCAGGGCCTCGAGGTCTATTCGGGACAGGACACCTACACCTGGCCGATGATGGCCGTAGGGGCCGTGGGCGTGATCTCGGTGATCTCCCATCTGGCGGGGGAGCACGTGGCGGCGATGGTCAAAGCCGCCGCTGCCGGTGACGTCGAGCGCGCTCGCGATCTCCACGCCCGATTGCTGCCCCTCGGGTTCGCTTGCTTCCTCGACCCCAACCCCTCGCCCGTCAAAGCCGCTCTCAATGCGCTGTGGGAGCCGGTGGGCAATCCACGTCTCCCATTGGTTCCGTCGTCTGAACAAACGGTGGCCGCGATCAAGGACGCCCTCACCCACCTGTGACCTCCCACCAGTGACAGTCCGCGTCACCTTTCTCGGGGGTCTGGGGGAGATTGGCCGCAACTGCGCTGCCCTCGAGGTGGACGGAAAGATCGTCCTCATCGATTGCGGGCTCATGTTCCCTGAAGAAGAGATGCTCGGTGTGGATCTGGTCTTTCCCGACTGGAGCTGGTTGGTGGAGAGAGGAGCAGATGTCGTCGGCGTCGTTCTCACCCACGGGCACGAGGACCACATCGGCGCCCTTCCGTATTTCCTTCGCGATCTAAACGTTCCGGTTTACGGAACAGCCATGACTCTGGGCCTGGCCGCAGGGCGCATCGAGGAGCTCGGGGTCGAGGCCGACCTGCGAACGATCGAGGTGGGGAAGCCGGTCAACCTCGAACCCTTCCGCTTTGCATTGATCAACGTCGCTCATTCCGTGCCCGATGCCTGTGCGGTGGCTTTCGACACGCCCGAGGGAGTCGTCCTCCATACCGGTGACTTCAAACTCGACCCCACTCCGATCGACAGCCGAGCCACCGACCTCGCCACCCTCGCTCTCCTCGGCCGTCGCGGAGTCCGGCTCCTCCTCTCAGATTCCACCAACGCCGAGCGTCCCGGCTTCGTCCCCTCGGAGCGGACCCTCTCCGATTCGATAAAAGACATCGTCTCCCATGCCCCCGGGAGGGTCATCGCCGCCTGCTTCTCGTCCCACATTCATCGCATCCAGCAGATTGTCGATTCGGCGGTGGCGAGTGGTCGCAAGCTCGCCATATTCGGGCGCTCGCTCCAGCGGAACACATCGGTTGCCCAGAGCCTGGGCCGGCTCGAGGTACCGGCCGATCAGGTGGTCGACATCACCGAGCTCCTCGAGTTACCCGCCGAGCGGCAACTCCTACTCACCACCGGGAGCCAGGGTGAACCCTTCGCCGCCCTCTCACTCATGGCCCAGGGGCGGCACAAGTTCGTCGAGATCGGGGCGGGCGACACGATCCTCCTCTCCGCCACGCCCATCCCTGGCAACGAAACCGCCGTGTCGCGGGTGATCAATCAGCTCCTCCGACGCGGTGCGCGAGTGGTTCACGGCCGCAATGCCGAGGTTCACGTCTCCGGTCACGCCAATCGGGACGAGCTCCTGACGATGCTGCACGTCGTCAAGCCTGCCGCCTTCGTTCCCGTCCACGGCGAGTATCGGCACCTCGCCGCCCATGCCGACCTGGCGAGGTTGGTGGGAGTGGCGAATGTCGAAGTCTGCGAGGACGGAGATGCATTGGTGCTCGACGGGCCCGAGACCCGCGTCGAGCGCCGGGCCCGGCCCGCCGGCTATGTCTATCTCGACGGCGAAGGGGTTGGGGAAGTGCAAGCGGTCTTGCGCGATCGCAGTCATCTGGCGGACGAGGGGGTGGTGGTGGTGACGGTGGCGGTTTCACCCAACAACCGTGAGATCGTTTACGGCCCCGACCTCCACAGCCACGGGGTGATGGATGATCCCGAAGCGGTCCTGGAGAAAGCCGGGCAAGCAGTGCGCCAAAGCCTGGAGGAACGGTTGAACAATGGCGAAGCCGATCTCTCGGTTTTGCAGCAGGCGACACGCCAAACCGCGGCCCGCATCATCAAAGCGGAGACGTCGCGACGCCCGGTGATCGTTCCGGTGGTCCTCGAGCTCTAGATCCAAACCGCCGCCAGGTGGGACGGGTAGGCTAGAAGCACATGACCAAACGGACGCCCACCCGGCGGGGTGGCCGCGGGCGGAAGCGGGTGTCCACAAGCAAAACGCGCATCACTCTGCGATCTCGGCTGGTGGGCTTGCGAGAGAGACTGCGCGAACATCTCGGTCGTCAGGCCGACGACCTGTGGGGAATGTTCCTCATCGTTTTGGGCCTGTTATTTGGGTTGGGCTTTCTCGATCTCGCCGGTCCCTTTGGAGCCGCGGTCGAAAATGGAACCCGGCTCTTATTCGGACTCTGGCGTTACGCGTTGCCCTTCGCCCTGATCGGAATCGGGGTGGTGTTGATCGCGGGGCGACCCCGACAGCCGGCCGGGCGGACCGTCACCGGCTCAGTCTTCACTTTCATCGGGTCGCTGGCGATGTTTCATCTCCTCACGGGGGCAGTGGCACTGGCTCCAAACATCGAACTGGTCAAAGAACGGGGAGGAGCAATCGGAGCCCTGGTGGCCTACCCGCTCCGACGCTTGCTCGGCTCGTGGGGTGCCTTCGTCGTCCTTTCCGCCTTTATGGGCATGGGGGTCCTCATCCTGTTTCGTACCACCGTCAAGGAAGCGGTCACCACGGCCGTGGCGTTGGTTCGGGGTGGTTTCAACCGACCTTCCCCGCTGCCGGCCCAGCCGGTCCGGGTCAAGCGCTCGCCCAGACCCGCCGAACCCGAGCCACCCCCGGCGGTAGAAAAGCCTTCGAAGCCGGCCAAAGCAAGGGTTCCCAAGCCCCTTCCGGCGCCGGCGGGTGGTTATCAACTCCCGCCGCTTGAGTTGCTCCATGCCGGGGGGGGAGAGGAGCAGAGCCGTCGCGCCCTCGAAGACACTGCCAACCAGCTGGAGGAGACCCTCCGCCAGCACGGTGTCGATGCCCAGCTGACCAAGATTGTCTCGGGACCGACCGTGACCCGTTATGAGATCGAACTGGCTCCGGGCGTCAAGGTAAACCGAGTCTCGAGCCTTGCCCACGACATCGCCTATGCCCTCGCCACCCCCGATGTTCGGCTGCTCGTCCCCATTCCCGGAAGGTCGGCGATTGGCGTCGAGGTCCCCAACCGGCGGCGCCGGCTGGTGACCCTGGGCGACGTTCTAAGAAGCTCGGAGGCCTCGGCGGCGACGCACCCGTTAACGGTGGGATTGGGGGTGGACATCTCGGGACGAGCCCGGATGTTGAACCTGTCCGAGCTGCCCCATGTCCTCATCGCCGGGGCTACCGGAGCCGGCAAGTCGTCTTGTATCAACTCGATCGTCTCCTCGCTTCTCATGCGCACGAGCCCCGACGACGTCCGTCTGATCATGGTCGATCCCAAGCGAGTCGAACTGGGCCAATACAACGGGGTCCCACATCTGCTCACCCGAGTGATAACCAACCCCAAGAAGGCGGCGGACGCCCTCAAATGGGCGGTGGTGGAGATGGATCGCCGCTACGACCTTCTGGCCGACGCCAAGGTGCGCGACATCTGGGGGTATCGCCAGAAACTCGAATCCGGAGAACTACCCGAAGAAGGTTTCGACCGCTTCCCTTATCTCGTCGTAATCGTCGACGAATTGAATGATCTGATGATGGTTGCGGGGCGGGAAGTAGAGGAGGCCATAGTTCGCATCGCCCAAATGGCGCGGGCAGTCGGCATCCATCTCGTCATCGCCACCCAACGTCCTTCGGTCGATGTCATCACCGGGGTGATCAAAGCCAACATTCCTTCCCGGCTCGCATTCTCGGTTGCGTCTCAGACCGACAGCCGGGTGATCATCGACGGGGCGGGAGCGGAAAAGCTCGTGGGCATGGGTGACATGCTGGTGGTCACCGCCGCCGAACCGCGCCCGGTTCGTTACCAGGGGGCCTGGGTGAGTGAGGAGGAGGTCGGGGCAATCGTCGACTGGAGCCGGCGCCAGCGGGAAGCCGAGTACGAGGAAGCTGTGGTGGAGAAAGCCGCCGAGCCCGCGGCAGCAGCAGACGAGTACGACGACGAGGAAGAGCAGATAGTGCGCCAGGCGATGGATCTCATCGTCCGCAGCCAGCTCGGGTCGACATCGATGTTGCAACGCAAGCTCCGCATTGGTTTCGCCCGCGCCGGTCGGGTCATGGACATCCTCGAACAGCGAGGGATCGTCGGCCCGTCGGAGGGATCGAAGGCGCGGGCCGTGCTGATGACGGTGGACGAACTCGAAGAGGTGTACGACCGGGAGAGAGTTTCCGTATAACGGGTACGCTCAGTCCGCCACATGTTTCAGATCCTCACGCCTTCGGGAGCCCTCAACCAGGAGTCTCCGTTGGAGGTGGAGATGATCCGGCGGCTGTATCGGGCGATGGTGTTTGCCCGCACCTACGACCGGAAGGGAACGGCCCTACAGAAGCAAGGCAGGCTCGCCACGTACGCTCCCTTCGAGGGCCAGGAGGCCGCCCAGGTGGGGAGTGCCGCTGCTCTCGATCCCGACGATTGGATGGCGGCGACCTATCGGGATGGAGCCGCCATGTGGATGCAGGGCTATCCGTTGGAGCTGCTCCTGGCAGGGCGAACAGGCGACGAGAGGGGTGGGTCGCCACCGGTTCACGTGCCAGTTCTGCCGCCTTCGATCACCGTGGGCGGCCACATGGTTCACGCGGTTGGCCTGGGCTGGGCTGCAAAGTTGAGAGGTGAATCGCGAATTGCCATCACTTACTTCGGTGATGGCGCCACTTCCGAAGGCGACTTCCACGAGGCCATGAACTTCGCGGCCGTCTTCTCGGTGCCCTGTGTGTTCTTTTGTCAGAACAACGGCTGGGCGATATCCCTCCCCCGAGAAGAGCAAACCCGGTCCGAGACAATTGCTCAGAAGGCGATTGCCTATGGCATGCCCGGGGTGCAAATCGACGGAAATGACTTGCTCGGCGTCTATCAAACGACGAAGGAGGCGATCGATCGCGCTCGCGGCGGGGGGGGCCCGACATTGATAGAGGCAGTGACTTATCGCCTCGGACCGCATACCACGGCCGACGACCCCGCCCGCTACCGGGGGGCGGACCTCACCGAGGAATGGCGTCAGCGGGATCCGCTGGAACGGGTTCGCCGTTTCCTCTCCGAGCGGGAGGTTTGGTCGGAGTCCTGGCAGCAACAGATTGAAAAGGAAGCAGCGGAGGAAGTCGACCTGGCGATCGAACGAGCGGAGGGACTGGCTCCCCTCGGTCCGGGCGACATCTTCGACGCCATGTTCGAAACCTTGCCACCTCATCTCGCCAAGCAACGAATAGAGGCAACTCAACCGTGACCGTGCGCAACATTGCTCAAGCGATCAATGACGCCCTCGATCTCGCCTTGGCCAAGGACTCTGATGTCGTCGTCATGGGCGAGGACGTGGGGCGCACGGGTGGAGTCTTCCGGGTCACCGACGGCCTCAGGGAGCGATATGGCGCCGAGCGGGTGATCGATTCCCCGGTGGCCGAATCCGGCATCGTTGGCGTCGGCTTCGGAATGGCGGTTGGAGGCCTCAAGCCGGTACTCGAGCTGCAGTTCATGGGCTTTTCCTATCCTGCTTATGACCAGGTGATCAACCACGTGGCCCGAATTCGGAATCGGTCCCGCCATCGGTTCTCGGCACCTCTTGTCATCCGGATCCCATACGGCGGGGGGATCGGCGCCGCAGAGCATCACTCGGAGTCGATGGAGGCGATCTACACCCACGTTCCCGGTCTGAAAGTGGTCGTGCCCTCGACGCCCTACGACGCCAAGGGAATGCTCCTCCAGGCCATCGAAGACCCCGACCCGGTGATCTTCCTCGAGCCGATCCGGCTCTACCGCGCCGTGAAAGAAGAGGTACCGGAAGGCTGGCTGACCCAGCCGCTCGGCGAGGCGCGGGTGGAGCGAGAAGGCGACGATGTCACATTGATCACTTGGGGGGCGATGACCAAGGAGACCCGGGAGGCCGCCCTCCTGCTCGAGGCAAAGGGCATCTCTGCCGAGATGATCGACCTCCGGTCGTTGGTTCCCCTCGACATAGAAACCTTGACCGACTCCGTCCAGCGGACCGGGCGAGCAGTGATAGTGCACGAGGCACCGCGCACGGGGGGATTCGGGGCGGAGGTGTCGGCGCTGCTTCAGGAGCAATGTCTCTTCGATCTCGCCGCCCCCATCCGGCGCGTCACCGGGTGGGACACGGTATTTCCCTTGAAGAGGTCGGAACACCATTACCTGCCTGGGGCCGCCAGGATCGCTGCCGCTGCCACCCAAGTCGTGGAGGTTTGATGGCCAAGGAATTCCGGCTGCCCGACATCGGCGAGGGCCTCACCGAGGCGGAGATAGTGCGCTGGCTCATCGCAGTGGGAGAGCCCGTCAAGGTAGATCAACCGGTTGTGGAGGTGGAGACCGATAAGGCCGTGGTCGAGATCCCATCACCCTACGGAGGAATCGTTCTCCATCACGGAGCCGGCGAGGGAGAAACGCTGCCGGTGGGAGAGATCCTTGTCGTGGTGGGTGAAGAAGGGGAGACCTGGACCGCCACCGCCGATCCCGAGACCGAGGCCTGGCTCGATCAAGTCGAAGAAGAGATGGCTACGGACGAGGGTATGCCGGAGGCACCAAAAGACAGCGCCGCGCCGATCGTCGGTCGTATCAGCGAGGAGGCGATCGACCTCGGCGCCCACCGTGTCGAGAAGGCACTCGGGGCCACCAAGGCTTTGCCACTGGTTCGCAAGCTGGCCAAAGACCTCGGAGTCGACCTCGGGAAGGTCAAAGGATCGGGAGCGGATGGTCGTATCACGCGCGAAGACGTCGTCGCTGCCGCCGAGGCAACCGCCGGTGGCGCAGTCGAACTGCCGGAGGCTCCCGGCCTCCCGGCGTTGCCGGTCAATCGCCAGGGCGAGCGACGCCCGATGTCAAAGATGCGCCGCACCATCGCCTCCAACATGAAGAGGTCTTGGAGCGAGATTCCGCACGTCACAACCTTCGATGAAGTGCCCGCGGCGAGGTTGCTGGCAGCTCGACAGGCTCTCGAAAGCCGGCACTCGGTGAAGATTCCGCTGGAGGCTTTGATCATCAAGGCCGTTCTTCCGGCCCTCGCTCAGTTTCCAGAGTTCAATGCCTCGATCGACGGCGATGATTTGGTGGTCTACAGCCATTACGACATTGGAGTGGCGGTCGACACGGCAGACGGTCTCCTGGTCGCGGTCGTCAAGGCTGCTGACACCAGAACCTTGCTCGAGACGGCGGCCGATGTAAGGCGCTTGGCCGAGGCGTCCAAGAGTCGAAAGCTCAGCCCCGATGAGGTCACCGGTCAGACTTTCACCATCTCCAATATTGGCGCCATTGGGGGCGGATACGGGACCCCAATCATTCCTCCGGGCACCACTGCGATTCTCTCCATCGGCCGAGCCGCAGATCGGGCGGTCGCAGACAGCGGCAAAGTCGCAGTCGCTCCGATGATGCCTCTATCCCTTTCTTACGACCACCGGGTGATCGATGGTGGGCAGGGCCGGCGCTTCATGGCGGTGGTACTCGAGAACCTGTCCGAACCGGCTCTTTTCCTGGCCAGCTAGCGAAAGAAAACCCTACCCCCTCAAGCAATTTCGGATAGTTTGTCGCCGCATGGAGCACTACGACGGGCTGCTGAGATTGGCGGGTGATTTCTCTCCGCCGATTCGGGTCACGATCGACCTGACAGACGAGCAGGAACTTCGCATCGGCACCGACGAGATCGAAATCGGTCATTGGCCGGTCGAAGCCCTGACGATTCGCGCCCAGGACGATGGTTTCCACCTTCTATCGGAGGGCGAGGAGCTCGTCATCACCACCGACAACGATCCCGCATTCGCGGTCTCGATGGGAGTGCGCAACGCCCCCGTCGCCCTTCGCCGGCAGATGTCGGCTCTGATGCGCTCAGATCCACGGTTCCATGACGCAGAAGTCGAGGCGAAAATCTCAGAGTCCGAAGTCGACTCTGAAGTCTGATTTCTGACGTCTGACCGGGCTCGGTCAACCCCGTGCCGCGGTTAGAAAACCCGCCGCGTGGAAAGATACGGGGAGAGCAATGAGCACGATCGAACTTCTCGCTCCCGGCGCCCCGGTTCTCACCCCCGAAGCCCTGGGTTTCGTAAAAGAGCTCGAAGCGGAGTTCGGCGGCCGGCGCCGCGATTTGCTGGAGGCGCGGAAACAGCGCCAGTTCGATCTCGACAAGGGGATGAGACCCGATTTCCTTCCCGCGACGGCGAGCGTGCGTTCGGCGGAGTGGAAGGTGGAGCCGGTCCCGCCGGCTCTGCGCGAACGGAAGGTCGAGATCACCGGCCCGGTCGATCAAAAGATGATGATCAACGCCCTCAACTCGGGCGCCTCCGTCTTCATGGCCGACTTCGAAGATGCCACCTCGCCCACGTGGAGCAACGTGGTCGAGGGTCAGGAGAATCTGGTCGCCGCGTACGAAAGGCGGTTGGAGCTCCAAACCCCCGAGAAGACGTACCGGCTCAACGCCGAGGTGGCCACGCTGGTCGTACGACCTCGGGGTTGGCATCTCCCAGAGAAGCACTTGTTGATAGGAGGGGAGCCGGTGTCGGCGTCCCTGTTCGATTTCGGGCTCTATCTGTTTTGGGGCGGACGGGCTGCGCTCGAAGCCGGCCTGGGTCCATTTCTCTATTTGCCCAAGATCGAGAGTCACCTCGAAGCCCGCCTCTGGAACGATGTCTTCATCTATGGCCAGGAACGGCTCGGGATGCCGGCGGGCACCATCAAGGCGACGGTCTTGATTGAGACGATCCTGGCCGCTTTCGAAATGGACGAGATCCTCTTCGAACTCAAACAACACTCCGCCGGGCTCAACGCAGGGCGGTGGGACTTCATCTTCTCCGTCATCAAGAAGATGCGGAACTGGGAGAACTTCGTATTTCCCGATCGATCGCAGGTGACCATGACCGTGCCCTTCATGCGGGCGTACACCGATCTCCAGGTGGCGACCTGTCACCGCCGCGGGGCCCACGCCATCGGGGGAATGGCCGCATTCATCCCCAATCGACGGGACGCCGAAATCACCGAGCGGGCACTGGCCAAGGTCACCGAGGACAAAAACCGGGAGGCCGAGCAGGGTTGCGATGGCACCTGGGTGGCGCACCCCGATCTGGTCCCGGTGGCGCGCGCCTGTTTCGATCGGGTGCTGGGCGACCGTGCCAACCAGATCGATCGCTTGGGCGCTCGCGCAGAGGTGAGCGCCACCGATCTCCTCAACTTCAAGATCGAAGGTGGAGCGATCTCAGAAGATGGAGTGAGATCGAACATCAGAGTGGGATTGCTGTATCTGGCATCGTGGCTTCAGGGAACGGGAGCGGTCGCCATTGACAACCTCATGGAAGACGTGGCCACCGCAGAGATTTCCCGCAGTCAGATCTGGCAATGGGTGCACCGTCGAGCCCGGACCGCAGACGGGACGCTCATCGATCGTGATCTGGTCAATCGGCTCGCCGACGAGGAACGCGAGATGTCGCAAATCGATCTCGCCGACGCCTGGAAAGTCTTCTCCGAGGTCGCACTAGGTGACGAGTTCGTCGACTTTCTGACCATTCCCGCCTATCAACTGCTCGACTAAAGGAGCGCATGTGAACAATCATCAGGCCGAGATCGATCAGCTTGAGAAGTCGTGGTCGGCTGACAGCCGCTGGAAGGATGTGACCCGGACCTACCAGGCGGCCGATGTGGTTTCGCTGCAGGGCTCTCTGCGCGAGCAGCACACGCTGGCACAGGCGATGTCGCAAAAACTGTGGCAGCTGCTGGGAGACAACGACTACATCAATGCCCTCGGCGCCCTTTCGGGAGGCCAGGCGGTGCAGATGGTGAAGGCGGGGCTCAAGGCGATCTATCTCTCGGGCTGGCAGGTGGCGGGGGAGAGCAATCTCGCCGAGCAGGTCTACCCCGATCAATCCCTCTACCCGGCAAATTCTGCCCCCGCCCTGGTACGGCGCATCAACAACGCACTCCGCCGCGCCGATCAGATCCATTGGGCCGAGGGCGATGAGTCGTTTGACTGGTTCGTGCCGATCGTCGCCGATGCCGAGGCTGGATTCGGCGGAGCCTTGAACGTCTTCGAGCTGACGAAGGCTTTCATCGAAGCGGGAGCGGCGGGCATTCATCTCGAGGACCAGCTCGCCGCCGAGAAGAAATGCGGGCACATGGGCGGCAAGGTGCTGGTACCGACCAGCCAGCACGTGCGCAGCTTGCAAGCCGCTCGGTTGGCCGCCGACGTGATGGACGTCCCGACGATCATCGTCGCTCGCACCGATGCCAACGGCGCCAACCTGCTCACCTCCGATGTCGATCCCTCCGATCAGGAATTCGTTACGGGGGAGCGAACACAGGAGGGGTTCTTCCGGGTTCGCCCCGGCCTCGAGCAAGCCATCTCCCGCGCCCTGAGCTATGCGCCCTATTCGGATCTGGTCTGGTGTGAGACGGCCAAGCCCGATCTCGAGGAGGCGGCCCGTTTCGCCGAGGCGGTGCACGAAAAATTCCCGGGCAAGTTCCTCGCCTACAACTGCTCTCCGTCCTTCAACTGGAGAAAGCATCTGGGAGAAGGCCAGATCGCCGGATTTCAAAAGGAGCTCGGGACACTGGGCTATCGGTTTCAGTTCATAACCCTGGCCGGCTTCCATGCCCTCAACGCCAGCATGTTCGAGCTAGCCAGGGGATATGCCCAAGCCGGTATGCCGGCCTATGTCGAGCTCCAGGAACGAGAGTTCTCCATGGAGGCCGATGGATACAGCGCCACCCGTCATCAGCGCGAAGTCGGCGCGGGCTATTTTGATCGGGTGTCTCAAATCGTGAGCGGTGGTACGGGCTCGACTCTGGCGCTCAAAGGAAGCACCGAGGAGGAACAGTTCTGAGATAAGACATCCGCGGGGGAACCGATCCCGGTCCTTGACGATAATTCCTAAGTTCTTTAGTATGGAACTATGAAATTGGCCTTGAACCGTCGCACGGACCTGGCACTCCTGGCTCTTCGTCAGTTGTCACTGCAGGACGAGCCCTTGGGCGGGGGTGCATTGGCGGAGGCTATCGGGACCACGGTGAGTTTTCTTCCCCAGGTGATGGCCCCGCTGATCAAGGGGGGCTGGGTGGCTTCGGATCGCGGACCGGGTGGGGGCTACCGCCTCACCGGGGAGGCAAGAAATGCTCATCTCCTGTCGGTGATCGAGGCCACCGAGGGGCCTGCCGAGGATGGACGTTGCGTCATGCGTGACGGTCCCTGTCCCGGTAATCCCTCATGTCCCATCCACGCCGTCTGGATGGAAGCTCGCCAGGTTTTGATGGATGGGTTTCAAGGAATTCCCGCGTTTTTGGCAACAGAAGGATCAACAAGATGACACAAACCGCCCGACGGCGCGATCAGGCGACTGATCACACACCGCCTCACCCTCACTACTTCCTGGGGACGCTCATCGCGCTCGGGATCGTGGGCACGATCGCGGCGGTCGGACTCGCCATCGCCTCGCTCATGATCACCGCCAATCGCAACTCGGTAGATGACGCATTGGTTGCAGGCAAAGTCGACACATATCTTCAAACGGCGGGGGCATCGAGCTCGGTGGGCGATGTCATCCCCGAGCTCATTCCCAAGGATCAACTGGCCGCCACCCCCGAGGAAGAGATCAACGTGGCGGTGGCGCCCAACATGCCTCCGGCCTCGACCCGCACCACTCCCGCCCTGGTTGACGTCCATTTCGAAGTGGTGGAGGGCATCTCGACCATCGACCAAGCCACCGGGGTCGAAACGGAGACGTGGGGGTATCGGCTCCTCGATGGGTCCGAGCAAATCGTCAACGGCACCCCCGGGCCAGTGATCCGGGCCCGGGTGGGCGACGTGCTCCGGTTCACCATCACCAACCCCGACATCAATTCCAATCCCCACAACGTCGACTTCCATGCCGTGACGGGACAGGGGGGAGGAGCGGAAGCTACGACCGTGGCGCCTGGTGAGACCAAGACCATCGAAGCTCGGCTGCTTTATCCAGGTTTCTTCATGTACCACTGCGCATACGGAGACATCCCCGCCCACATTTCCCACGGAATGTTCGGAGGAATCCTGGTGGACCCGGAAGTTCCCCTCCCGGCTGTGGAGCAAGAGTGGTACATGGTCCAATCGGAGTACTACACCGACGGGGACGAACCGGGAGTGGTGGCCTTCGACCGCCAGGCGGTCACGGATGAGTCACCGACCTTCGTAGTTTTCAACGGGGCTCGCGGTGCCCTCACCGGCGACAACGCCCTCCAGATGAATGTCGGGGAGCGAGCCCGGATCTATTTCATCAACGCCGGACTCAACCTGACCTCCAACTTCCATCCCATCGGCTCCCATTGGGATGTGGTCTATCCCGAGGCCGCACTGTTGGCCCATCCCATTCGTGGCTCGCAGACGACCCTGGTCCCTGCCGGCGGTGGCACCGTGGTCGAACTGATCGGACAAGTCCCTTCCACCATCGTCCTTGTCGATCATGCTTTGGCGAGAGCGGTGGACAAGGGCGCCATCGGCCAAGTCGTCATTAGCGGGGATCCGAATCCCGAGATATTCGAGGCCATGAGCGAAGGGGAAGCTTCTCCCACCGAGACCACCGGCGGCCACGTCATGGGCCCGGCGGAGGAGGTTTCGATTGTTCCTGGAGCTTTCAACGCTCAGGATCTCGAAGCGGCGGACGAATTCGCCGAGACCGAAGACCCGGCTGACTATTCGGTCAACGTTTTGACGATCAAGGTCGGCACCACTGTGACCTGGACAAACGATGACAACCAGTTGCATACGGTCACGGCTGTCGACGGGTCCTTCGACTCCGGCTTCCTCGATCCAGGTGCGACTTTCTCCTACACCTTCGGTGAGGTCGGCGACTTCGAATACTTTTGCCTGCCACATCCCTGGATGCGGGCCCGAGTGGTGGTTGAGCCGTAGACCGCAGGTTGGCTGACGGCCGGACACCCACCCGGCCGTCAGTCCATTTCTCAAGAGAGATCTGCCCCCGGGACGGCTAATTTGGTGGGTATTACCGGGAGGAGTTCATGAACATCGTCCACGTCGTCGGCACGGGCACCATTGGCGAGCCGCTGATCGGACTCCTGGCCGACCACAAGGCCGATTTCGGCATCGACGAGGTCACCTTCCACAAGCGAACTCCCCTCATCACCGAGCGAGGCAAGGTCAACGACCTGGTGCGGCGCGGAGCGGTCCTGGCGGTCGATGAAGACAAGCGATCGAGCTTTGAGGAGCTGGGGCACACCCCCAAGTGGGAAGCGCGGGAGGCGATCGAGCGGGCATCGGTCGTGATCGATTGCACCCCGGTGGGCAACGACAACAAGGCTGAGTTCTACGACAGCGCTCCGAACCCCAAGGGGTTCATGGCGCAGGGCTCGGAGTTCGGATTCGGCAAGATGTACGCCCGGGGCATCAACGATGACTCCTTGATGCCCGGGGTCGACCGCTTCCTCCACATCGTCTCGTGCAATACCCACAACATCGCCGTCCTGATCAAGACTCTGGCGATGGATTCGGATGGCGCCAACCATCTCACCGACGGACGGTTCATCTGTATCCGCCGCTCCAACGACATCTCCCAGGACTCGGGTTTTGCCCCTTCGCCCACCGTCGAACGGCACAAGGACCCCCGCTTCGGTACCCACCACGCCCGCGACGCCCATGGGCTGTTCGAGACCCTTGGCTACGACCTAAATCTGTTCTCGTCAGCTCTCAAGCTCAACAGCCAATACATGCATCAGATCCACTTCTCTCTCACCCTCGACCGGGAGATGGATCTCGATGAGGTTCGAGAGCGCCTAGCCGCCAATAAGCGGGTCGCCATCACTTATAAGAAGTCGGCCAACAGCGTCTTCAGCTTTGGCCGCGACCATGGCTATTTCGGGCGCATCCTCTCCCAGACGGTGGTGGCCATCGACACCGTCACCGTCCGCAACGGCAATGAGCTGGTCGGTTACTGCTTCACCCCCCAAGACGGGAACCCTCTGCTCTCGACCCTGGCCGCCACCCTCTGGTACATCCACCCCGACGAGGTCGACACCCGCATCGATGTGCTGCGGCCGTACCTCTTTCAAGAGGTATAGACCCTGGACGGTCAATCGCAGCGACAGGCGCTGACAGCGGCCGAGCGAGCGATCGAAGCCTTGGGACGAGGCGACGCCGCCTCTGCCCGTTCGGCGGTGGACACTGCGGTAGAAAAAGATCAGGTTGGTCTCTTCGGGGCGCTGGCCGATGCAGTGCACCTGGCCGCCACCCAGCTCGACGAGGATGGTGCCCTCACTGGCGCCACCTGGGATTTTCTCGCCGACGCAGTCGGGCCGGGACCGCTCCAGGGCCTGGTGGAATCGGTCCGTTCCGCCTAGATCTGCTCGGTGTCCGATTACCACCTTCATCTCCATCCCCACGGCCGCGCGTATGAATGGCCACCTCTCGGCGAGTACCCGACCGGTCTCATCGAGAGTTATGTCCAGGCCGCCGTGGCTCGAGGAGTCACAGAGCTCGGTTTCACAGAGCATCTTTATCGGACCCACGAGGGAGCGGCGATCCTGGGGCGTTTTTGGGAAGACGAGCCGCGCCTCGATCTGCGTGAACACACCGAGGCGATGGTCGCCCTCGATTCCGGCCTGTCCCTGCAGAGATATGTCGATGCGATCCTTGATGCCAAGGAGCGAGGACTTCCCGTCAAGCTCGGCCTCGAGGTCGACTTCTTCGCCTCCAGCATCGACGCCGTCCTCGATCTCCTTGCTCCCTATCCCTTCGATTTTCTGGTCGGTTCGGTGCACTGGGTTGGCGGCTGGTCGATCGACAGCGACGAGGTCACCTTTGAATTCAATCGACGCGGAATCGACCAGGCCTGGGAGGACTATTTCGCCCTCGCAATCGATCTAGCCGGGAGGGGAGTGGTGGACGTCCTCGCCCACATCGATCTGCCCAAGAAGTTCGGCCATCAACCCGACATCGAGCCCATCCACCTCTATCGACGGGTCGTTGACGCGGCTGTTAGATCGGGGACTTCGGTTGAGGTCTCCAGCGCCGGATTACGAATGCCGGTGCAAAGCCCTTATCCATCTCCCACGTTTCTCAAGATGTTCTTCGATGCCGGAGTCGCGATCACTCTGGCTTCCGATGCTCACACAGCGGAGCTCGCCGGACACGAACACACCATGCTGACGACTTATGCGATGGCTGCGGGCTACACCGAGCATCTGCGATTTGACCGCAGGGTGAAAAAGCCGCTGCCCCTAACCTGGCCTCAAGGATCATCCCAGATCATCGCCACACAGTGACCATCCACAACGAGCACCCCTTCCTCCCTCCACCCGAATCCAGGGATCGAACCCGCCAGCTACGTGGACGCCTCGCCAGTCCGGTCACGATTGTCACCGCCGGAAGCGACGGGATGACCGCTTCGGCCGTCCTCGTGCTCGAGGGCTCACCTGCCAGGTTGGTGGTGGCCATCAACGAGGCAGCGGACTTCTGCATGGCGGTTAAGAAAACCGAGCACTTTGTGGTTCACATCGCCGAGCAGGATCACCGGCGCCTTTCGGATCGATTCGCCGAGGTGTCCCCCTCGCCGGGCGGGCTCTTCGCGGGCTTGGAGGTCACCGACACGGAGTGGGGACCATTGATCGGGGGATTCGACAATTGGGTCGGATGCCGCCTCGAGGCCACTTATCCAATTGGATGGCAGATGTTGCTCGTGGCAGAAATAGAGCATTTCCAGTTTTCCGATCTTGACGACCCCTTGCTCTACTTCCGCGGCCGTTACCGCTCTCTGGCCTGAGCGGCTGGGATGACTGCTCCCACGTATTGGCTGGAGACGCTTGGCTGCGCCAAGAACCAGGTCGACTCCGAAAAGGTTCAACTCCTCCTATCGGAATCCGGCTATGGGGTGGCTCCGGGCCCCGAGAGCGCGGACGTGGTCATGGTCAACACCTGCGCTTTCATCGAGGAAGCACGCCGGGAATCGGTGGAGACGATCCTCGGACTCGACGATCTCAAAAAGCCGGGTGCGCGCACGGTGGTGCTCGGCTGCATGGCCCAGCGCTTTGGAATCGAAGTAGAGAAGGCGCTTCCCGAGGTCGATTCGGTGCTCGGACTTGATCGCTACGGCGAGCTGATTGGAGTCCTCGACACCCTCACCGCAGGACCGCAGTGGCGGCCGGTTCGGCTCCGCAAACCAGCGATGGACATCCTCCACGTGGTCAGGCGCCCCTCACCGACCATGCCGTATGCGTACGTCAAGGTCGCCGAAGGATGCAACAAGCCGTGCACGTTCTGTGCGATTCCTCTCATCCGGGGCAAGCAGCGCTCCCGTCGACCTGAAAACGTGGTGAAGGAAGTGGAAGGTCTGGTGGAGGGCGGAGTCACCGAGGTGGTGCTGGTGGCTCAAGATCTGGCTGCTTACGGCCGCGATATGGAGGGTCGGGGTGACATCGTCGATCTGCTGCGGATGGTGTCGGCCGTGCCCGGCCTGCGGATGCTGCGTCTTCTCTACCTCTATCCAAAGGAGATCCGGCCCCGCCTGATCGAGGAGATGACCACCAATCCGGTCATCGCTCCCTACTTCGACTTGAGCCTCCAGCATTCTTCTTCGCGGTTACTGCGGGCGATGAAAAGACCGGGTGGGGGTGAGCGCTATCTAGAGCTGATCGAGACAATTCGCAACGCGCTCCCGGAGGCAGCGTTGCGCTCGAGCTTCATCGTTGGGTTCCCGGGAGAGACTGAGGACGAGGTTTCCGAAATGGCCGCGTTTCTCGAGGAAGCGGCGCTCGACTGGGCCGGATTCTTCCCCTATTCGGCCGAACAGGGGACTCCGGCGGCCGACCTGGAGCCACGACTCGACCAGCGCGAAGTAGGCGAGCGGCTCCGATATCTGCAATCGGTGCAGGACGACATCACCAACTCCGCCAACCTTGATCAGGTCGGACGGCACCACATGGTTCTCATCGATCAGCAGGAGGAGGGAGTCTCCGTTGCTCGCTCCTACCGGCAAGCCCCGGAGATCGACGGGGTCATCACTGTCGACCGAGGCACGCCCGGAGAGTGGGTCGAGGTGGAGATCAAAGCTGCGCTGGGGGCCGACCTCGAGGGAATCGTGATCGGATGATCACGGAAATCGTCGCTGTCG
Source organism: Acidimicrobiia bacterium (assembly GCA_036556085.1). Lineage (GTDB taxonomy): Bacteria > Actinomycetota > Acidimicrobiia > Spongiisociales > ZC4RG35 > JACCTH01. The sequence goes on along the minus strand of DATBKE010000022.1, from coordinate 12,010 downwards.
GGACCGAGCTCCTCTTGGGGCAAATAACGAACCGTAACGCCGCCACCATCGGCGCCGCCCTCGCCGAAGCGGGTTTCGATGTCCACCATTCGGTGATTGTGGGTGACAACGTCCAGCGGGTGGCGGCTGTCCTGACCACGGCCGTTGCCCGATCCAATGCCGTCATCATCACCGGCGGCATCGGACCAACTCAGGACGATCTCACCCGGGAAGCGATCTGTCAGGCATTCGGTCTCAACATGAAGTTCTCAGAGGAATACGCCACCGCACTTCGCACCCGGTGGGAGAGCCTCGGCCGGGAGATGCCGGAGTCGAACTACCGGCAGGCGCAATATCCCGAGGGGGCCGAGATGCTTCCAAATCCCAAGGGCACCGCTCCGGGGCTGGCGTTGGTGGTCGAGGACACCCCGATTTTCGTGCTTCCGGGTGTACCGGAAGAGATGACGTATCTCCTCCAGCGCGAGGTGATTCCGAGGCTGGTGGGCGCTCGCGGCGAAGACTCCGTGGTCCACAGCCGGGTGCTCCGGAGCTGGGGTCGGTCCGAGGCTCAGGTGGGGGAGTTGCTCGACGATCTCTACCGAGGGAAACCCAATCCTTCGATTGCCTTCCTCGCCTCGGCGGGCGAGATCAAGGTCCGGATCACCGCCAAAGCCACTGACCTTGAAACCGCCGAGGCGATGATTGAGCCGGTCGACGCGGAGGTGCGACGCCGACTCGGTAACTCGGTTTTCGGGCGCGACGATGAGACCGTTGGGGCGATTATCGCCCGAGACCTGATTGAAAAGGGATGGACGATCGGAACGGCCGAGTCTGCCACGGGTGGGCTGGTGGCCGCCGAGCTGAGCTCGCTTCCCGGTTCTTCGGCCTATTTCCGCGGAGCGGTGGTGGCGTATGTCCCCGATCTCAAGGAGTCATTGCTGGGAGTAGACGTCGATGCTCAGGTCAGCGAGGAAACGGCTGTCTCGATGGCGCTCGGAGCCCGAAAGACCCTTTCAGTTGACGTGGCCATTGCAGTCGTTGGCTCGGCCGGTCCTGATCCACTCGAGCAGCCGGTGGGGACGATGATCGTCGCGATTGCGACTCCGGAAGGAGAGCAGGCGCACACGCTGCGCCTTCCCGGGGATCGCGAGCGGGTCCGGATCTACGCCACCACCGGTGCTTTGCACCTGGCGCGCCTCGGTATAGAAGGGCGATGGTGGTCGCAGGGTCGAGTGGTCTGAGGCGCCTCTTCATCGCCGTACCGCTGGCCGAGCAGGCCAGGGCGATTCTCGCCCAAGCACTTCCTCGCCTCCCGGGCAAGGCGGTTCCTCCCGAGAACTGGCACTTGACCACTCGCTTTCTCGGTCGCGTCGACCTGGTCACGGCGGAGAGGCTCTCGGCTGAGATCGATCAAGCGGGACTCGGCCCGCCTTTCAAAGTGCGGCTCGGTGAGATGGGCGCTTTTCCGCGTCCGGTCCGGGCCACTGTCTTGTGGTTGACAGTGACGGAAGGCGTCGACCGATTGGAGGCGTTGAACTCGATTTGCGAAGAGGCAGTCCAGGGAGTCGGCTTGGCCGCCGAAGACCGGCCTTTCGCCGCTCATCTCACCCTGAGCCGGATCCGACCACATCAAGACGTCCGGCCGGTGATCGAGGAATATGAAACAGTTCCCGTTTCATGGGAGGCCGACCGGCTCGTACTTTACGAAAGCACTCTGCGCCGGAATGGGGCGATCTACACACCGGTCGAGGAGTTCGTTTTCTCGAGCAGGTGACCCTAAAACTCGGCGACGATTTTCGGCGCGGTCTTTAAGCTCGGAGGGCGTGTTGGTGAGCTCATGACCACTCGACCCCTGGACTCTCCCCTCCTCGAGCGGACCGATCCGGCCTTGGCCAGGCCACTTCCCTCTCCCTTGATCGCCGCTCGCGCCAATGTTCTGGCGGCCAGCAAAGCACTGCTTGATCTGCCCGAGACTGCGCTGGCCGGTGAGTGGAAGTGGATCGGAGGCAGCGACCAGGAGGTGCGCTACGGCGCCTACCGGGCAGCGGAAGCTCTCGAACTGGCCGAGGGTGAAGCGCGCCATGTATTGGCGGCGGAAGAAGCCGACGAAACCCAGGCGGCCCGAATCATCGGCCTGGCGACGGCGGCCCGTTGGGATCTCCATGGACTGCTGCTGGCGATCGACGAGTCGGCGCTCGACACCGATCCCGGTGCTGATGAGTGGACCATTCGTCTCGCGATGGGGCACATCATCTCGTCCCAGCGCGCCTATGGATGGGGAACGGCCTGGTGGCTGGCCAACCCCCACGATGCCGATGATCCCGGCCTTCCGCCCGGAATCCCCGAGGAAATGTGGGAGACGTTGCCGGACGAGGCCACCACTGAAGCCGAAGGAAGCGTCGAGGACCTGCGTATGCGCCTGGACCAGGTTTTGGATCTCAGCGCCGAGCGCCTGGCGGGTCTGGCGGACGAACGGCTTCGGCTGGCTGCCCGCTGGAGCGGTTATGCCGTCACGGTCGGCTTTCGCCTTGGCCGCTGGTCCTCCCATATCCGTGAACACGCCATTCAGATCGAAAAGACGATGGCGATGCTGGGAATCGTCCCCGATGAGTCGCGACGGCTGGCTCGCCATGTCCTCGGTGCCTATGGCCGGGCGGAGGCCGCGGTCTTCGGGCGACGACCGGGATCTTCCTCTCATGAGGCGGCGACCCTGCTCGCCCACGCGGCTGCCGAAGCTCACGAGGCCGTTGTCTCGGCGGTCGAAGCCGGTCGGGGGTGAGTGGACGTCATCTCGTGCTGATAGGTCCGATGGGGTCGGGCAAGACCACCGTGGGGTCCATCGTGGCCGAGCGGCTGGGGCGTCCTCTGGTTGATTCGGACGAGCAGATCGAGCGGCAATACGGTGAGACCGGGCTCGAGTTGGCGGAGGAGCACGGGGTTCCGTGGCTTCACGCCGCCGAAGCAGAGGCCCTGCGTCAGGCGTTGAAGACAGCGGAGCCGTCGGTCATCGCCGCCGCCGCCAGTACCGGGGATCTGGAGGAGATCGAGACGCTCCTCAGCGATGAGGAGATCACCGTCGTCCTGCTGGTCGGAGATGTCGACGTCTTGACGCACCGGGCTAAGTCAGGAAAGCATCGTCGCCCGATCGACGTCGCCCAGTCACAGGAGCTCGCCGAGCGACGAAATGAACGGCTCTTGTCTGTGGTTGACGGCGTCATCGACGTCACCACTCCCACGCCCGAAGAGATCGCCCAACTTGTCTTGAGCATCGGCGAGGTGGCTGATGACTAGGCGGTTGATCCCCGTCGCGTGCAATCTCGAGCAGTCAGAGTTCGGCCAACGCCGGTTGCAGTGGGATGCGCTGATCGAGCAGGCGTTGATTGAAAAGCAGACCACCGATCGGGGGCTACGGCTGATCTTCGACCGCGAAGCCGAACATGAGCTTGTCCGCCTGGCGACTGCGGAGCGGGAATGCTGCGGTTTCGCCTCCTGGACGGTGACCCCGGCTACTGGCGGTGGGTTTTCCCTCGACGTGGAGGCCGATGGCATCGGAGCCGATGCCGTCCGCTCGATGTTCGAATAGCCTTCTTCCCGCTCCCCGAACAGTTGTTCGTGTAAGGTGGCAGATCACAAGGGTGTTATTTGTCGGTGCCAGGTCGTACATTCGACTCCACGGACATGGGAAGACAAGAGGAAGCGAGGAGAAAAAGTGGAGCGGGATAACGCACTCGAGATGGCGGTGTCGCAGATCCATCGCCAGTTTGGCAAGGGGTCGATCATGAAGATGGGTGACGTCGCCGATCGCAAGATCGAGGTCATCCCCACCGGTGCTCTGGCGCTCGATCTAGCCCTGGGAGTGGGAGGAGTGCCACGGGGCCGGGTGGTCGAGCTCTATGGGAGCGAATCAAGCGGAAAGACCACGCTTGCTCTTCACATCGTCGCCGAAGCGCAGCGCAATGGCGGCATCGCCGCCTTCATCGATGCCGAGCACGCCCTTGATCCCGGTTATGCCCGAGCTATCGGGGTCGACATCGATGAGCTCCTGATCTCCCAACCGGATACCGGCGAGCAGGCGCTCGAGATCGCCGACATGCTGATTCGCTCCGGCGCCCTCGATGTGGTGGTGATCGACTCGGTTGCGGCTCTCGTTCCCAAGGCCGAGATCGACGGCGAGATGGGCGACAGCCATATCGGCCTGCAGGCCCGGCTGATGTCTCAAGCACTTCGCAAGCTCACCGGCAGCCTGGCTCGCTCCCGAACCACCGCCGTCTTCATCAACCAGCTACGCGAAAAGGTAGGGGTTCTCTTCGGCTCACCCGAAGTGACCCCGGGTGGGCGGGCGCTGAAGTTCTATTCGAGCGTTCGCATGGAAGTCCGGCGGATCGAAACGATCAAGGACGGGGCCGAGAGTGTCGGCAACCGGGTGCGGGTCAAGGTGACCAAGAACAAAGTAGCGAGCCCTTTCAGGCAGGCTGAATTCGATATCGTTTTTGGAGAAGGCATCTCGCGGGAGGGAAGCCTGCTCGACGTCGCCGTCGACAACGGCGTCGTCAAGAAGAGCGGAGCCTGGTTCACCTTCGACGGCGATCAACTGGGCCAGGGTCGGGAGAACGCCAAGAAGTTCTTGCGGGAGAACCCAGACGTGGCCGTGCAGCTCCAGGCCAAGGTTTACGAAGTGGTCGGAATGGTGCCGGTCGCCGAAGGCGCCGAAGAGGCATCTGTGGCGGAGGAATCCTGACTCCTACCAGAGCCCTGGGTTTCGCGCTCTGTGCTGGGAGGCTCTTCGGTTAGGATTGGCCGCAGTAAACAACCCAACCCTTTGAAAAAACCGTGAAGCGTCTGCCCGTCCCCCATCCGAGGAATCTCCCTAACAGCGTTTAGGTCTATTTCGTAGATCGTCGGACGGCTTCGTAGGTGCTCACCGGGAAGGCAGCACCATGGAAACCATGTGGATTTCAGCGATCGCCGCAGTGGCGGTCCTGCTGGCCGGTGCCGTCGGCTTTCTCCTCGCCAAGAACCGAAGCGAAGGCCGCCAGCGCGTCCTCTCCGATGAAGACTCGGTTGGCAGTGCTCGAATCGAGGCCCAGAAGATTCTCGCTCGCGCCGACGAGGAGGGCCGGGCGCGAGCCGAAGCCTATCGACAACGGGAGGAGGCGGCTCTCGAGCACCGCAAGGTCGAGCTCGAGGGAGTCGAAACCAGGTTGGTCCATCGCGAACAGACTCTCGAGCAACGGGCCGGCAATCTCGCCCAGCGAGAACAGATTCTCATCGGCCGGGAGACCGAGGTGACCTCCGGACAGCAAGAACTGGTTTCTTTGAAGGAGACCGCCCGGTCGGAGCTGGAACGCATCGCCGGCATCGATGCCAGAGTGGCCAAGGACGAGCTCCTCGCTCAGGTCGAGCACGAGGCCCGGCGGGAGGCGATGATCCTGGTCCGCGATCTGGAGGCGAAAGCTCGGGAGGAGGCCGATCGGCGCGGGCGCCGCATTCTCGCCACCGCCATCCAGCGCCTGGCGAGCGAGGTTGTGACCGAATCGACCGTGTCCGTAGTCTCCCTTCCCTCTGACGACATGAAGGGCCGGATCATCGGTCGAGAAGGTCGGAACATCCGCACCCTGGAGGCGGTCACCGGTGTGAATCTGATCGTCGACGACACTCCGGAATCTGTTTCCGTGGCCTCATTCGATCCCGTCCGCCGTGAGAAGGCCCGGCTCACGCTCGAGAAGCTGGTGGCCGACGGGCGGATTCATCCCGCTTCGATCGAAGAGGCCTACGAGAAGGCCGAAGCCGAAGTCGAGCAATCGGTGCGTGACGCCGGTGAGTGGGCCCTGGTCGAAGTGGGCCTCTCCAAGATGCATCCCGAGTTGGTCGTTCTCCTGGGTCGGCTCAAGTACCGCTCTAGCTACGGTCAGAACGTGCTCAATCACCTCGTCGAGTCGGCGCACGTCGCTTCGATGCTGGCGAGCGAGCTCGGCATCGATCCTGGGAGCGTCAAGCGATCGGCTCTTCTACATGACATCGGCAAGGCTGTCACTCACGAGGTTGAGGGCTCCCATGCCCTCATCGGAGCCGAGATCGCGCGACGCTTCGGAGAAGACCCGGCCGTGGTCCATGGCATCGAAGCTCATCACAACGAGGTCGAGCCGCGCAGTCTTCTCGCCATCCTGGTCCAGGCCGCCGACGCGGTTTCTGCGGCCCGGCCCGGTGCCAGGAGGGAAGCGCTCGAGTCATATGTGCGCAGACTTGAGAAGCTGGAATCGCTTGCCTCCGACTTCACTGGTGTCAAGCAGGTCTTTGCCATGCAGGCCGGTCGCGAGGTGCGGGTGGTGGTGGATCCTGGACACGTCGACGACCTGGCGGCGGCGGATCTGGCTCGGAGAATCGCTCGCAAGCTCGAAGAGGATCTCCAGTACCCAGGCCAGATCCAGGTAACAGTGATCCGCGAGTTTCGTGCCACCGATCACGCCCGCTAAGAAATGAGCACGGTCGCAGTCGCCCCGCCCACGCGACGCTCGCTCTCGTCCCGAATGCCTACTCGCACCGGGAAGCGATACCACATCCGCACTTTCGGATGTCAGATGAACGAGCACGACAGTGAGCGGATCGCCGGTCTGCTCGACCTCGACGGAATGACCTCGACAACCGATCTCGAGGCCGCTGATGTTCTTTTCATCAACACCTGCACGATCCGCGAAGCGGCCGACAATCGACTGTACGGCAACCTCGGCCAACTCAAGGAGTGGAAGGACCGCCGGCCCGACTCACTGCTGGTAGTGGGTGGGTGCGCGGCCCAGAAGGATCGCGATCTCGTCCGGGAGCGGGCACCGTGGGTTGATGTCGTCATGGGGACCAACAACCTCGATCGGATCCTCGACCTCATCGATTATGCGGAGGCCTGGGGAGGGGTCACCGAGGTCGCCGATGAGCTTGAAGCGATGCCCTCGTCGCTTCCGGTTCGGCGCGAGTTGGCCCACTCGGCCTGGGTCTCGATCCAGGTCGGCTGCAACAACACGTGCACGTTTTGCATCGTCCCCTCGGTAAGGGGGAAGGAAGTAAGCCGGCGACCGGGTGACGTCTTATCGGAGATCAGAGGTCTCGCCAGCCAGGGCGTCGTCGAGGTGACCCTCCTCGGCCAGAACGTCGACACCTACGGCCGCGACCTGGCCCGAGATGGCCGCCGCCGCCCGCTCTTCGCCGATCTTCTACGACAGGTGGGCTCGATCGAGGGCATCTCCCGAGTTCGCTTCACCAGCCCGCACCCGGCCGACTTTCGTCAGGACGTCGCGTTGGCGATGGCCGAGACGGAGGCAGTGTGTGAGCAACTTCATCTGCCCCTGCAATCGGGTTCAGACCGGGTTCTGGCGGCGATGCATCGCGGCTACAACACCGAGCGGTATTGGGACAAGCTCAACATGGCACGCCAGCTCATCTCCAACCTCAGTGTGTCCACGGACATCATCGTCGGCTTTCCGGGGGAGACGGAAGACGATTTTCAGGCCACTCTCGACTTGGTGGAAAAGGCTTGCTTCGACCAGGCGTTCATGTTCATCTTCTCGCCTCGTCCCGGCACTAGGGCGGCATTGATGAAAGATCAGTTCATCCCGGAGGATGTAGTCGCCGATCGATTTGCGCGCCTGGTGGCTATTCAGAACGAGTCATCGTTGAAAACCAATCAGGCGATGGTCGGCGGTAGCTATGAAGTCCTGACCGAGGGACCCTCCAAGAAGAAAGCGTCCATTTCCGCGACGCGAACGCGGGGCGGCAAGCTCGTGCACATCCCTGGCAGGTTCGAGCCGGGCCGGCTGCTCCAGGCGACCATCATCGGCGCCGCCCCCCATCACTTGGTGGGGAGAGTCAACTGACACGGCTCTTTGCCATCCTCGGCCCCACTGCCTCGGGCAAGAGCGAGGTGGCGATCGAGCTGGCGGCGCGACGCCAGGCTCCGATCCTCTCGGTGGACAGCATGCAGGTCTATCGAGGCATGGATATCGGCACCGCCAAGCCCTCGGCCGAGGAGCAATCACGCGTCCCTCATCTCATGATCGATCTGGTGGAGCCCGAAATCGAATTCAGCGTCTCCCAGTTCCAGTCGACGGCGCGCCAGCTGATGAATCGACACCCCGAAGTCTTCATCGTGGGTGGGTCGGGACTCCACTTTCGCTCAGTTGTGGATCCGCTCGACTTCCCGCCCACCGACGAAGGGCTGCGTGAGCGGCTCGAGAGCGTCGAGGACCCGGTCGGGGCACTAGTGGGGGCCGACCCGGGAGCGACCGAGATCGTCGATGTCAAGAACCGGAGGCGAGTGCTCAGGGCGCTCGAGATTCTTCACTTGACCGGCGAGACCCCCACCTCCCGATCGCGTCATCCCCACCGGTCACGGGTGAAGCGTTATGAAGCGCTACACGAGTTCCGGGCGGTGGGCTTGGATCCAGGTGCGGGCATCAGCGAGCGCATCTCCCGGCGAGTCGATTCAATGCGAGAAGCCGGTCTGTGGGAGGAAGCCCGGCGGTTGCGGCATCGGCTCGGTCGCACAGCGTCGGGGGCAATCGGCTATCGGCAATTGATCAAAGCCATGGACGGCGAGATCTCTTCCGATGAGGGCTGGGCTGAAATAGGAAGCGCCACGCTCGCCCTAGCCCGCAGGCAGCGGACCTATTTCCGACGTGATCCTCGTATCAAATGGCAGCGGTGGGAGGACGATCTCGATCGTCGGGTCGCACAGGCCGCTGAGGCACTGGGGATCTGATGCGGTTCGAGAAGATGGAGGGCTTGGGCAACGACTTTGTCGTTCTCTCGGGTGAAGTCGAGGTCTCACCCGGAATCGTCCGCTTTCTCTGCGATCGGCATTTCGGCATTGGGGCCGACGGAGTGCTGCGGGTAGGAAAAGACGGTGACACGGTCGTGATGGACTACTGGAACGCCGATGGCGGTGCCGCCGAGATGTGTGGTAATGGGCTCCGATGCGTGGCGCGGTTCGCATTCGACCATCAGCTTGCCGCGACGAACAGTTTCAAGGTGAGAACCGCGGTAGGCGAGAGACGGGTTGAAGCCCGGCCGGAGCCCAGAGTCGAACTCGGAGCGGCGTTTGTGGGGGAGAGCTTCGTCTGGGAAGGAGCCACGTTCCACGCCGCCAGGGTGGGCAATCCCCACGCGGTCACGATCGTGGACGATCCCGAGAAGTCCGATGTGACCGGAATCGGACACCGGCTTGAGGCGGCCACGCCAGGCGGGGTGAACGTCGGCTTCGTCGCGGTCGAGCCGGAGTCGATCCGATTGAGGGTCTGGGAGCGGGGGGTCGGGGAAACGCTGGCCTGTGGGAGCGGCATGGTGGCCGCCACCGCAGTCGTCCGTCAATTGGGCTTGGTGGGCGATCAGGTCGACGTCGACGTCGCTGGGGGACGGGCCCGGGTGGAAATCGAACCGGAAACGAGCTGGCTGACCGGTCCGGCTCGCACCGTCTTTACAGGAGTGATTGATCTGCCTACAGGGATCGAATGACGCTGACCACGCGACCAATAATGTCAACACCGCGGTCGTAGGTCACAGGCGAGAGCGAGGGGTTAGCTGGCTCGAGGATCACCTTCCCGCCCTTGCGACGGAGGGTTTTGACCGTCGCCTCCTCCTTGTCGATGAGGGCAGCGACGATCTCACCATCACGGGCATCGGCACCCGATTCGATTACCACCAGATCACCGTCGAGGATGCCGGCCTCGATCATCGAATCGCCCTTGATGCGAAGCATGAAGACCTGGCCCCGACCGACCAGTGCGGTTGGCAGGGTGAGGACATCCTCCACGTCTTCGGCAGCCAGAATCGGAGTTCCCGCCGCGATTCGACCGAGGATCGGAACCTGGCGAACGCTGGGCTCTCGCTCATGCCCGCCCCCGATGACCTCGATCGCCCGCGGTTTGGTGGGGTCACGCCGCAAATAGCCCGCTTTCACGAGCGCCGAGAGGTGAAAGTGGACTGTCGACGGCGAGGAAAGATGGAGAGCCTCACCAATCTCACGGACTGACGGCGGATAACCTCGTGCGGCCACCGCGTCCTGGATGTAGGCCAGAATCTGCGACTGGCGCCCGGTCAAATCGGGGGTGGTGGTGTCCTTCAATTTCCTGCTCCTCTCGAACTCGTGTTCCCGAGGGTAGACATTTCCTCGCTCAGAACCAAACATCTGTTCGCTAATTGACAACCGAACAGTCGTTCGATAGGGTGTCCCGAACATCAGTTCGGTTTGTCACACCCTGCCCGTACGGTGTGCGGATTCGAGCAAGGAGGAAGACCGTGAACCGAGACCATCAGTCGCTTTCCCTCAAGCTGCTGTTCCTCCTCACGGTCACGGCCGCGGTCTTCCTCCTCTACTCGACCAGAGTGGCGGCCCAAACCCCGCCTCCGCCTCCCAGCTCCCATCGTGTGGTCTCTGGGGACACCCTCTGGGGGATTGCCTCCGATCTCGGTTCCGGAAGGGACCCGCGAGCGGTGATTTCAGAGATCCAGTTGCTAAACGATCTCGATTCGGTCGACATCAAGCCGGGTCAGGTGTTGTTGCTGCCGACTTCTGGCGGCTAGATCGCCGCGAGTGTGGGCCAGCCCGCAGCTTCCGTCCGTCGGTACCCTGGGTCAGTGCGATGTCCTATCTGCGGAAATGATGAAACGCGGGTCATCGACAGCCGGCCCGCAGAGCAGGGCTCGTCGATTCGGCGTCGACGGAGCTGTGGCATTTGCGGTCACCGGTTCACTACCTATGAACGAAACGCCCCAGTTCTCCTGGTGAAGAAGCGAAGCGGCCGCTTGGAGCCGTTCGCCCCCGAGAAGCTGCAAACGGGAGTGGAAGCAGCTCTGGCCGATCGTCCGGTTCCGATGAGTGCGATGTCCGAACTGCTCGAGGACCTCGAATCGATGGCGGCCAACCATGCAGGGCCGATTTCTTCGGAACAGCTCGGCAGGTTGGTGCTCGACCGGCTCCGAGTGCTCGATGAGGTCGCCTATCTTCGTTTTGCCTCGGTCTATAAGGAATTCCAAGGCGCCGAGGACTTCGGACGAGAAGTGGCGGCCCTGGAGACCGCCTCAGACACGAAGCGAGTCGAGGGCTCTGATGAGCCGGCCCCGCTCGGCGTCGGCCGCGGCGAAGACCGCTCCTAGGGTCTCCTCTCCCGCCTGAGCCAGGAGGGCGAGCTGTCCCTCGAGATCAGCCTCGGCGGCGTCCGCCTTGGCTGCATCCCCCGCGGTGAGTGCATCGAGGTACCTGATGCGCCACTCGTCGAATCCGGCGACGAAGTCCGTGACCTGAGCGATGTGCTCATCGAGTGGAGGGCTGTCGGGAAAGCTCTCGACCATGTCGGCGAGATCGACTTGCCAGTTTGCGATCATCGATGCCGCTTCGGTGGAATCGGTTACCCCGGCCAGTGCCGGTGAATCCCATAGCGGCTGGAGGATCACTCGATAGCTGAGTGCATCGCCCAAGGCTGTCTCCATCGCCAGGGCCGATTGGGCAGCGCCGATGGCAGCCTGGCGCGAGGCGTTGTCCTCAGGCAGCGCCGCGGCGACATCGAACAGATCACGGGCAGATCGATCGACATCGAGCAATAGTGACGTCGACGCGGCTACCTCGCCGGTTGGAGCTGCCATGACTGCATCCAGTCTGCTCAGCGAGCCCACTAGTTCGGTGGCGACATCAGACAGCTGGTTGTTTTGGCGGGCGGCGGTTTCAGCCGGTCCGCGGAGGAGTGAGGTGATCATGGCGATGAGCACGACGAGTGTCACCGAAAGGCCGATGATGGCGGTACTCGAGAGACGACCGCCGCCTAGCTTCGATCGAGCGATAGCGTGCGGGCGCCAGCCGCCGATATCGATGTCGGGAACCTGGGATCGCGAGTCAGGTGCGGGCAGCGATGGTGCGATCCCTGGGGGCGTTTCCGCCACTGTGACTACCAACGAAGAGTCGTCGCTATAGAAGCCGAGGGACTCCAGCATCGAAAGCTCTAGACCTTGATCGGACTGGTGGCGGTCGAGGACGCCGACCGCCGTCGCACGG
>DATBKE010000021.1:0-11375 GCA_036556085.1 Acidimicrobiia bacterium | reverse complement strand
ACCTCGCCGGAGGCGTGGGAATGAACCGTCAACTCCTGGCGCCGTCCGAACCGGCCGCGGAGCGTCGCCCGGGTCCCGTCGTAGCGCATCGTCCGTCCCTCGTCGTGGGAGTGGCCATGCACGGTGAGGCCGGCGCTGGCGCCTGACTCGAAGCTCAGGTTCACCACTTGGTGGTCGACCACATCTGAGCCGCATTTCCAGGCGCAGCGTCCGTATGGCCCTTCTCGCAGGGCACGCAGCCTGCCCTCGGCCGAGAAGTCATCGGTGATGACGTGGACCGGCCATCCTGTCACCGCCGGGTTGAGATAGACCCGGCGGGCGTCGTAGGGACAATCCTCGACCGGGCAGGGATCGGTGCACCTTGCAGTCGATTCGGCCGGGGCGCGCTCGGGACGGAACTCGAAGAGATTCCCGACCGAGGAGATGGTCTGGGTCGACGACCCCAGATTCCAATGGAGGATGTCGAAGTCGTGGGTGGCCTTGGCGACGATCATCGGCGGTGCCGTCGCCCGCTGCGACCAATTGCCGCGCACGTAGGAATGGGCCATGTGCCAGGCGACGACGTTCTCGCGGTGCTCGACGGTGACGATGTCGCCCAGCCGACCCGATGCGATCACCTCATGGAGCGTCTGAAAGAAAGGCGAGAACCGAAGCACATGTCCGATGTGGAGGCTGCCGGCCGATTGCCGCGAGGCATCGACGATCTCGAAGCAGGCCTCGAGGGTGTGGCCCATCGGCTTTTCGGCCAGGACGTGGTAGCCCGCTCGGAGGGCGGCGAGCACGTGGGTGTGATGCTCTCGATCGGGCGAGGCGATCACTGCCGCTTCGGCTCGCTTCGAATCGAGCAGGGCCAGGGGATCGATGTGACGATCGCTGTCTGGGATCCCATGAGCTTCGCCAAAACGGTGCAGGCGGTCCTCGCTCGGGTCGGCCACCGCCACGAAGCGGAGACGATCGGGGTTGGCCAGGGCCCAGCGCCCATAGATGTGGTGTCCCCGCTGGCCGGCTCCCACCATGATCGCTTCGATCATGAGCTCGCCGTCGCCAAATCGTGGCTGAGTTCGGCGATCGCCTGGTCATAGGCGTCGCCTTGATAAAACGTGTGGCCTTGCACGGGGGGAAGTGGGTCGCCACGAGCGCGCTCAGCAGATACCGGGTCGGGAACCAATCGATCCTTGATGCCGATCGGACCGCCTATGGCATCGGTGGCCCGGAAGAGGTTGATCCAACGACCTTCAAGACGACTGGCCAGGCCGGCGAGCTGATCGTGCCCGAAGTAGGCGGGGAAGAAGAGACCGTACAGCCGGCGGAGAGGGCTGCCGTGCGTGAGGAGCGCCATCCGCGAGCGGATCGATCGCGGGAGCCGGGCGATGCTGGCCGCCGCTATCACCGACCCTTGGGAGTGGGCCGACAAGGTCACGGCCGCCCCATCGGAAGTGAGTCGCTGCAAACGAATTCCAAGCTCGGGCACTGCACGAGCGGAGTAGGGGGGTGGGGCCAGAGGGTGATACCAGCGAGGCCAGAAGGTGACGATGTCCCAGATGACACCCACCCGTCGCCGCGTTCCGGGGCTGCGAAACGACGAGTACATCACCGCCAAGCCAGCCAGCGGAAGCATGCTCCCCACCCAAGATGCCACCGGGATCAGGCTGCGCCAACCGTCGGGGAGGCGGTCGAATGACCCGAAGGGTGAACCGGTAGTGAAAACCCGGACGCCGTAGAAGGCGAGCGTCCCTCCCAGCACCACGGCCAGGAGCACGCCCAAGGCCGTAGCGGCTTCGTCGCTCAGCCGGGCCACGCTCCGCGCCCTGATGATCGAGCGGATCCAGCGCAGTCCTTCGAGGTCGGCGGGAGCTTGCGCGTACTCCTTGGCTATTGCCTCCACCACTTCGACCGAGCGCGTCCGGCTCCAAAGCCAGAAGCCGGCGATGACAGTCGCCAAGGCGGCTCCCGCCACCAAGGCCAATGAAGCCAAGGCGAACCAGTCGTATCCATAGGAGTAGATGATCGTGGCCTGTCCCTCCTCGAGCGGGTCGATCGCTCGATCGCCGAGCCAATCCGCCAAGCGCACGTGCGAGCCGGCCAGAAGGGAAATCAAAGCCCAGAGCGCCAGAGCCGAGGTGGCGACCGGTTTGATGCGCTGACCACTCTCGGTCGGGATCACGAACAGCAGCGCTACCGCTACCACCAATGCCGCCAGGCCCGTGGCCAGAGCCAAGCGGCTGTAGCCAGGAAGGTCATCCGGCAAAGGGTTGGTGGGACCTTCGCGGGCGAGGCCGAAAAAGGCCACCGCGGCCAACACCAACCATCCCGCCCGGGCGAGGGCCCAGGTCGGACCCGAGCCCCAAAGCCACACGGTGACAGTGGCGGCGACAGTCAAGACGACGGCGATGAGGAAGAGGGCCGTCTCGAGCCCAATGTCGAAGCCGGCCTGCTCGCGCAGCCTCTGAATCGAATAGGCAGTGGCAGCGGCGAGAGCCGAGCTGGCCGCAGCAAAGTGTCCCGAGGCGAGCCGCGCCCCGAACCGAGGCGAATGCCAGAACTGGCGATCGGCCATCGTTGCTTCGGCAGCGAGGTCGCCTTCCAGTCCTCGCTCCACCTCCACCGGCTCAGAAGTGAAGGCATCTTCATAGCGAGTGCGGGTGAAGCGAGTGGCGAACCTCCAAAAGGCGATCAGCCCCACCGGGATGACGAGACCGATGACCATGCGTCGCACCGGCCGATCGGCGAAGAAGGGATTGCCGAAGAAGGTGAGCCACCAGTGGCGATCGATGCACACCGCTGACGCCCCACACTGAAAAGCGATGAGATCGAGACCGAGACCTCCCGCCCATAAGACGGCGAGCACCGTCACCGAGAGAGCGAGGAGCCGGACGAGGCCGCGGGCTGTCCGCGAACGAGGATCTTCCCCGCTCGCCAGCATGAACCCGGCGGCGTTGGCGAGGGCGAAGGGGAGAAGTACTAGCCAGAGCGCTCGCGTCCCCGACCGCGACGTGATCCCGCCCCAGGCATAAGCCTCGAGGTCGTTGGAGTCAGGTCGTCGATAGAAACCGGCGGTGTCGTCACCGGCCACTTGTTCGGGGTGAGGGTGGCGGAGCAGCACATCCGGGGTGGTGCCCCCGACTCCGTGGACCCGCAATTCGACGGGGGTGTGAAGCGCCCGAGCCCGATCTTCGGCTTTGGCTTCACGGGAGGCCATGGCGACAAGCTACCCCTAACGTCTTGAGAACCCGCACATGGTCAATGTCTCTCTTTTCACGACCTGTCTCGTTCAGGGCCTCTACCCGCAGGTGACCGGGGCCACGGTTGAAGTGCTCACCCGCGCTGGTTGCCGCGTGACGATTCCCAAGTCGCAGACTTGTTGCGGACAGGTTGCGTTCAATGCGGGCCTTCTCGAGGAGACCCGGCGTCTGGCGATCAAGACCCTGGATGATCTCGAGGGCAACGACCCGATTGTTGTCCCTTCCGGCTCCTGCGCGGACATGCTCACCCATCACCTCCCACATCTCTTCGACGACTCACCGGAACTGCTGCGACGCGCTCTGGCAGTCAGCAAGCGGGTGACAGAGTTGAGCTCCTTTCTGGTGGATCATCTCGGAATGACCGACCTCGGGGCTCGCTTCGACGCCACGGTTGCCTTCCACAACTCCTGTCACGGGATGCGCAACCTCGGTCTCGGGCCGCAAGCGGCGACGCTCTTGGAAAACGTCGATTCACTTCGGCTAGTGAAACTGTCCCGTCCCGAGGAATGTTGTGGCTTTGGGGGACTCTTCGCGGTCGAGCTGCCGGAGGTGTCCGCGGCGATCATGGCTTCGAAGCTCGCTGACGTCGAAGCCAGCGGCGCCCAGTATGTGGTGGGGGGGGACGCCTCCTGCTTGCTTCACCTGGCGGGGGGTCTGCATCGCCGCCAGAGCGCAGTGGAGGTAAAGCACCTGGCCGAGATTCTCGCCAGCCGATGACGACCTATCGAGAACGATCCCAGGCAGGCGTGGTCGATCCCCGGATCGCCGCTCTCCAAAGGGGAACGGATCGTTTTCGCAGTCATCGGGCCGAGGCCGTTTCTGAGTTCGCACAGATGGATGAGATGCGTGACCGGGCCCGGGCTATTCGCCACCGCGTGCTCGCTGATCTCAATGGATACGTCGACCAGTTCACCGCCTCGGTCGAGCGAATGGGGGGGAGGGTTCACCGCGCCGCCGATTCGGAGGAGGCTCGAAAGATCATCAGCGAATTGGTGGCGGATCGAATGGGGGCGCCGATCATCAAGTCGAAATCGATGGCCACCGAGGAGATTGGCCTCAACCATCACCTCGAGGCCCTCGGCCACGAAGTGGTGGAGACCGACCTCGGTGAATTCATCATCCAGCTGGCGGCCGAGCCGCCGGTGCACATCATCGCTCCCGCCCTCGATCGGACTCGTCACGAGATCGGCCAACTCTTTTCAGATCAACTCGGGGTTCCCTTCACTTCGGTCCCGACCGAGCTGAATCAGATCGCCCGGTCTCATCTGCGGGAGATCTTCTTGCGGGCGGGGGTGGGGATCACGGGCGTCAACTTCGGGGTGGCGGCAACCGGTTCTGTCGTCACCGTCACCAACGAAGGCAACGGCCGGCTGACGTCGACGACTCCATCGCTTCACATCGCGGTAATGGGAATTGAGCGCCTGGTTCCAGACCTCCCTGATCTCGAGGTAATGCTCGAGGTCCTGGCCCGATCGGCCACCGGACAGAGGCTCAGTGTCTACACCAACATCATCACCGGGCCGCGTCGAGTGGACGAGCCCGATGGACCCGACGCCGTCGAGGTGGTCATCCTCGACAATCGACGCACCAGCTTGCTCGGCACCGAACTCGAGGAGGTGCTGGGGTGCATTCGCTGCGGCGCCTGCCTCAATGCTTGTCCGGTATACCGCCACGCCGGTGGACGCAGCTACGGCTCGGTCTATCCCGGTCCGGTGGGCGCGGTTCTCTCCCCGGCCTTGTTCGGCATCGAGCAGTTTGGTGATCTCCCCTATGCCTCAACTTTGTGCGGAGCATGTCTGGAGGTGTGCCCGATCCGCATCGACCTTCCGCGCATGCTGCTCTTCCTCCGCCAGCAGACGGCAGCGAAGCATTTGCCCCCCAACGTTGCCCGCGGTGTCCGTTACTTCACCGCGCTTGGAACCCGCCCGGCTTTGTGGCGTGGAGGCGTTCGACTGGCCTCTGTCATCCGTCGCATCGGCCCGCGCTGGATCACGCGAATGCCCGGACCGGGACGAGGATGGACTTCGACCAGGGATCTTCCATGGCGACGATGAGTGTGATCGGAGAGTTCGTCGAACGCCTGGCCGCGGTGGATGGCTTCGCTCATGGCCCGATGCCGTCGCCTAATGCGATGGCCACCGCGATCGACCTTTCCGGCGACCCCGGCGTGTATCTCGGTTGGGACGATGTCGGTGTCCCCCGTATGCATCAATCGTTGCAGGCTGTCGGGTGGAGGCGTCTCGAGCATTCCATCTCAGCCGCGAATCGTCTGACCGAACAACAGCAGATGTCAGAGGTGACCCTCGGCATCACGGGAGCAGACGGCGCCATCGCCCGATCGGGATCGATCGCCCTCCGTTCGGGACCGGGCCGCCCCCGCATGGCCTCTCTGATTGCGGGAACCCACATCGCCTTCCTGTCAGTCGATCGAGTCTTCCCGACACTGGTTGATCTCTCGCTGCAAAGCCTGGACCCGACGTCGGTTTCGAACGTGGTCTTGATCACCGGCCCCTCGCGGACCGGCGATATCGAACAACAGCTAAACCTCGGGGTCCACGGACCGAAGCAACTACATGTCATCCTTCTTAGCGACTGACAGATGTCCCTAGCGCGACCGCCTCAGCAAGTACGTCTGGGCTTTGGCCCGATCCTCCTCCGAATCCTCGGCCTCTCCCTCCTTTTCGCAATCCTGGGGGCAATGGTCTGGTCGTACCTGGCGGCGAGCTCCGCCGACCGCTATGAGGTTCTCACTCCCACGGCCGATCCCCCCGGTGAAATCGTCACGCTGACCAACGGCCAACCGATCCACTATCGATCGCTCGGCGCCGGAGCACCTGTCCTCCTCATTCACGGCTTCGACCTCGCAGGGGGCTATCAATGGCTGTCGCTAGCTGAGGAGCTGTCGGGCTATCGCTTGCTCATCCCCGATCAGGTCGACTTCGGCTACAGCGGACGCCCAGCTCGCAATGGGCAGGTGCACACCATCTTTGGTCGGGCAGAGACGATGCTGGCGTTCCTCGAGGAGCTCGACATCGAGAGCGCGGCGGTGATCGGTGCCGGCATGGGCGGTGCGGTGGCGGCCCAGATGGCCGTCAACAATTCCGAGGTGATCAGCCGGCTGGTCCTGATCGGCGCTGAGATCTACGGGCCAGCCGAAGATTGGACCGCCACCTTCTATGGCTTGCCGGTGGTGGGGAAGGCGTTGAACTTCACCAGCCACGGCGGCGGCAGCCGGGGGGCGACCAACTACGAGCGCGAATGCGCCGGCGGCGGTTTCTGCCCTACACCCGAGGACCACAACGCCCGCCAGATCGGTGCCGCCATGGCCGGAACCTCAGACGCGTTGGCTGCCATGTCGGCGACTCCCGGTGCGGCCACGGTTCCCGCCGATCTACCGCAAATCGGCGTTCCGACGCTCGTCATCTGGGGGGATGGTGATCTCATCACTCCGCTCGAAGAGGGGCGCCGCCTCGGCGAAGAGATCGAAGGGGCCTTAGTGGAGGTCATCCCCGGCGTCGGCCACCAGCCCCATCGACAAGATCCGGCGACCACGGCCGAGCGGATCGCGGCGTTCCTCGCCTCGTAATTCTGCGATCCGGTTACAGGTTTCCGCGCGCCGCCTGATCGCGTTCGATCGCCTCGAAAAGCGCCTTGAAGTTTCCCTCCCCGAAGCCGGTAGCGCCGCGCCGTTCGATGAACTCGAAGAAGACGGTGGGCCGGTCCTGGAGCATACGCGTGAAGATCTGCAACAAACCTCCACCCTCATCAGTGTCGGCCAGGATGTTGAGCCGCTTCATCTCTTCGCGATCGACGTCCATGTCACCGAGGCGGTCGCCAACCTCGGCGTAGTAGGTGTCGGGCACGTTCATCATCATGAGACCGCGGTCGCGTACCTGGGAGACAGTGCCAAAGATGTTGTCGGTGAGGATGGCGATGTGCTGGACGCCGGGAGATCGATAGAAATCGAGATACTCCTCGATCTGGCTCTTGCGGCGGCCGGTGGCTGGTTCGTTGATCGGCATCTTGATCAGCCCACTGCCATCCCAGACCACTTTCGACATCAACGCTGAGTATTCGGTCGAGATCTGTTCGTCGTCGAAATGTCGGAGCAAAACAAAGCCGAACACGTCCTCGTAGAAGGCGACCCAACGATCCATCTCCCCGAGGCCGACATTGCCAACCACGTGGTCGATTCTTTGCAAGCCGACTGGTTGGGCGACGGTGTCTTCGAAGGGAGCAAAATCGGGTGGGGGCCAGGTGAGGTCGGACTGGACCAGAGAGTGGATCGTCTCGCCGTAGGTCTGAATTCCGGCCTGGGCCCAGGTCTTGGTTTCGCCCTCCACCATCTCGGGCTTGTAAGCCGCCTCCGCCCCCCGGGCCAGCGCCTGCTCGAAGGCCGCTTGGGCGTCGGGAACGGCGAGAGCCACATCGTGAACCCCGGGCCCGTGCTCCATGACGTGACGACTGATGGGATGGTCGGGGAAGAGTGCTCCGGTGACGATGAAGCGGGCTTCGTTCTGTCGGAGGGCCCAAGAGGCGGTCTCGCGGACACCGGTCTCGGGACCGCGGTAGCCCTCGATAGCAAAGCCCATCAGCGAGCGGAAGAACTGAGCCGACTGATAAGCGTTGTCGGTCCAGAACTCGACGTGATGGAAGCCGTTTAGCGGAAACGGATCGGAGGGCGTCCCACCCCGGGTCATCGGCTACTCCTTTAAGGGTTCTGGGATCTGAGGCTAGTGATACCGACGATTTTCGGAACACGCTTTGCTATCGCGACCATCGCCAACAGCGACACGATCGCCGCCACCGGCCACCATTCGGCTAGCCGGGGGATAGCGAGCAGGGGTAGAAGGCCAATGGTGGAGCTAACCATCCGGGCCAGCGGCAGTTGCTCGGGCCGTCGTGGCACCAGATCCGCCGGTCCCATCAATGCATTCAAAACGAGACCCACCAGCAGCCCCAAAGCCGCTCCGATCATTGCTCCTGCCACCACCCCCAACATCGCCCCGATGGTTCCGTAGATGATCAAGGCAGTAATCACCTCGATTCCGTTCGCGTCGATGAGGAGAAAGGCAGCGACGGCGATACCGATGACACCACCGGTCAGAGCTCCCATTCCGGTGCCTGCCGCGACCGCCCTTGAGGTGGTTGCCATCACGCTCGTCCCAAGGCGCCCTCGAAGATGGTGGCGAGAGAGGCCATGGCGTCGAAAACGGGATCAGCCTCGGATTGGCTGGGATCGAGGCGCTCCATTAATTCGATGCCAAGAAACACCGCGGCGATGGCATAGGCCGCTTCCCGTCGGGGGATCAGATCTTGGAGGGGACTTCCTTCCAGGCTCCGGGTCAACGCCTCCTCGACCAGGTCGATCCATCCCTGAAATCCCGCGAGAACCGCTTGCCCCATCTCCCGGTCGGAGGCCGCCGCCGCCATCATCTGAGTGACGATGGTGACCGACCCCGTGCGTTGGTCATCGGTGTGAAGACGGCGGGCGATCTCGACCAGATCGGATAGTGAGGTGGATTTGGTGGCCGCCTCCTTGTACTTGGAGACCTGCCGCGCAGAAGACCATGCCGCCGCTTCGATCAAGAGGCGATTGACGCTCCCGAAGTGATAGAAGATCAACGCCTGATTGAAACCACCGGTGGACGCGATGGCGCGGGCGCTGGTGCCGACGATTCCGCTGGTCCTCAATGTCTCTAATGCCGCGTCCATGATCCGTTGCTTGGTGGTGCGCTCTTCAGTGGGCTCATTCGTGGGCATGGGGTTCCTTGCGGTCGCACCAGGAGCATTCCACGTCTGTGCCCACCGGAGCACCGAACCGTTTTCGATTCTTTGACACCAGGTAGAAGAAGCGCTCCGCCATCGGCGCCAAAGTCGCGCTCGAAAGTCGGTAAGACCACGATCGATAGCGGCGGGTGGCCCACAAGCAGGTGAGAAAGGCCGCCGGCCCCACCCATGCCTGGCCCTTCTCGTCGGCCACCACCAGTTCCTGGCCGAGCCAGGGGAGGCTTCCAAAACGACACCGGGCTTCTGGCGAGCCGGCGGCCAGGAGCCGCACCGGGACATGGCAGGGCTGGGTGAGGAGCCAATCTCGGGCCCGTCGGCAGAGCTGGCACTTCTCGTCATAGACAACAGTCAGGCTGGTCATCGCTCTTTTCCTACGAATTGGTGGGAGGGATCACCACTTGGGGAGCGATCGGCGGGGGGAGATGCCGCTCTTCTCCTCGGGAGCGGATCTTCCAGAAGAGGCCGACGTTGACGAAATGGATCACGGCAAGAGTCACCAGTAGCAGGGCAAGGCGGTTGACCAGGGTGCGGACCGCCCCAAAAGCATCGAGGCTGGTGTCGGTGCGGATGATGTAGAGGGCATAACCCAGGTTCAACATGTAAAAGCCCACCACGAGCAGCCGGTTCACCGCTTCCGCCAGGCCGGGCCGGTCGCTGAAGACATCCTGGAGAAAGATCGCCCCGCTTCGAAACAGGGTCAGTGCCAGCCAGACCGTCAACCCGATGGCGACGGCGGCATACACGACATAGACCGCGATCGCGTATCCACTCCCGCTCATCTCAGACCTCCTTGATCAAGTGCTTTGAGCATACGCTTAAACCATACGCTCAAACACGGACTCTGTCAAGAGGGTCTACGGGCATTTACTGTCTCGGTCCGTGGGCACAGCTTTGGTGGCGGTCTCGGTTCCTCAATTGGGCGATGCCCGGCGTCGCCATTGGGCGAAGGTGGTGACGGGGATCGATGAACACAAATCCTCGGGCTGGGCCTACGTGGGCGATTTCGTTGCCGACGGGGGCACCCAGGACTTGCCGGTTGGAGCCTTGCTTTTGCTCTATGGGGAGAGGGGAAGTTCGGGGAACCCGCAATCGCTGGCTGCCTTGTACTCGGTGGGAGCGGATTCGACTTTGACGCTTGAAGGTGAGGCAAGCGGAAGGGCCTGGGCGCGAACACTTCGGGATCGTGCTTCAGAGCTCCTTCACCTGCTGTCGGTCCGTTCGCTCGATCTCAGTCCGGTCGACAGCTCTGTTCTCGCCGAGGAACTGCGCGGTCGCGGCTGGAAGGTAGAGCCCCCTTCCTGATTCGGCGCCGCGTCGGCGCGTCGATGTAGCCTCGACCAATCCGTGGCGACGCTTCGACTCTTTGCCAACTTACGAGAGCTCGCCGGGCAGTCTCGCGTCGAAGTGGAAGGGGAAACGGTTGGTGAGGTCATAGACCGAGCCGTTGCCCTTTTTGGCGCCGAGTTCGCTGCCGGCCTCGGTTCGGCGGCGATGTGGCGCAATGGCGAGCCTGCCTCCGACTCTGATCCAATCGGCGAGAGTGACGAACTCGCCCTCATTCCTCCGGTGTCGGGCGGCAGCAATGTGATGGTGGGAGAGATGGTCGACGCCTCCCTCGTGACCGGTCTCCTTGGTCTGCTGATCCTGATCGGCACCAACCTCGCTCCCGGGCCGGCGTGGTGGGCGGCTGGCCTCGTGTTGTTGGCGGCGCTGTGGGCCACTGATCTTGCCGCCCGCCTGACCGACAGGGGCCGAGCCCCAGCCACCATCGGGATCCTCGCCTCCTTTGTGATCGCGGCGGTGGCCACGCATGTCCTCGGGGGAATCGGGTTTGGCCTGACGCTTTTCTTGGCGGTGGCGATTGTGATGGGGTGGGGAGTGGCGATACCCGACTACCGCCAAGTCGAGGTGGTGGCGCCTTCGGTCCTCGTCGCTCTGGTGGGGAGCGCGGCGGTGGGCTCGCTGATGCTGACCCGCACGCACTTCGAAGAGGAGCACCATGCCATCTCGATCCTGATCGTGGTGGCCGCTCTGAGCGCGGTGACGGCGGTGGCGCTGAGCCGGCTGCGGATGCCTGTTCTCGACCCTTACTCGGGGACGGCGCTGGCGGCGGTGGTGGGAGCGGTGGTGGGGGCGTTGCTCTGGAGCGAAGACATTGTCGGGTACATCCTGATCGGACTTGGCCTGGCGGTGGCACTGGTGGCGGGCCGGAGCCTCGGCTCGATTATTCGCACCGGTCGCCTGGCGCTCTCGGAGACCCCACCGGGCCCGATGACCACTCTCGACCCCCTCCTCTTCGCGGCCGCCCTCTACTACCCATTGGTCTCCATCGTCCTCTGACTT
>DATBKE010000020.1:0-1683 GCA_036556085.1 Acidimicrobiia bacterium | reverse complement strand
ATCCTTCATGACCTTGGCGTTGACGCGGTCGCGATCGGCGCGCGATTTGTACTTGATCCAGGAGAACACCACCGTCTCGCCACGCTTGAGCTTCACGCTCTGGGGGAACGAGGTGAGCTTCCCCGGTTTCACGTCATCGGCTACGCACTCCTTGAACTCCAGAGCGCCGTGTTCGCGCCACACCTTGCCGGCCTTTCTCGACATGCGACGATAGGCATCCAGGTTCTTCTCTGGCACGGGCACCACGAATCCATCGACGTACGGCATGGCTCCTCCTCTTTTGCCACAGGATCAGGTCTCACGCATCTGGAACGATCGCTCCCCGAGCGTAGTTCAAAGGTGCCGATGTTCGGCCGGCGCCGAACCCCAGTCGTCATTACGCCCGTCCAGGTACTGAACGGGCATGATGGCGAGCTCGGCGGGATCGACGTCGTCGAGGCATCCCAGGCTGACGTTGCGGAAGGCGACGTCGGCCGCTTCGTCCTTTGCGAGGCCGTACAGTCGGACGCCGCAGAACCGACAGAAGTACTGCAAGGTTCGGGTGGACTCGTACTCGGTGAGAGCGTCCTCCCCGGAAATCAGGCCGAAGTCCTGCGGCTTGACCGGCGCCAGCCAGAGCCGATTCTTCGTGCAGCTCGAGCAATTGCACTTGAACGACCCGTCGTCCAGGTCGATGTCAGCCTCGAGCCGGACCCGGCCGCAATGGCAGCTGCCCTTGAACGTCCGCTTCATCGAGGCGTCAGGTGGCGTGCTCGGCGTTGACCATCCACGGGGTCCCGAAGCGATCGACCAGCATCCCGAAACCCCCGGCGGCCCAGAACGTCTTCTCGAACGGCATCTTCACGGTCCCGCCCTTCGCCAGAGCGTTGAAGATGCGCTCGCCGTCCGCGGCCTTCTCGACGTTGAGCGAGACGTACGTCCCCTGCGGTTTTTCGTAGTGCTCGCTCGGGCTGTCCGACGCCATCAGGCGCTGGCCATCCACGACGAGCGTGGCATGCATGATCCGGTCGTGCCACTCGGGCGGAACATCCCCCGCGGCCGGGGAATCCCCGAACTTGAACATCGACTCGATCTTGCCGTCAAGCACCTTCTCGTAGAACCTGAATGCCTCGGCGCACTGCCCGTCGAAGTTGAGGTACGGGTTCACCTGCATGTCGGCCTCCTTGAATGATTTGTCGTTCTCATGATCCCGACCGACACGCTCCCCGTATACCCGAGCCGCTCCCACGACTCCAGGACGACGGGCGGTCGGATCAGCTTCATGACGCTGTCCAGAGGAGGAACAGGACCGCGGGGGCGCTCAAGATACGTCCGGCCCAGAGCCTCACTTACGCTGCTGCATCTCCGAGAACCCGGCCGCGGCCTCCTGGACATCGGCGGGGAAGTCCGAGAGCTCCTGCACCTGACGGACCTCGATCACCTCGTTGTCCGAGCCGGGGCAGCGTGACGCCCACTCGACCGCCTCCTCCTTCGAGTCGACCTCGATCATCCAGTACCCGCCGAGGACCTCCTTCGCTTCGGCAAAGGGCCCGTCGGTCACCCTGGGCCTGCCCCCGGAGAAGGAGACCCGCGCTCCCATCGAGGGCGGGTGGAGGCCATCGAGCGCCAGCAGCACGCCCGCCTCCTCCAGAGACTCGTTGTACTTCATCATCGCGGCCACCGCTTTGGCGTCGGGTGTCGTGC
>DATBKE010000019.1:0-45642 GCA_036556085.1 Acidimicrobiia bacterium | reverse complement strand
CGCCGCCGCCGGAGTGGCGACGGTCCACGAAGCCGGCGCCGGCCTGCTTCTCTCACCCGAGGTCCGACCCATCCAGCAGGGGATCAGGCTGGCAGGATCGGCCGTGACCGTGATGTGCACTCCCGGTGACAACCTCATGATCCATGCGGCGGTGGAAGTTATCGAGCCCGGCGACGTCCTGGTCGTCGCCACCAAGTCACCGACGACCCACGGGATGTTTGGCGAGTTGCTGGCCGTGTCCGTGAAGAGCCGGGGCTGTGCAGGTTTGGTGATCGACGCCGCGGTACGCGACGTTGCCGATTTACGAGAAATGGGATTTCCGGTCTGGGCCCGGGCGATTCATGCCGACGGAACTACCAAGGCCGGGTTGGGATCAGTCAACCTCGAGATCGATTTCGCCGGGACCACGGTGGGGGCAGGCGACGTGGTGGTTGCCGACGACGATGGTGTAGCGATCGTGGAGCGGGAGCGAGCCCGTGAGGTTCTGACTGCAGCTCGTCATCGCCTGGAGAAGGAGGAAGAAACCCGCCGCCGCCTCGCCTCGGATGAGCTAGGTCTCGACATCTATGGCTTCCGACAGCGCCTCCAGGACCTCGGTGCACGTTGGCTCGAATCTCCTGACTAGCGATGAAGGTGGCAGTCCTCGGCTTGGGAGAGGCGGGTTCGCTCCTCGCCGCCGATCTCGTCCTTTGCGGTGACGATGTCGCCGGCTACGACCCGGCCACAACGCTGTCCATCGAGGGCGTGACTCGCCACGAGAGCGCCGCTTCGGCGGTGGCCGGGAGCGAGTTGGTTCTGGCTGTGACCCATGCTTCTCAGGCGGCCGAGCTTCTCGGTTCGGTGGTCGGGGACTTGTCTGCGGGGGCGATCTACGCCGATCTCTCCACGGGCTCGCCGGGTCTCAAAGAAAGGCTGGCGGCGGTGACGGCAAGCCGTTCGGTTCGATTCGTCGACGTGGCGCTGATGGCGCCGGTCCCCGGGCGTGGCCTTGGTGTCCCGGCGCTCGCCTCCGGTGAAGGTGCGGTCGAATTTGCCCAATTGATCAACGAACGCGGTGGCAGCGTCACAGACATCGGCGAGGCCGCCGGCGCCGCCGCCGCTCGCAAGCTTCTCCGCAGCGTGGTGATGAAAGGACTGGCCGCCCTCCTCATCGAGAGCACCGAGGCGGCGGAGCGCTACGGCCAGGGAGATTGGTTCTGGAACCATCTCGTCGAGCAATTCGGTGCGATCGACGAAGCCTTGCTAAGCCGCCTGCGCCGGGCCACTTCCACCCACGCTGGCCGACGGGTCGAAGAGATGGAGGCCGCCAGGGCGTTGCTGACCGAGCTGGGAGTACCCGCCACGATGACCGAAGCCACCATCGCTCAGCTGCGGCGCCAGTTACCTCCATAGGACTCGCGGGCGTCACGGGAGTATGGGGTGGGGGCGACGCGCACCCTGATCTCGGTCTGACGGTGGCGCTCGACGGTTGTCTTGGCGGTCCCTCCACCCTCTTCGCCCCATATCAGGACCAGCTCATCGCCAACTTGCACGTCGGAGTCGACGGTACCCAAGGAGACGAAAGCTCGTTCGTTGAAGGTGTAGCCACTGAACATAGAGAACCCCACTAGATCGTCTCCTCGCATCACGGCGTCGTAAGTAGCCGAGGTGTAATTGGAGAGGGGAAGATCGATGTACTTGTAGTTCTGCCCTTCCGGCTCGAACAGAGACCGAAAGACTTTGACCACGTCGTCGGGATTCCACTCGAAGGTGACCTTCTTCCGTTGCGGCTGATCAGCCATCTGTTCGAGTGCATCCCGCCCGATGAATTCATGGTCGAACTTGACATAGAAGCCGTACCCGAGGGCCTGAGGGGTCAGGTAGTAGTCCTCGATCTTGTCGGAGACAAAGCTGCCACCGATCGAGCCGCTCGCCTCATAGCTGGTAGCGGGGAGCCATTGCCGGTACGCCTTCATCGCCTCGCCGGTGTAGACCGCAGGCAAGGGCGATGGGATCCATCCCGATTCCAGGGTGTTGGTGGCATAGGCCCGGGCCCCGACCCGAGTGATCCCAAACTCCTCACCTGCTTCGAGGATCGCCCGTCTCACCTCAGCACCCTCCTCGTAGGGTCCCCAGATCTCGAACCCGGGCTCCCCCGCCATCCCATGACGGAGGGCAGGAATGTCCCGGCCGGCGATGTGGAGGGAGGCGACGTGGAAGAACTTGAGGTCGGGCACCTTGCCTCCGACCAACTTCTCAATCACCGCCAGTGCGTTCGGGCCCTGAATTTGAAATCGGTAATGCCTGCGGGTCACCGGTTGGTCTCCGGGTCGGGCGGGAGATCTGTCGTCCCGGGCGAACTTCACGTCCCAATCCCCGGTCTCGCAATGGAAGTGAACCCAGTTCACGGTGGGCTCCCGTCCGACCATGTTGAACCGGTCCTCGTCGAGGCGGAAGAGGATGACGTCGCCGATGACGAAGCCGTCGTAATTGCAGGGAACGAAATGCTTGGCCTTGGTAGTGGTGAAGTCGGCGAAGCTGTTGATGGCCAGGCTGGACAGCAGGTTGATCGCATCCGGTCCTTCGACCATGAGTTCGGCCATGTGGTGCGATTGATCGAAAAGAACCGCCTTCTCACGCCAGGCCCGTTGTTCATCCCGCCAGTTGCTGAACTCGGGGGCCACAACCGGATAGACATAGGCTCCGATCTGGGCGTTGCGCAGCATTTCGACCGGATTGCCCGCCGATGCCAGCACGTCCTCCAAGCTTTGAGCGGTCATTGGTCCTCCTTTGCCGGCTTCGGAGTCATCTTGGCTCGTTCCCGAAATTGATGCCGTTGTCAGGCCGCCCGGGAAACAGTCGGTTCTGCCGACACGATCGAGCGTCGATTACTACTTTTCCCCCGTCGGAATGAGGTTGGCCCAGCGTCGCGAGGAGGAGCAAGTGACGGCGACCAGAGAGCAACCCAAAGCCGTAGCGGGCGGAGGGCTCGACTCCTATTTCAGGATCGGTGAACGGGGCTCGTCGGTAGGCACGGAGGTTCGGGCCGGGGCCACGACGTTCTTGGTGATGGCCTACATCATTTTCGTCAACCCGGGCATCCTCGGAAACATGCCTGGTGCCGACCCCGCCGCCATCGGGGCGGCGACGGCGCTCGTGGCGGGGTTGCTAACGATCCTCATGGGTGTGGTGGCCAACGTTCCCATCGCCATGGCGGCCGGTCTCGGAATCAATGCGGCCGTGGCTTTCGGTCTCGTTCTTGGTCAAGGGCTGACGCCCGAAGGCGCCATGGGTGTCATCGTCCTCGAGGGACTGGTTGTGGCGCTATTGGTGCTGGTGGGGTTGCGGCAGGCGATCATGACTGCGGTGCCGATGGCTCTAAAGAGGGCGATCGGAGTCGGGATCGGCTTGTTCATCCTGTTCATCGGGTTTGTCAATGGTGGGCTGATCGGTGTGCCCGAAGGTGCGGCAGTCCCAGTCGAATTCATCTACCCCAACAGCGCCGGAGCCTGGGTGACCATCATCGGTCTGGCGATAACGGTGACTCTCTATGCCCTCAGGGTCCCGGGGTCCCTGATCATCAGCATCTTGCTCACCACCCTTGTGGCACTGCTCTGGGGCGTAGCGGCGATCCCGGACACGTTCAGCGTGACTCCGAGCTTCAGCACCCTTGGCGCTTTTGACCTCGGCAACGTCTTCACCCAACTCGGCCTGGTGGCGGCTTTGCTCACCATCTTCAGCTTCATGCTCACCGACTTCTTTGACACCATGGGGACGGCCACGGCGATTGCTGAGCAGGCAGACTTGGTGGACGAGAGGGGCAATATCGACAACATCGGCCGGGTGTTGTTTGTCGACTCCCTGGGCGCGGCGGCCGGTGGAGCGGCCGGCATCAGCTCGAACACGAGCTATATCGAGAGTTCGGCGGGCGTGGCCGAAGGGGGCCGGACCGGACTTACCTCCGTTGTGGTTGGGGTCCTGTTCCTCCTCGCCATCTTTGTCTCGCCGCTCGCCGGGATCATTCCTCCCCAAGCGACGGCGCCGGTCCTGATCTTGGTCGGCTTCCTGATGGCCGGTTTGATCAAGGGGATCGATTTCGCCGACATCGAGGAAGGCTTTCCGGCGCTCCTGACCATGGTCCTCATGCCCCTGACCTTCAGCATCACGGTTGGCATCGGCACCGGGTTTGTGATGTACACCCTGATCAAGGTGGTGAAAGGCAAGGCCTCCGAGGTGCACCCTCTGATGTGGGTAGTGACGATTGCCTTCCTGATCTTCTTTGGCCAGGCGGTGCTGGGCCAGGCAATCTCGGCCTAAGGGCTGCGACAAAACGCGACCCAGGGTCGTAACCGTTGTACAGCGACGGTTACGGCCCACAGACGCGGAAAAAGCAGCTCCAAAGCGCAATACGCTGCCGCGCATGACCGACGTTTATCCGTTCTTGGCGGTCCGAGACGTCGACGCTGCCGTCGCGTTCTACGCCCAGGCGTTCGGAGCCGTTGAGGAGGGCGACCGAGTCCGCACCCCTGCCGGCCCTCAAGTAGCAGTCCTCTCCATCGCGGGTCATCGCATTGGCGTGGCGACCGAGGCACCCGACCTCGGCACGCCGAGCCCGGAGACGCTAGGGGCGACGACGGTGCGGATCTCGCTCGACGTCGACGACCCCGACGCGGTCGCCTCACAAGCAATCGAAGCCGGCGGACGCGAGATGTTCGCCGTCGCCGACCAGCCGTACGGGATGCGCCAGGGCCGCGTGGTAGACCCCTTCGGCCATCACTGGCTGATCGGCCGCAGGCTCTAACATGCTCTTACGGCGCTCGGCAACCACCTGGTGTTCAGGACCAGGCGATCGGGTCGCCGAAAATCCCTTGTAGCAACTCGACAATTTGCGCCCGTAGCTCAATTGGATAGAGCGTCTGACTACGGATCAGGAGGTTGGGGGTTCGAGTCCCTCCGGGCGTGCTCGTGCATCCTGCCGTCTGCAGGATCGTATTGTCGATAGATGACAGCTGGCCACCCCGGCCGCGTTCGAAGCGCTGAGCTGATTGCGACTCTGTCCTTAGCCACTGACCTCGCCCTGGGTGTTCCCCTCGAGCACGGGCTTCGGAGCACGCTCGTAGCCGGGCGACTTTGCGATTTGCTGGGAGTGGATCAAGAGACCGCTTCCCAGGCTTACTACCTATGCCTCCTGTTCTACGTTGGCTGTACGGCCTCAGTCGACCTCGACGCCGACATCTTTGGCAATGACGACGCTTTAACCACATATGCGCTGCCAACGCGTTTTGGGACCCGACCAGAGATATTGGGCGGGTACCTTCGGGCGCTAGCGCCCCCGCATCGATCAGCCGTGCTGAGGGTCCGACAGTTGGCATTCGGTGCCCCCAGGCTGGTCCGAGCTTTCCCATCCATCGTCGCTGCCGTCTGCGAAGTGGGACGCATGTTGACTGACCGGCTGGGCCTGCCGCCGACAGTGTCAAGGCTTTTCGCCTTTGAGTCCGAGCGGTGGGACGGCAAGGGTCTTCCAGGCGCTGCCAAGGGGCCTGAGATCCCACTTCCGGTTCGGATCGTCCACATTGCTCGGGATGTTGCGGTTCAAGAAATGCTGGGCGATGGAAAGTACGTCGCCGACGTCATCGGCGAAAGATCGGGGGCTGCCTTCGATCCCCAAATCGCCGCACTGGTGACCGAAAATGCGGACGAGGTCGTCTCGGTAGGTGACGAGGCGTCTCCATGGGACGCAGTCCTCGCTCATGAACCCCAACCCTGGTTGATGTTGGAGGGAGCTGAGATCGATCAGGCACTGGAAGCAATGGGTGAGTTCTCCGACGTCGCTTCCCCATACCTCATCGGACACTCGGCTGGAGTCGCAAGGCTTGTTTCGGATGCTGGTCGCCTCTTTGGCCTGGATCGGGATGGTCTTGTTCAAGTTCGACGGGCAGCTCAAGTCCACGACTTGGGTCGGGTGGCGGTGCCCTTGCGAATTTGGGAAAAAGCAGGGGCGTTGACATCGAACGATTGGGAAGCCGTCAGGCTCCACGCTTATCACTCGGAGCGAATTCTCGTTCGTTCGCCGTTTCTTTCCGACCTCGCTCCGATCGCCGGATTCCACCATGAAAGGCTCGACGGCTCGGGTTATCACCGAGGATCCTCGGGGCCGGGCATCGAGGGGAGGGCTCGACTGCTGGCTGTCGCCGATGTCTTTCACGCAATGTGTGAGCCGCGGCCGCATCGTCCTCCTCTTTCGACCGAGGCCGCTTCTGAAGCGCTCACCGAACTCGCCAGTCGTGGGCTTCTCGATCCCGAGGCGGTCGCGGCAGTGTCGGAGGTGGCAGGCCATCGTGTCCACGCGATCGTTCGCCCCGCTGGCCTGACCGACCGCGAGACCGAAGTCGTGCGGCTCTTGGTTCGAGGCCTGCAGACGAAGCAAGTCGCCCGCCGCCTCGGCATCTCACCCAAAACCGCCGATCGACATGTTCAGAACGCTTATCGAAAAATGGGTGTCTCCACTCGGGCTGGAGCCTCTCTTTTCGCTATGCACCATGGCCTCGCGACATGGGGAGAACTCCCGATACCCACCGGTTCCGATCTTTCTTAGCTTCCGCGAGGCGAGTGAACTTCCTCGCTGGAGGAATATGTCCAAGGCTGTGAAGGAAGCGCAGATCGATACGGTGGTCATTGGTGCTGGCCAGGCGGGATTGGCGGCCGGCTATCACCTGGCCAGACACAGGGTCCCCTTCACGATTTTCGACAAGAACGAACGAGTCGGCGACCCATGGCGGACCCGCTGGGATTCATTGCGCCTATTCACTCCCGCCCGTTACAACAGCCTTCCGGGTATGCGCTTTCCTGGTCCCCAATCGGCGAATTCCACTAAGGATGAGGTGGCTGACTACATGGAGGGGTACGCCCAGCATTTCGAATTTCCCGTGCGGACCGCTGTGACGGTCGAAAGCCTCTCCAAGGTGGGGGACCGTTTCGAAGTGGCACACGATCAAGGCAGCATGATCGCCACGAATGTGATCGTTGCCACCGGCGCCTATCAGCGTCCGCGGATCCCGACCTTCGCCAGCGAGCTCGATCCGACGATTACCCAGCTGTCTGCCAACGAATACCGCAATCCCTCCCAGCTACGGGATGGAGGCGTGCTGGTGGTCGGAGCCGGGAATTCGGGAGCGGAGATTGCCATCGACATCGCCCGCCCGGGACAAACCTTTCTCTCGGGCCCAGACACGGGCCAAGAACCAACCCGAGCGGGAAGTCGTCCCGATCGTCTAATCACGCCGATCTTCTGGCTCCTCATCACTCGGGTTCTCACGGTTAATACGTTCATAGGGCGAAAAGTGCGGGATCAGCTTTTCGATCCTCCCAGGGGAATCCCGTTGGGTCGAGTCCGGCGGAAGGAGATTCCGGCGGCGGGAATCGAACCGGTTCCCCGCACGATCGGGGTGAAAGACGGGATGCCGGTCCTTGAAGACGGGCGGGTAATGGTCGTCTCCAACGTGATCTGGTGCACGGGCTACGTCCCCGACTTCAGCTGGATCCAGCTCCCCCTACCAAGCAAAAACGGCTATCCGATTCAACAAAGGGGGATAGTTGAATCCCAGCCCGGTCTCTACTTCTTGGGTCTCCCATTTCTATACAGCCTGAGTTCGGCGCTCGTCGGAGGAGTCGGGCGTGATGCCGAGCACGTCGTTGCTCACCTGATCGACCGAGCGAGGGACCCAACCGGTCGAACTCTCCAAACTTTGACTGGCTGACGCCAACAGGTGCGAGTGGCTGGTCATCTCTGCTTACCCCGGGAGGAAGACGGACTTTTAGGCTGCACTCTCCATGGCTCGGCTAATCGATCGGGGAGGGCTCGATCCCCTCAGTCTCTCTTTTATCGATGCCGACCTCGAGCGCGCTTACCAGCGGGAAGAAGGAAACGCCGGCCTCGGCGGCTACCGGATCATTACCGGCGCCACCTTGGTCCTGTGGGCGATCGCGGCGGTGCTCTTGCCCCTGGGCACCGGTATTCGTCCAACCCTGAGTTACACAGTCGGAGGCCTGATGGCAGTGCTGGGCGGGGTCTGTTTCGCCGCTTCCCGATGGGCTACGACCATGAACCGCCAGCATTTTCTAGCCTCGCTCCTGACCACGGCCAACGGCTTGGTGATCCTCCTTCTCTCGGCGGCCGGAAACGTCCTTGAGGGCTATGCGGTGGGGGCGATCATGCTCCTTTTCCTCTTTGGCTTCGTCTCCCGCACCAGGTTCATCTACGCCGCGGTCCGCACCTTTGTCATCGCCATCGGCCTTGCCATCGCCGTCGCCCTTTATGACGGCCCGGGCAGCCTCCTGCTCGATGCTTTCATTTTCCTGGCCGCAGCCGCCGGCAGCCTCCTCGGCCTCCGGGTTCTCGAACGCAACCGTCGCCAAGTCTGGCTTCAGCACCTGATCATCGCTGAGCAGATGGTGGCATTGGGTTCAGAGCAGGCAGAATCGGAGCGGCTCCTGCTCAATGTCTTGCCAGCCTCGGTCTCGACACGGCTTCGCCGCGGCGAGAATCCGATCGCCGACACCTTCCCCTCGGTGACAGTCCTCTTCGCGGACCTGGTGGGGTTTACCCCCATGGCATCGGGCATGAACGCCACTGAGGTGATCACCATGTTGAGCGCGGTTTTCACTCATTTCGACGACCTGGTCAGCGAGCGGCAGCTGGAGAAAATCAAAACCATCGGCGATGCCTACATGGCGGTCGGTGGCCTCCCCGAGCCCTTGGCCCAACACGCGGAACGGATGATCGACTTGGGCTTCGCCATGCTGGATTGCACCAAGCCCGGTGGTCGCTTCTCCCATCTGCAGTTGCGGATTGGAATCCATTCCGGGCCCGTGGCGGGGGGAGTGATCGGTACCCGCAGGTTCGCATACGACGTTTGGGGTGACACGGTCAACCTGGCCTCTCGCCTCCAGGAGACCGGTGTGACCGGACGCATCCACGTCAGCCACGAGACGATGTCTCTGGCAGGTGACGGTTATGGCTTCGAGCCTCGGGGATTGATCGAACTGCGGGGCCACGGCACGATGGAGACCTATTTGGTGATCGATTCCTCTTCGGACTTGTTGGAGCAGCCGCCGTTAGCCTCCAGCGCATGGACCCCTCCCACGCTCGATTGACGAGCCTCTAGCGAGCTTGCTCGCCAATGGCAGGTCGACGCCGGTCGCCGATCCGTCGTTCACCGGCTCGCCGAAAGTCCTCCGGTCGGGTTCAGTCAACCCTTTTCGATCGCGCCCGGGGACGTCTGTACGGTCTGGCCGCGGGCGCTTCCGCTCTGTGGGCAGCCTTCTGGGGGTTGGTCAGCTGGAATGTCTTCACCGACAATGTCGGTCCCGGAGCGATCATCGGCGGGCTGGCAAGTTTGGTGGCTGCAATCCTCCCGGGGGCGATGCTGGTAATGCAGAAGCGAGCGTCCTCGGCCACCCAGGAGCTGCCTCCCAAGCTCGACATCCCGGGCGCGCTCCGTCCGTCTTACCGCCGGTTGTTGGGAGCTTATGGGCAAGCACAGAAGCTGGTCGCTGAGGGCGTCATCGAGCCGCGCGTGCTCCAGGGAGTGGCTGGGCGAATTGAGGAGGTGATCGGTCTGCTTTCGGCCGACGTGTCCAACGAGGAGCTCGGCGGCCGGCCGTCGGCTCGTTTGCGAGAGCAGGTCGAGGAGCTCACTGATCTGTTGGTGGGTCTGACCGACGCCGCACTCGACCGGCGGACGGCGGCCTTGGATAGCGACACCCAGGCAGCCACCGCCCTGCGGGAAGCGCTGGGGCGGATGCGAGCCGAGGAGCAGGGCTTTCGCGAGTTGGGCGAACTCGAGGGCGACCGGTAGCGCTTTCGGAGGATCTGGCCGACGGCGGTCAGCCGTTCAGAGTGCGGTGACCCTCGTTGTAAAACGCGAGGGCCGCGAGATGCTGATCCTCGACCTCGAGCAGCGCCTGGTAGGGCAGTGAAGCGCCGTTGAAGGCACGGTCGTTCCAGAAGGGATTGGCGCGGTCGATCGACTTCTCGGCCGACACATACAAGTAGGGCTCGGGATGCTGCTCATCACCGGGAGACGCTCCGTAGGAGGCTCTGGTCTCCACAGGTCCCATCTCGATGGCGAGGTCGAAATGTTCGGGCCAGAGCTGCACCCGGCTCACATCGACCCCATCGGGAATCCGTCGCAGTTGCTCGAGGACGGACGCCCCGAAGCCAAACCACTCCCCGACGGCCGCAGCCGAAGCTTCGTCGATCTCAAGACGCTCGTTGACTCCGACCGGCTCCGGCGGGTCGTCGATTCCGTCGAACCACACGCGGCGATAGGGGATGTCGAGCGCCTCGACCGCATCGGTCAAAGTGGTGATCGGGTAGCTCTCGGCATCCTCCCTCTGGCGAACGAGGTTGCCATTCTCAAATCGCACCTGTTCGTTCGCTCCGAAGAAAGGGCTGCCAAAGCCTCCATGCGTATAACGCAGGCCGATCTTGCCGGTCACGGCGTGACGGGCCGGGGCGAGGGCGTAGAACGCCAGTTGGTGAAGGGATCGACGGGTGCTCGGCAGCCCCGCTGGCACCGCCTCCAGACGCTTGTAGAGGCCAAGCCAATGCAAAGACACGAAGCCCGAGAGCCCCGGGTAAGAAGTCGCCATCTCTTCCCAGGTGGTGCCCTCGCCTGCAATCGGGGTGACCAGGGAAGCAGTGGTGGCTCCCGGAGCAGTCGGGTCGTCGGCGAACCATTGAGGGTCGGTGTTGGCTGGCGGGGATGGCTCCAAGACTCTGCCTTCGTAGCCGGGAGGCAGGAGCTCCGTTGCCTCAGCCCGAGCGTTGCGAGGACGAGCCGTCATCACTACGAATTATCGCAACTGACGGCCGACTCAGTCAGAGCCGAGCTTGACGAGAAGGTCCAGGACTTCTGAAGGATCGGTAAGTGAGAAGGCAGCTCTTGTATCGGCGGGATGCCCCACCACGACCCCGACTCCGTGCCGATGGGTCACTACTGCGAAGGCATCTTCGTCGGTGCGGTCGTCACCGATGTAGAGCGGGACCGGTTTGGGAGAGAGGGAATCGAGGATGTACTCGACCGCTCGGCCTTTGTCCCACGTCACCGCCGGGCGCAATTCTGCGATCTCCTTTCCGCTGGTTAGTCGGAGACCATCCAACTGGGCCGCAGCCTTCGCCGCCTTGGCTGCGGCGTCCTCTCTCGCTTTTTCCGTGTGTGCGCCTCGGGTGTGGACGGCAATCGAGAAGCGCTTGCGTTCGAGGAAAACTCCGGGAAGGTCAGGCATCGCCAGTTCGAGGATTGCAAAGGCCTGCTCGAGCGAGTGCTGAGTCCTGGCGTCGAGCTGCTGTTGGAAGCGTTTGACCCCCGGACCGTCGATCTCCCAACCATGGTTTCCGGAGTAGATCAGCCCCTCGACAGAAACCAGCCTCGCAAGGTCGTCGAGGTCGCGACCGCTGACAATCGCCACCGGCATCTTTGCGGAGAGCGAACTCAATATCGTCCTTTCCCCGGAACCGATTCGGGCCGCTTTCGGATCGGGAACTAAGGGGGTCAGGGTTCCGTCGTAATCGAGGAATATCGCCGGCGCCTTGCCAAGTCTGGTGGCGACCTCTTCGAACTCGGCCAACGCCGACGGCAATCTCGCGGGATGCACTCGTCAGACGGTGACGGGGGAAAGGCTCGGGTCGAGCGTGCGACGGGTCCAGGCCTCGAGGTCATTCTCCCGTACGACCTTTCGCATCTCT
Source organism: Acidimicrobiia bacterium (assembly GCA_036556085.1). Taxonomy (GTDB): domain Bacteria; phylum Actinomycetota; class Acidimicrobiia; order Spongiisociales; family ZC4RG35; genus JACCTH01. Next base: position 33,914 of record DATBKE010000019.1, on the reverse strand, counting down.
TGCATCCCTCGCCTCCGCTCCTCTCGATCCATCTCGATCGCGCGTTGCATGGCCTGGGCGACGCCGTCGATGTCGTAAGGGTTAACGAGCATCGCCGACGAAAGCTCATGTGCCGCTCCGGCGAACTCGCTCAAAAGCAGGACCCCGTCGTCATCGACTCGGGAGGCGACGTACTCCTTTGCCACCAGATTCATTCCGTCGACCAAAGGCGTGACCACCATCACGTCTGCAGCTCGGTAGTAAGCGACTAATTCCTCTCGGTCCAACGATTCGTATGCGTAATGCACCGGCATCCGGTGACGCTCCCCGTGAACACTGTTGATTCGACCCGCCAGTCTCTCGATTTCATCCCGCATGTCTGAGTAATCGCCAATGGTCTGTCGGGAGGGAACGACGATCTGCACCAGCTTGATGCGATCGGCGAGGTCGGGGTGCTGGCGCAGCAGTGTTCCAAAGGCGCGCAGCCTGACGTCGATTCCCTTCGTGTAGTCGAGCCGATCCGCTCCGAGCAGGATGTGCTCTGGGTCGCCGAGCTCGCCTTTGATCCTTGCCACTCGCTGGTCAGTATCGGGTGATTGAGCTATCTCGTCATAGGCGCCGAAATCGACCGAGATGGGAGCGGTTTGGGTCCTGATCAATCGGCCACCATCACGCAACGACTGATCGGCGGCCTCGGCCCCAGCAAATGTGGAGGCCGCTTCCCGGAAGTTGGCCGTGCTGCGTTCGGTCTGAAATCCAACGACGTCTGCCGCCAGGATTCCGTCCAGCAACTGTCGCCGCCAGGGCAGGCGGGCGTAGAGCTCCACCGGTGGAAATGGGATGTGGAGGAAAAAGCGGATCTCGCTCTCGGGCGATAGCTCCCGCAACATCTGCGGCAGCAGAAGAAGGTGGTAGTCGTGGACCCAGATGAGGTCGCCAGGGCGCGAGTGTTCAAGGACGGCCTCGGCGTAACGCTGGTTGACCCGCCGATAGGCATTCCACCACCGACGGTGATATTCCGGCGTCCGAATGGCGTCGTGGAAGAGCGGCCAGAGCGTGCCGTTGCAAAACCCCAGGTAGTAGTCGTCGATCTCGGCCTCGCTCACGGACACCGCGACATGATCGATGTCGTTAAACCGGAAACTCTCAGGAGGTCCGCTCCCTACCCCCGCCCAGCCGATCCATTTACCACCTTGTTGGAGGATTGGAGTCAAAGCCGTGACCAGGCCCCCGGGGCTGGGGGCCCAGGATCCACCTTCGATGCGGCGGATTGGCAACCGGTTGGCGACGACGATGACGCGTTGATTCATGGGAATGTGGCTTGTTTCCTACCCCGATCTGAGCAGGCGAAATCGACGGTGCCAAACTCAGCCGTGCATTACGCAATTTTAGGATAAGAACGACGTGTCAGACGCCCCCGTGGCACCGGCTCCGATCGATCGCGCGGCCCTGGCCGACGTGCTGGCACCTTTCGGGAAAAGCCGCACGCTCCCCTCTGCTGCCTATCACTCCACCGAGCTTTTGGAATGGGAGCAGTCGGAACTGTTCAATCGCCACTGGGTTTGTCTGGGCCGTACCGAAGATCTGGTCCAGCCGGGACAAATCCGTGCGTTAGATCATGGCGATGAGTCCGTGCTCATCTCTCGTGACCGCGCGGGCGTTGTCCGCGGATTCTCAAACGTATGCCGCCACCGCGGCCACCCACTGTTGGAGGTGGGGGAGGCGGTCACTGCTCGCCAGATTCGCTGTCCTTATCACTCCTGGGCTTATCGCTTCGACGGAGGACTACGGGCGGCGCCAACACTCACCCAATCCTCCGACTTCGACCCCACCGAGTGGCCCCTCCACCCGCTTCGCGTCGGAGAATGGCTCGGGTGGCTGTTCCTCGACATGTCAGGGCAAGCCCCACCTCTGGTCGAGGTCTTTGGCAACCTCGACCATTACCTCGCCGCTTATGAACCCGAGAGGTTGGTCAGAGTCGAACGGCACTCGTATGAGATCGCCGCCAACTGGAAGCTGGTCGTCGAGAACTATCACGAGTGCTATCACTGCACCTCGATCCATCCGGAGCTCTGTCGGGTAACCCCTCCCGATTCGGGCGAGGACATCGCCCCCACCGGCCTCTGGTGTGGCGGGACCATGACTCTGAAAGACCACGCCGTCACCATGTCGCTGACCGGCGCCTCAGAAGGAGTCAACTTCCGCCGGCTCCGGCCCGGCCAGGACCGACAGGTGCTTTACATCGGACTCTTCCCCAACCTGTTGATCAGCCCTCACCCCGACTATGTAATGACTCACCGGCTGGTTCCACTCGCATCGGGCCGCACCTTCATCGAGTGCGATTGGCTATTTCCTCCGGAAGCGCTTGAGCGGCCTGGCTTCGACCCCGCCTATGCGGTCGACTTCTGGGACATCACCAACCGCGAGGACTGGACGGCCTGTGAGAACGTGCAACGCGGGACCCGCAATCGCGGACATCGTCCCGGGCCACTCAGCCCCTGGGAGAGCACGATCTACCAATTCCTCCACATGCTGGCGCAGGCCTATCTGGGCGAGCGGGTCTCCCCCCCGCCGATGCCGGCCTCCTCCCGCCTCCCTTAAACGCGACCCAGGGTCGATACGGTCGCGGACGGCCCTAGCGGCCCACAGAAAATCGTCTCCCGGCTTGTTGCGCACATGTCCAACACCCGATAGCCTGCCGTCGATGTACCTCACCACCCCGTTTCATTCCCGGGTGGAAGCGCACAATGAGACTGGGCTGTGGAGCCATTGGTCGGGCTACCTGGTGGCCGAGAAGTACCAGCTCTCGGAGAAATTCGAGTACTTCGCCATCCGGAACGCGGTTGGGATCTTCGACACCAGCCCTCTTTATAAGTATCAAATCTCCGGCGCCGATGCGGAGAAGTTTCTCTCCGGGGTACTCGCCCGCGACATTCGCAAGTGCCGCGTCGGCCAAGCCCACTACACGTTCTGGTGCGACGATCGTGGCTTTGTGATCGAAGATGGCGTCGTTCTGCGCCAAGCGACTGATCGTTTACTCCTCACGACAGCGCGGCCCAACCTGGCCTACTTCTCCAAGCTGATCGGGCATGACCGGGTGGAGATTGAGGACGTCTCGGAACAAATGGCGGCGCTGGCGGTTCAGGGTCCGCGATCACGCCAGGTGCTGGCCGCCTTGGCCCCCGAGGTCGAAAGCCTCGACTACTTCCACCTCACCGACGCTAAGTTCGCCGGCTCGGAAGTGACCGTTTCCCGGACCGGCTATACCGGCGACCTCGGCTACGAAGTCTGGGTTTCGGCGGACGATGCGATCGCGGTTTGGGACGCCGTCGTCGAAGAGGGCGCTGGTCACGGACTCCTTCCCTTCGGACAGATCGCCCTCCTCATGGCCCGCATTGAGGCCGGCCTGCTTCTCATCGACAAGGACTTCGAATCGAGTCGTTACGCCTGGAACGACGAGCACCGTTCCACACCCCTCGAACTCGGGTTTGGTTGGATGTTGCGAGATCTCGATCGCGATCGAGCCTTTATCGGGCAACGCGCAATCAAAAGAGCAATCGACGAAGGATCTTCGCGCTGGAAGATGGTCGGCCTCATCGTCGACTGGGAGGCCTACGACGAAATGTACGAGCAGGCGGGACTCGTCCCCCCCAAGGACCATCATCCGATCACCGAAGACTTCATGCTCTACGACCGCGACTACCAGCGCGTCGGCTATGCGACCAGCTTCATGTACTCGCCGATGCTGCAGAGACACATTGCCTTAGGCCGGGTCCGGCCCGACCTCGCCAAGGTCGGCGAGGCGGTCGAACTGGAAGTGACGGTCAACCATCGGTACGAACGGGTAGCAGCGCACGTCGCCCGGCTCCCACTCTTCAACCCACCGAGGAAGACGTCATGAGGAGCGATATCTGATGGCCCATCCCCGAGAGCGGCAATACGACGCCATCGTGATCGGCGGCGGTCACAACGGCCTGGTCAATGGCGCCTATCTGGCCAAGGCAGGGCTCAAGACTCTGATTGTCGAGCGTCGCCACCTGGTGGGAGGAGCGGCGATTACCGAAGAGCTTGTGCCGGGCTTCTGGTTCACCACCTTTTCGTATGCCCTGAGCCTGCTTCGGCCCGACATCATTCACGAACTCGAGCTGACCAAGCACGGCTTTATGCCGCTTCTGATGTCGTCGACATTCGCCCCGGGCAGGGAGGGCGATTACCTGCTCTTTGGTCAGGACCACAGCCGGAACGTAAAGGAGGTGAGCCGTCACTCGCCGAGGGATGCCGATGCCTACGACCAATACGAGCACGACATCAGTCGCGTGTGTCAGGCGCTCAAGCCTCTCCTCGACAAGGTTCCTCCCAACCTTTTCTCCAAGGATCCCGAGGAGCTGGTCGCGATGTCTGCACTCGCACAACATATGCGCGATCTCGAACCCCGGGTTTTGCACAACGCAGTCCGTCTCCTCACCGGCAGCGCCGCCGATTTCCTCGACGACTATTTCGAATCAGATTTGTTGAAGGGCTATCTCGCCTCCTCCTCGATCATTGGGACCAAAGTCGGCCCCCGTTCGCAGGGATCAGGGTTGGTTCTGCTCTATCACAACATTGGCGAGCACGATGGAGTGTTCGGCTCCTGGGCTTTTCACAAGAGAGGCAACGGCGGGTTCACCCAGGTTCTGGCCCGCGCCGCCCAGGCGTTCGGCGCCGAGATCCTGCTCGAGGCTCCAGTCTCGAAAGTGACGACGTCGAATGGTCGGGCGACCGGGGTGGTGCTCGAGGATGGGACCGAGATCGGGAGCGACTTGGTGGTGAGCGCCCTCGACCCCCGTCGTACCTTTCTGGAGCTGGTCAACCCTCGTGAGCTCCCGGCCGACCTGGTGGAAAATATCGAGCGCTTCCGATTTCAGGGAACCTCTGCCAAGGTCAACTTTGCCTTGGAGGGCTTGCCCACCTTTCCCGGGTTGGGCGACCGGCCGGACCTCTACCGCGGCTTTACCAACATCGGGCCTTCGATGGACTATCTGGAAAAGGCCTACGACGAGGCCAAATACGGGTGGTATTCGAGTGCGCCTTACATCGATGGGGCGATCCAGTCGACGATTGATCCGGACATGGCGCCACCCGGCAAGCACGTGATGAGCTGCTTCATCCAATACGCCCCTTATCACCTCAAAGGCTCGGATTGGGACCGGGAGCGTGACAATCTCGCCGACACCGTGCAGCGCACCCTCGAGTCATTCTTCCCCGGCTTCTCGAGCCTGATCCTCCACCGGGAAGTAGTGACGCCCCTCGATATCGAGCGCGTCGTTGGCCTCACCGAAGGCAACATTTTCGCCGGGGAATTCCTCGCCCCCCAGATGTTCTTCTTCCGCCCCGCCCCCGGTTGGAATCAGTACCGCACACCCATCGAGGGCTATTACCAGTGCGGTTCGGGGACCCATCCCGGCGGCTGTGTCATGGGTGCCCCCGGCAAGCTCGCCAGCCAGCAGATCCTCAAGGACCGGCAACAGGCTCGATGATCGTAAGGATGGCTCCGGAGGAGCGGCGAGATGCGATCGTGGCCGCTGCTTTGGTCATCGCCCGCCGGAAGGGTCTCGGCGGCACCACCGTCCGCGACGTTGCCTCCGAGATGGGAACCTCCTCGGGCCTCATCCACCACTACTTCGACTCGATGGACGATGTCCTCGCCGCCGCCTTCGACCGGGCGGCTTCGAATGATTTGGCCCGAACGATGGAGGCAATGTCGGCCGGCGCCGATCCTGTTGAGAAGCTCGTTGCCTTCTTTGACAACTACTCGGTTCCTGGGTCCGATTGGACCTTTCAGCTCTGGTTAGATGCATGGGCCGAGGCAAGCCGACGCTCAGCGGTGCGGGCTACATCAGAGCGTTTGAACATCGAGTGGCAGCAACTCTTGGCAGAGAACTTGAAGGAGGGCGTGGCAGTCGGGGTCTTCGATTGCCCGGACCCAGATGGCACCGCCTGGCGGATCATCTCCCTGCTCGATGGCCTCTCGCTGCAGGTCGTTGCCCACGAGGCGACTCTCGCCCGAGAGACAATCTCCTTCTGGATCAGGAGCTACGCCGAGAGCGAGACGGGCCTCGCTCCCGGCTCACTTCGCTAATCCGCCCCCAGCGCCGTCAGCCACTCCGACCAGTATTTCTTCCACAGCTCGACGTCCTCGGTTGACTCAAGCTTTTCATGGGCGATCGTCACCTTGGTTCGACCATCGGCCAAGGCTTCGACGTAGATCAGAGCCACACCGCCTCCGATTCCGAGCCGGAGTGTGTTGGCGTCTTTTCGTGAGCGAAGCTCGGTGTCGAAACCGGGGAAGAGATCTCTCCGATCCTTATCACTGACGAGCAGCTTCCGCACCATCGCCCCGTCGGCGCGGATGGTCTTCGACTTGTTGGCGGTGAAGGTGCCGTCGAGACCCTGGTACTTCAGCCGCAGCCCCTTGATCCGCTCAAATCCCACCGTGATCGACTGCGACCACCATCCATCGACCCCGTATTCCTCGCGGACGTGGGTCGCAATGGCGGTGTGACCCTTGCTCTCCGCCGACCAGGCGTCGAGAAGCTTGACCCACTCGTCCCACCCCCGACCAGTGTTAGCCCTGATCGTCTCCTCGCTGTGCTCGGGCTCAGCCACCCACTTCCGAGGCGAAGACTTGCGGCTGTTCGACTGTTCGATCAACACCCGCCGGGCGGCGTTGTAGCGCTCTCCGGTTTTTTCCATGCGCGAGCGGATTCGCTCTTTGAATGATTCTTGCTTGGTCATCTCAACTTCTTTCCGTGTCCGCGCTCGCTCGGCTATCCACGCTCACCGAAGCGGCCATGACACGTCAGTTGGTTTGACCTTTGTCGAGCACTCAAGGTCCCCTCTGCCTCCCGGGCCGGCTGCGTGGAAGCCGGTGCGGAGGTCGGGCGTGACAAAACGCCTTGGCGCCAAAGGTTAACCAAAATGGATGGGATGCGAATCTCAGCGACTGTTCTCAACGCCACCGACCCCCATCGGCTGGCGACCTTCTATGAAAAGCTGCTCGGCTGGACCCGGGTAGCAGACGAGCCGGACTGGGTGAAGATCGAACCTCCCGGAGGGGGCACCGGGCTGTCATTCCAGCCCGAGTCGATCTACGCCCGCCCCACCTGGCCGGCCGCCGCCGGCGAGCAGCAGATGATGATGCATCTCGACATCGCCAGCTCAGACGTCGACAGCGACGTGGCCCGCGCCCAAGAGCTCGGTGCCGTGCTGGCCGATCACCAACCGGAACCCGAGAACCGCGTGATGCTCGATCCCGACGGCCATCCCTTCTGCCTCTTCCCGGGATAGCTATCGCTCAGGCGAAAAGCGCCCCGAGATGATCGTTGAGGAATGTTCCGGCGGGATCCAGTTGGCGGCGGACCGAGACGAATTCGTCGAAGCGGGGGAAGAGGGAAGCCACCCGTTCCCGGGTCATGAAGTGGAGTTTGCCCCAGTGAGGGCGGCCGCCGTACTCGGCGAAGAGGTCGTCGCAGGCCCGTAGATAGGGCCAGTAGTCCTTCCCGGGTTCTCCTGAGATGGAGACGACCAGGTTGTCGCGCCGATAGTTGGGACTCATCCAGGCTTGCTCGCTTCCCACCACCCTGATCTCAAGCGGATAAAGACTGAGCGGCAGCCACCTCAACATCAGCTCCCGCATCGATCTCAAGATCTCCTTCGAGGCTTCGATCGGGAGGAAATACTCGACTTCGTGGAAGTTGGGGTCGTACACCATCGGATAGATTTCGTAGGACCGTCCCACTCTCTCGTGCGGTCCCAAGCCTTCGCGCGAGGTCCCCACCGGAACCTCGCGGTATCGCTTGACGACACAGTCGTCAGCTCCCGCACCTTCCAGGTTGTAGAGCCGGGCGGAGGCATCGGTGGGCATCCAGAAGAACCCGTAGTGGCGGAAATCGGCCACATCAGAATCAAAGGCCTCAAGCATTTGAGAGAAGGGCATGACGTCGGTGCGAGCATGTAACTCATAGGCAGGAACCACCGCGATCGTCACCTCGGTCATGATCCCGAGGAGACCGATGGAGGTCTGCAATGCCGGCAACAAGTCCGGATGGGAAGTGGGAGAGATCTCAAGCAAGTCGCCTCGACCATCCACCAGCCTCGCTCCCGTCAAGACGGATGAGAAGCTCCCTAACCGGCGGCCCGAGCCGTGTGTGGCGGTGGCGACTACGCCGGCAATGGCCTGAGTATCGATATCACCCTGGTTGGCGAGTGCCAGCCCGTGTTGCCAAAGCAGCTCGCCGAAGTCGCGAATAGTGGTCTTGGGCTTGGCCGAGACCAATTTGCGGTCGACGTCGACGCGCTCGATGCCTCGCATGGACGATGTATCGAGCAGCACGTCGGTGGCAACGATGGGCGTAAACGAATGACCAGTGCCGAAGGTGCGGGCCCGCAGCCCCGCCGCGGCTGCTTTGGAAATCTGGTCCTGTATGGCCGCTTCATCGGCAACCGGGATGACCGCCTGCGGCGTGAAGCTCTGGTTGCCGACCCAGTTGGTCCAGGCGCTCACTCCAGCGTCTCTGAGTCAGCTGTAGCGGTCTATGAAGGCCAGTACCCGTTTCCAGGCGTCGGCCGATTCCTCGGCGAAACGTTCCTGGGCGCGGTCGAAGAAGGAGTGTGGAGCATTCGGGTAGACGTGGATCTCGTGCTCGACGCCGGCCCTGGTCAGTGCTTGGTCGAATTCGTCCACCATCTCCGGTGGGATCGAGGCGTCGTCACCGCCAATAAGGGCGAGGACCGGACATTCCATTTGGGGAGCGAGGGCGATCGATGAGGGGGCACCGAGCGGTCGGTTCTCGCGACCGGGAACACCGTAGAAGCCGATCGCTCCGGCCAAGCCATGGCCGTTGGCCGCCTGCTGCCAGGAACTGGATCCTCCGAAACAAAAGCCCAGGGTGAAGACCTTGCGATCGGGTTGGTCCTCGTGGAGGAGCTCGACAGCGGCGGCAACGTCGAGGCGGACTCCCTCGAAAGTCGCCTGGTCGACGTGTTCGCGGAACGCAAAGTCCTCGGAGCGGGCGTGACGGCCGGCGGTTCGCCCGAAGTAATCGATCGTGACCGCATCGTGGCCAGCCTCGGCCAACCGGACCGCTAGCTCGTTATAGAAGGGATAGATGCCCCGCACGTCGGGGAGGATGACAACCCCGGTGTTTCCACCCCTTTCGGCATAGGCCTCGTAAGCCAAGAACATGTTGCCGTCGTCAGCGGTGAGAACAAGGTCGCGGTGATCGACGGCGGCGCCGGCGACGGGTCTGATGGGCGGTTGAGCGTCGTATTCGTGACACATCGGAGTGAGGACGGTAGCCACCCGACGAAGGGCCGGTAGCGGCCCGGCCCTTCGTCTCGTCGATGGTCCGGCTCACCCACTAGCCGGCATGACCTGCAGCTCTCCTATCCAGTCCGACACATTCGGGTCGCCCCCAACCAGGCCGTCGAAGTTGCTTCGCTGGTGGACCTGGGCGCCCTCATAGGCGCCGTCCGTGACCGTGCCATTCAGCACGATGAATCCCGCCGGGGTTTGGTGGGCCCGCATCTCGGCCCTGAACCAGGTGCCGTCGTCGAGGGTGATTTCCTCGGTCATCGTCAGTTGGGCGACTTTGCCGGTCTGGCGGAAGCCGGTGACGTCCATCTTGATCGTGACACCGTTCAGGGTGCCTTCGCAGTGAACACCGGTTGCGGATGCGACACATGTCTTCTGGTATTGGATCTCTACTGGTGCGTTCGAGGCGGATGCCCCCGCCGCTCCGAAAGCGAACACTCCCACGGCTGCCGCCACGACAGCTAGGCGCAACCGCATCCGGCTCCTGATGTTGACCATTGCTCCTCCACTCCTTTCGATCGCACGGCGACCATCGAGAGCACGCAACTCACGGGCTGGTCTCCGTAATTCGGATGAACGACAACGAAGCGCGCCTGATCAACTCCTCAACGCCGGCTTCCGACCTGCCCTCGATCAGGTGGAAGCACGTTTCGTCGCCGGGAACGAAGATTGGGCGCACATACTCCACGACAACGCCCTCGGCGGCCATCGCCGCCGCCGCCGCCCGGGCGCGATTCTCGATCTCGGTCAGGTCGAGTCCGGCCGGAGCGTACGCCTCCACCAAGAACGTCGTCATCACGTCGACGCTATGAATTGAGACCGGGTCTGCCTAGTGGAGGAATCCCTACACTTTCGGGTCGCCTTCATCTACAAGCCGTCGCGCAAGCTCACTGCGCGACCGGACTCCGAGCTTGGCGTAGATCCGCGACAGGTTTGCTTCGACCGCTTTGACAGTGACAAATAGCGCGGCGGCCACCTCCTTGTTGCGGCGACCCTCGACAACGAGCTCGGCCACGCGCCGCTCCGTCGGCGTCAGAGCCTCGGCACCCGGACGCCGGCCGGGAACACGGCCGAGCTCCTCCTCTGCGCGTTGGAGCCAGAGACGTGCGCCGATTCTCTCAAAGGTTCGCTTCGCCTCTTCGAGCGATCGCCGCGCCTCCGCCCATCGCTTCGCTCGCCGTTGCGCGGCGCCAAGCGCCAGCAGCGTCCGGCCCACCTCGAACGGTTCACCGAGCCGGGCCGCCTTGTCGGTGGCGTCCTCGAGGGTCGTGATCGCCCCGGGAGCGTCACCAGAGGCCGCCTCCAGCATGCCGCGGGCCCGCGCCAGGACTGCAACCGTCCAAGGACTGGGGACGGCCGTCGCATGCGCAGCGAGCTTGTCGAGCACCGCCTGGGCCTGTTCTGTCCGCCCCAGTGCAATCAGCGCGTCGATCTCATCGGGCTCGGTCCGGAACACAGCAGGTTCACGAAACCCGGCCGCCTCGAGAGCCTCGATCAGAGGGCCCAGGCGGTCGTGCGCGGCTGCGGCGTCGCCCTCCGAAAGATCGAGGAAACCACTTATGGCCAGCAGCTGGAAGCGCACAGTTCCTACTCCGGCTTGTTCCGCGAGCGCGAGCCCCTGCCTCGTCAGTTCGCGCGTCGCCTCCACCGAACCAAGATGCGCCTCCACCAGGGCCGCAGTGGCAATAGCAAATGTCTGCTCTTCTTCATACCCCATCTGCGTTGTGTACTCGAGGCACTCGGTGGCGATCTGCCTCGCTCGGGGAAAATCGCCTGTGCGAAGTGCCAGTCGCGCGGTCTGGCTCAACGCGAGAGGGATTTCGATGTCGTCGCCTCGCTCGTGGCTGTCACGCTCGAGCCTCTCGAGAACCGACCGTGCATGCTGGTGCTCGCCAGCCCATCCCAGCAAGGTCCCGTATATCCACGCTGGGCGGGCGACGAAGGGGGTGCGTTCAGGTTCGAGGCTCACGGCCCGCTCGATTAGCTTGATATCGAGTCCACGGCCGGCGGTGAACCTCATATAGGCAAGCGCAGCCAGCGAAGCGGCGAGTAACGCCCGCTCGCCGACTTCTTCAGCAAGCTGGGCTGCTGCCGCGGCGTGTATGCACGCGGCGTTGACGTTCCCAGCGGTCTGTTCCATCCAGGCGAGTGAGCGTTCAATCTCCGATTGAAGCTGCGGCTCGATGCCCGCCTCGATGAGCGCGCGCTCCAACTCGTCGATGCAAGCGGCGACACCGCGCCCGAGCATGAAGTGGATCGACGCCAGGCGGGCCAAGATTTCCGCCCGTTGTCGTCCCGGAGCTGTCTCGGCTATGAGCCTCTCGAGAAGGTTCTCAGCCCGGTCGAGTGTGCCGGCGTACACGTAGTTCGTGGCCGCCGTCAGCATCCGCCGTCGTGCAGTCTCGGGGCGGTCCAGCGAAGTAAGCCGTGCCGCGGTTTCGGCAAGCGCCGCGGCGACCTCCGGCGCCCCGCGCGCCAAAGCTCTGTTCGCTCCTACTTCGACTTCGGCGGCCACCGCTTCATCGGGCGCATCCGTCGCCCGGCCGAGGTGCCGGGCACGTTCCTCCGGTTCGGGAACAATGTCCGCCAGTCGCCGGTGGGCGTCGCGCCGCCGGCCGAGGTCGGCACCCGCTTCGGTCAGTGACGCGAGCAGCGGATGGGAAAAGCGAATGTGTTCCCCGTTGAGCTCAACCGCCTCCAACGCGATAGCCGGGCGTAGGCGCTCCCACGGATCCCCGGAAAGCGCTCCTCGAATGAGCTGGACAGTCGGGGCAGCGGCCAGGGCAACAACGAGAAGGGCCTCGCGCGTCTCGGCGGGCAAGCCGTCAAGGCGATCAGAAACGACGTCCTGCAGAGTCTCAGGAACCGGCAGCGGCTCACCAGGATCAATGTCGCGTGCTGACAGGGTGCGGGCGAGCTCGAGGGCGAAGAATGGGTTGCCACCGGAGGCCTCGGCTATCCGTCTCAGTGTTGGTCGCGGGAATGTCAGCCCAAGACGCGTATGGAGCAGCTCATGGAGCGCGCCCAGGCTAAGCGGACCGACCCGAACCCGAAACACCCGGTCATCAGGAAGGGACCGAGCAAGATCAAATGGCCCGGAGGCAGGACGGACATCGCGGCCCGCCAGGAGAAACTTGACTGGCTCCCTCTTCAGACGTCGGAGAATGAACTCAAGCGCCCGGCGTGAGGGCCGGTCGACCCACTGGACATCGTCAATAGCTAGCAACAAAGCGCTCTCGGTCGCCAGAAGCCGGATAGCCCCCAAGAAGCCAGTCGCAATTGTGTGCGGGTGCGGCGGGTCCTCGGGATCTGCCAGCAGAAGGGCCACCTCCAGCGCACGACGTTGTGGCTCCGGCAGCTTCGGAAGGAGGATCGCTGCCTGCTCATCGAGTAACTCGGCGAGCTTTCCAAAGGGAAATTCCGCCTCAGAGGCAGTGGCCCGCGCCACGAGGACCCGATACGACGAGCCTGCCATTTCGATGCCCGCGCGCCACAAGGTCGTCTTCCCGATGCCGACTTCGCCTTCGACGACGAAGGCAGCAGGTGAAACACTCTCTTCTCGCAGAAACTCGCTCAGCGCCGTGAGTTCGGCATCCCGCCCGATTACGCTCGACGGATCCTGCATGGCGGACCAATCGTCCTCGTCCACAAGGAGTCCTGCAACTGGTTGTGGTTAGCCCGTTTTGCCTGCCTGGCACCGGGGACACCAGTAAGTAATGCGCTCGGAGCCATAACTCTCCTGCTCGGCGGAGCGGATGGTGGTTCTGCATCGTCGACAAGGAAGACCCGCTCGGCCCGCTACCCACCGGGCGCGACCTCGTCGGCGGTCACCAGTAGTCACCTGTTGGCCGGTCGCTCGGTTCGCCTCCATGAGGCTCTTCAATAGATCGACCAGTTCTTCGAGGCCCGCGACTTCGCCGACCTCGGTGAAGGGATCGACTCCATGGAGGAAACACACCTCCGACTTGTAGATATTTCCTGGCCCGGCCACGGTCCGTTGATCCAGGAGGGCAGTGCCGATCTGGCGCTGGGGCTGGGCGCGGAGCCGGCGTACGACCTCGGCGGCGTCCCAATCGGAGCCGAGGACATCGGGACCGAGATGCCCGAGTAGCGCGTTCTCTTTGGATGTTTTGATCACATCGAGCTTGCCCAGCCGAAAACCCACCGCGACCCAGGGCCGCGTTTCCAGCAGCGCCCGCACTTGAAACCCCGGTCCCCGCCAGCGCTCGCCCGGTCGGTAGAGGTGCCAGGCGCCTTCCATCTTGAAGTGGCTGTGGACCGTGACGCCGGCATCGGTTCGCAGCAGCAAGTGTTTTCCGCGGGCGGCAACGGAGGCGACCACCTGGCCCGCCAGGTCCACCGTGGCGAATCTGGGCACCCGGAACTCGGTTCGTGTCAGCTCTTCGTTGGCCAGAGCGTCGTGAAGGCGGCGGGCGGCGACGAGCACGGTGTCGCCTTCCGGCATGGCTCGATCCTAAGAGCAGCCACCTATTTTGGAATCGTGACCCACGCTTCCTTCTCGGCAACTGTGAATCGGCTGATTGCGGCCGATCCCGATCTCGCCCGCCTGGTGGACGAGTTCGGGGTCCCGTCCTTTTGGCAGCGCCCGCAGGGGTTCCCCAGTCTGGTTCTGTTCATTCTCGAGCAGCAGGTGTCGCTCGCCTCGGCGGCGGCGGCCTATCGCCGGGTGAGTGCCCGTCTCGGCTCCATGTTGCCGAAGCTCCTTCTTGCCACCACCTCTGAGGAGTTGAGGGCCGATGGAGTGTCCCGACAGAAGGACCGGTACCTGCGGGAGCTGGCCAGGGCCGTGGCGAGTGGAGAACTCGATCTGCCGTTGCTCGCCACCTTGGACGACAACAGCGTGCGAACGGAGCTGACTCGGATTCCGGGCATCGGTCGCTGGACTGCGGACGTCTACCTGTTGGCCTGTCTTGACCGTCCCGATCTCTGGCCGGTGGCGGATCGTGCCCTGCAGGTAGCGACGGCTGAAGCCCTGGCCCTTGCCGCCGTCCCCTCTGCCCAGGAGCTGGAACTCATCGGCGAGCGCTGGCGACCCCACCGTTCGACCGCAGCCCGTCTCTTGTGGCATGGTTATCTCGGACGCCGCGGTCGGGTCGAAACGCCCAATGACCTCTTCCCGGGATCAGTCGAGTTCGACCCCTGAGAGAGTGAGTGTGCGGTCGCCTAGCGGTGCCTGAAGCTCAGCCACGATGATCCGCTCCATGGCGATGGCCGGACAGATCGCAGCTGGGTCGATGGCGCCGTGGAGCACCTCCAGGTCGACCGAGTCGGCGGTCTCGGTCACCTCGACACTGTGCAAGGTGTCGCAGGGCTCGACCCCGGTCCAAACTCGCACCCGTACCTCGTTGCCCTCGGCTCCCAGAAACTCCCCTTCGGTGATGGGAGTCGGATCCTGGGCATTGCCGCTGGGCTCGGCCGCCTCGCCCGTTTCTCCATCTTCGATCACGACGTCGACGCAATCGGTGACCCCCGGAGCACACATCGCCAGGCCATCGCCCTCATCTGATGGGGCCGCCTGGCTACAGGCAAGGGAGGAGATGATCATCACGGTCAAGAAGAAGGTCCTGGTTTTCATGTTGCTTCGACGGAGATTTTCACTCCTCGGTTCCGTCAGTCGCTACCTCGAACGCGATCTGCCGGGCGGCGACATCGGCCAGGACCAGCCGAGCAGAAATCCGCTCTCCCAGGGGAAGGTTGTTCCCCCGGCAGCGACCGGTGACAGGCGGGGCCGTGAGCTGAATCACACCGCCCTCCTTGTCGACGTCCACCACCACGGCCGAGAACGTGTCACCGATGCTTTCACGCAAGACCGCCGCCTCGAGCGTGGAAATGATTCCGGCCTCATACTGCTGCGCCCGACGGGTTGATCGTTCCATCACCGCCGGAAGCTCCGGGAGGCCCTCATGAACCCAGTCCGGGATCGCTTTCCCCGAGGACACGGAGACACAGACCTCACCGACGTAGCGGTCGACCAGCCGTCGCAGGGGGGCGGTGGTGTGCGCATACTCGGCCCCCACGCCCGCATGCCGGGCATTGGTGGGGACTTCGTCGTCGAAGGCCGCATAGCCGGAGCCCCGCAGGAGGCTCGCCGCCTCGTTGATGAGGGCGGCGTGGGTGGGAAGCTGGGGATCGAGGTCCCGGATCATGGCCGCGAAAGGTTTGCCCTTCTCCCATTTCACCCCCAAGGCTCGGGCGGTGTGACGGAGCCGATTGATCCTCACCGGGCCGGCTCGGGGCAAGGTCCGCAACACGCCCACCTCGGCCTCGAGCATGACCGTGGCGGCCGCCTGGCCGGCCATGAGCGAGATTTGAGCGTTCCATCCCTCAACTGGCAACGGTGAGCGGAGTTCGAGGTCATAGCCATCTTCGTCGTGGCGGACGACCTGCTCGGGCAGCTGCAGGTTGATACCGCCGAGTCGTGCCTCCCGCTCCTGGCGAAGGAGGCCGACCTCCTTCAAGAGCGAGAGCGACTCATCGGCCACCCCTCCGTCAATCCGGTCCTGGACGTCCTGGTAAGAGAGCTTGGCCCGACTCCGCACCATTGCCCGCCGCACCTCCAACCGTGTCCCTTCACTGTCCCCCTCGAGATACATGTGCCACACCAGCGCCGGCCGTACCTGGTTGGGGAGGAGGCTGGCAGCGGCTTCGGAGATGGCCGGAGGATGCAACCGGGCGTTGCCATCGGGCGCATAGAGGGTCTGCCCACGCCGATGAGCCTCGGCGTCGATCTTGCCCCCGGGCTTGACAAAGGCAGCGACATCGGCGATGGCGTAGTGGACCAGATATCCCTCCTCCCGCCGTTCGATGAACAGCGCCTGGTCTAGGTCCATTGATTGCGGGGGATCGATGGTGACGAATGGAGTCCCCGTGAGGTCGACTTCAGCGAGGCGGGGGTTGGCGGCCGCCTGGTCGGCTTCGGCGAGCACTTCCTCGGGGAATCCGAGCTCTACGTCAAGCGCTTCCCGCAGGTCGGCCAGCGAGTCTGCGATCGCCTGGTCATCGAGCTCAGTGAGGCGGAAGATGCGCGGTGACACCGAGTCGATGGTACGGAGCGATCAAAAATGCGCCGGAGCTTTCACAGTTAGCCTCGGTCGCGATGCCCGTCCGACTCGTTGATCTCAGCCATGTCGTCGAAGACGGCATGGTCACCTATCAGGGTCTACCCGCTCCTGTCATATCCGACTTTCTCACCCGTGAAGCGTCGCGGGAGCGCTATGCCCCGGGGACCGAGTTCCACATTGGGCGCATCGACCTCGTGGCCAACACCGGAACTTACGTCGATAGCCCGTTTCATCGTTTTGCTCATGGGGTCGACATGGCCGAGATCCCTCTGGAATCGCTGGCGGATCTCCCGGCGGTCGTCGTCCGCGTGACCGGGGCGAGCGAACGAGCTATCGACGACGATCCCTTCCTGCCCTTCGACCTGAAAAAGAAGGCCGTGCTGATTCACACAGGTTGGGCGTCGTGGTGGCGAACTCCGCAATATTTCGAAAATCACCCGTACCTGACGGCGGCAGCAGCAGGGCTCTTGGTCGAGAAGGGGGCGACCCTGGTTGGCATCGATTCGTACAACATCGACTCCACCGGCACCGGCGAGCGCCCGGCCCACACCACCTTGCTCGCCGCCGGCATTCCGATCGTCGAGCACTTGCGCGGACTCGAGCAGCTTCCGACAGAGGGTGCCCGCTTCACCGCGGTTCCGGTGAAGGTGAAACGGATGGGCACATTCCCGGTACGGGCCTACGCGACCCTTCCTGGCGAGGACGCCGACTTACCATTGGCTCGATGACCGTTACTGCCGTCACATCCGATTTGGGGGCGTCCTTAGACGATCTGGATCGGTCACAAGGTCCGTGGACCAAGACATCCATTGCCGACCGCGTGGCGGTCCTTCAATCCGTTGCCAGGAGGATGGATTTCGTGGCCGAGCGTTGGGTGGCGGCGGCGGCGGCCGTCAAGCGGTTCTCGCTCGACAGCCCGGCCGCGGCCGAGGAGTGGCTGAGCGGTCCTTTCGCCATCGTCGCCTACTGCCGGGCTCTCGCCGAGACTCTTCGACGGGTTGGCGAGGGGAAGAATCCGTACCCGTCCCGCGCCGTAAAGGTGGGCTCCGACGGTCGGGCGATCGTCGACGTGTTGCCCTTTGATTGGTACGACTACCTGCTGCTGAACGGTTACACGCTCGAAGTCCGGATGGAGCAGTCGGTCACCCCGGCCACCCTGGCCGAGAACACCGCCTCGGCCTACCGCCAGACCTCGCGACCGGGCGTGTGTGCGGTTCTGGGAGCCGGGAACGTCGGCTCGATCGCACCGCTCGATGTCCTCTACAAATTGATGGCCGACAACCAAGTCGTCATCCTCAAGATGAGCCCGGTCAATGACTATCTGAGACCGCTCCTCGAGGAGGTGTTCGCCGAGCTGATCGGGGGCGGGTACGTGCGGATCGTCTCCGGAGGAAATGACGTCGGACGCGACCTCGTCCACCACGCGGCAGTGAGTTCCGTCCACATCACCGGGAGTCGAGCCACCCACGATGCCCTCGCGCCCGGCCTGGGGAAACCTGTGACGAGTGAGCTGGGCGGGGTTAGTCCCATCATCGTGGTACCGGGTACTTGGAGCGATGCAGATTTCAAATATCAGGCTTCCCAGATCGCCACTGCCAAGCTGATCAACGTTGGCTACAACTGCATTGCCCCCCAGATTCTGGTTCTCCCCGCCAACTGGGAGGGATCGAGCCGGCTGATCGAGGCGATCGGCGAGGTGATCGATTCGCTCGAGCCTCGCTATCCCTACTACCCGGGGGGCGAGGAGCGCCGTGCTGGTGTCGCCCGGCGTCGGGGAGCGGTGACCGTAGGCGGCTTTCCCACCACGATCCTCCCCGACTTGACACCGGGAGGCGGGGAGGAGGCCTTCCGAACCGAGTACTTCGGGCCGGTGCTCGGAGTAGTCAAGATCGACTTCTCCGACCCCGCCTACTTCTTGCAGGCGGCGGTGGCCTTCGCCAACAACGAGCTCGACGGATCGCTCGGGGCCAATCTCATAATCCACCCGCAGACGATTCGCGAGTACCAGCCCCACTTTGATCAGGCGGTCTCCAACCTGAGGTACGGCGCCATCGCTATCAACACTTGGACCGCGCTCAACTTCCTCATGCCCCGGGGATCGTGGGGCTCATATCCAGGGAACACGGTCGATTCGGTGGGGAGCGGGGTGGGTGTGGTTCACAATGCCCTGCTCTTCGACCGGCCCGAAAAGACCGTCGGTCGGGGGCCGTTCTCCCCGATGCCCCGCGGCTGGAGGCACGGTGAATTTCACGCCTCCCCACCTCCGCCCTGGTCGTTGACCAGCCGCCACGGTGCAGAAACCAGCCGGCTCCTCACCCGTTTCATCGCCGACCCGAAACCCTCCCGCCTCCCACCTCTGCTCCGCTCCGCCCTCTCCGACTAAGAAGCGAACCCAGGGTTGTGGACCGCGCCCAGCGCGGATAACGCGACAGAGAACGTCGATCAGGAACCCGAAAAGCGCGGAGGACGCTTTTCGAGATGGGCGGCGATGGCCTCCTCGAGGTCATCGGAGATCATGAACGCCGCGTTCCAAAGCGCCATGTAATCGAGGGCCTGGTCGATCGATCGACCCTCGCCTGCCCGGAGAACTGCCTTGGCGCCTTCGACCACCAGTGGCGAGTTGGAAGCGATCTCCGTCGCCATGGCCATGACTTCCTTGTGAAGGCTCTCCTCATCGGCCAGCACCCGGGAGACGAGTCCCATCTCTAGAGCTCGTTCTGCTCCTATATCGGCTCCGGTGTAGACGAGCTCGGCAACGTGCCCGGGGCCGATGATGCGAGGCAAGCGTTGCATGGTCCCCACGTCGGCCACCAGACCCATTCGGGTCTCCCGCACCGAGAAGGTGGCGTCAGCTGCGGACCAGCGAATATCACAGGCGGTGATGAGGTCGATTCCCGCTCCGAGGCAATAGCCGTGAATGGCAGCGATGACCGGCTTGGGGCAGTCGGCCAAGGCGGTAAAGGTGTGCTGCAGCCTCTTGATCTCCGCCATCAGGGCCCGCCGGCGCTCTGCCTCTGATCGTCCCTCGGGAACGATGGCGCCAAGCATCTGAAGGTCGATCCCGACCGTGAATGCGGGGCCGCGACCTCGCACCACCAGCACCCGGACCTCGGGATCTCCCCCCAGCGCCTGGACCACGTGAGGAAGGGCGGACCACATTTCGGGAGACAGGGCATTGAGCTTCTGCGGCCGATCGAGCCAAACTATGGCGACGTGATCGACCCGTTCGACCGAAATGTTTTCAGTCACCGGTTCTCCAGGCTTCCTTGATCCGCACCCTGCCTCCAAATCGAAGGAGGCCGCCGGCGTAGATCCTCGCCGCTAGCAAGACGAGAAGCACGATGGCGCCCATTGCCACCACCACGGCGAGGGCGTGCTCGCCCCAAGAGATCGCCCCCAACGAATTGCGGATGGGGACCACAAACGCGGCGGTAAACGGGATGAAGGTCGTGATCCGAGCGACGAGGGATGCGGGATCGTCGAGCACGCTGAAGCTGACGAAGAATCCAACCACGGCCAGCATCGTCATCGGAAGCGCGGCCGACTGAGCATCCTCGGTCCGACTCGTCAGAGAGCCGGCCGCCGCGTAGAGGGCGGCATAGATGGCGAATCCGATCAGGAACCAGAGCACCAGCACTCCGACTGTCTCCAGGTCGAAGGCGGGGAGCGAGACCGCCCCGGTGATTCTGATTGCGGCGAAGGCGGCGGCCATGGTCAAGGCGAATTGAGCGAGGCCAAGGATGCCAATCCCGAGGACCTTGCCCCCCAGCATTTGCCACGGCTGGAGCGTGGCCAGCAGAACCTCAACCACTCTGTTGTTCTTCTCTTCGGTGACCCCGGTGAGGACGGTGTTGCCATAGGTGAGGATGGCGATATACAGCAGCACCAACCCGGCATAGGCAATCACGCTGCTTTCGGCGTTGTCGGACCCGGGGCCACTCAGGCTTCTGACCTCGAGCGGGTCGTTCGACAGGACTTCCACTACTTCGGAGGCGACTTGCTCATTCTCCGCCATGAGGGCCTGCAAGCGGGTGGCACCGGCTGCTTGTTGCAACCGGTCTACAAGCTCGTTTCCACCGAAGCCTTGCTGTGCGACGACGGCGGAGTTGCCCTCGACGAGGAGGACCTCGATGTCACCGCGGCGGAGAGAGTCTTCGCCCTCCTCGGGCGTGGAGAACTCGGTCACCTCGAAGATGTCGGGGTCCGTCTCCTCATCGGCGGCCAAACCGGCTTCGAACTGACGAGCCGCCTCCACGATCTGCTCGTTGCCTTCTCCCACGGCTCCGATCTCGAAAGTGGCGGCGTCTCCGCCCAAGGCCTGAGGGATGAGGATGATCCCGAGGAGTATCGCCACGGTGAGGACCGAGGAAATGATGAAGCCCTTGCTACGCCCGCGCTCTCGTAACTCGCGTTTCGTCACCAGCCAAAGGTTTGTCACTTCACCGCCTCGAGAAAAATCTCAGAGAGTGAGGGCGTGGTGTATACGAAACGTCGGACCGAGCCAGTGGCCAGGGCGCCGCTCATGAGTGGCCTCACGTCGAGGTCGGCCGGAACTTGTAGGAAGATCCGATCGCCTTCACGGGCGCTGACGTACTGCTCGAGACCGTCGAGGCCCGGTGCCAATCCGTCTGCCAACTCGATCTCGAGATGTCGCACGGGAGAGGCGTCCTTGATCTCCTCTACGGCACCGGTTTGAACCACACGTCCCTGACGGATGATGACGACGTCTTCGCACAAGTCCTCGACGAGATCGAGCTGATGTGAAGAGAAGACCACGGCCGCTCCTCGCTCCGCCCGCTCGGCAAGCACCTCGGCCAGGGTTGCAACGCCGATGGGATCAAGTCCGCTGAAAGGCTCGTCTAAGACGAGGAGCTCCGGTTCATTTACTAGGGCTGCGGCGAGCTGAACGCGTTGCTGGTTTCCGTGCGAGAGTTTCTCGGTTTGATCGCGGGCGCGATCTGAGAGACCGAGTCGGTCCAGCAATTCGTTTGCCGCTGTCGCTGCCTCATCTGCGCCCATCCCGTGAAGGCGGCCCAGATATGTCAGCTGGTCGGCGACTTTCATTTTCGGGTAGAGGCCGCGGCTCTCGGGCATATACCCAAAGCGCATTCGTTCCTCGTGGCCGATCTTCGCTCCGTTCCATGTCACCGTTCCGCGGTCGGGGGTTACCAGCCCGAAGATGGTCCGCATGGCGGTCGTTTTGCCGGCGCCGTTGGGTCCGAGGAAGCCGAGCATCCGGCCCCGGTCCGCCGTGAAGGTGCAGCCATCGAGTGCCTTGACGGCGCCATACGACTTGTGGAGGTCCTGAATCTGCAGCAAGGGTCAATCCACTCTCAACGAAAGCGCGACTTTTCCATCCAGGCAGAAAGTGCGACCGATCACGGGGCGAACCATAGGCCGCTCACCGAACGGGCCCGTTACGGTGTTCGCCCCATGGATGAGGCGCTGTTCGAACGAAGCGGAGAATTGTTTGTCCCAACAGGACTGGTTCGAGGAGGTTGGGACGACAAGACCCAGCACGGGAGTCCGCCCGCTGGCCTCCTCGCCCGAGCAGTCGATCTCGTTCCCACCGCAGTGCCGATGCAGGTGGTCCGGTTCACGGTCGACCTGTTCCGACCGGTGCCGATGTCACCACTGCGCGTTGAAACCGTGGTCCGGCGAGATGGCAAGCGGATCCAGGTTGTCGATGCCTTCCTCTTCGCCGATGACCTCGAAGTGGGCCGCGTGTCCGCGCTCAAAATTCGCCTGGCGGAGCTTGATTTGGAACCGCTGATCTTGGAATGGGAGCCGCCCCCGGCACCGGAATCCTTGGAGCCGATGCAGTGGTCCGATCGCTTCGGATCCCGGCACGGTCTGCCTCGATTCCATTACGACGCCATCGAGGTGCGGACCATCGACGACAGCTTCCTGTCCTATGGCCCGGGGACGTCGTGGTTTCGGCTCAAGTATCCGGTGGTAGCGGGGGAGGAGATGTCTCCATTCGTGCGCCTCGCCACCATCGCTGACATGTCGAACGGCAACTCCCAGAGCCTCGATCCGGCCGAGTGGATCTACATCAACCCCGACATCACCCTCTACTCGCATCGGCTGCCGGTGGGGGAATGGGTTGGGATGCAGTCCGAAGCCCGCCAGCATCGATCGGGGATCGGTATGGCCGACACCCTGGTCTTCGACATCGCCGGGCCATTGGGCAGGATCAGCCAAGCCCAGGTGGTCGACCAACGGATTGACTAACGAACGATCGTTCGTTAGCCTTAGGGGATGGACAACGGGGAAGAGAAGTTTCGAACGCTGCTCGAGGCAGAAGAGAAGATCGAGCCCACCGACTGGATGCCCGAGGCCTATCGCCAGACCCTCATCCGACAAATCGCCCAGCATGCTCATTCCGAGATCATTGGGATGCAGCCCGAGGGGAACTGGATCAGCCGGGCTCCGACCCTGCGCCGCAAGGCCATTCTCATGGCCAAGGTCCAGGACGAAGCCGGCCACGGCCTCTACCTCTACTCCGCTGCCGAAACCCTGGGCGTGACGCGCGACCAGTTGATGAATCTGCTCCACACCGGTCGCCAGAAGTACTCCTCGATCTTCAATTACCCAACCCTGTCGTGGGCAGATATGGGCGCGATCGGCTGGTTGGTCGACGGGGCGGCCATCACCAACCAGGTGATGCTCAAGCGCTGCTCCTATGGGCCTTATGCGCGGGCGATGGTGAAGATTTGCCTCGAGGAATCCTTCCATCAGCGCCAGGGGTACGAGATCATGCTCGCGCTCTGCCGGGGAACCGAAGAGCAAAAGGCGATGGCCCAGGACGCGCTAAATCGCTGGTGGTGGCCTTCGCTGATGATGTTTGGACCGCACGACTCCGACTCGACTCACTCCGAACAATCGATCGAGTGGAAGATCAAGCGGGTCTCGAACGATGACCTTCGTCAGCAATTCGTCGACATGACCGTCCCGCAGGCGGATTATCTCGGTCTCGTCATTCCCGATCCGGATCTGGCATGGAGCGAAGACCGTCAGCACTACGACTTTGGACCGATCGACTGGGATGAGTTCTGGGCGGTGGTCAAGGGTCACGGACCCATGAATCAGGAGCGGATCGAACACAAGCGCCGGGCATGGGATGAGGGCGCGTGGGTTCGGGAAGCAGCAGCAGCATTTGGCGAGCGCGAGCGCAGTCGGGGAGCGGCATGACCTACTCAGTGCCCAAGATCGTCGGCGAGACCGAAGCCGAGGTTGGACGTGAGGCGGAATCGGTCTGGCCTCTGTGGGAGGTCTTCATCCGCCAAAAGCGAGGGCTGTCTCATGTGCACGCCGGCAGCCTCCATGCCTCTGACGCCGAGGCGGCCCTGCTCGCCGCCCGCGATGTCTACACCCGCAGGGTGGAGGGCGTGAGCATTTGGGTGGTGTCATCGGCGGAGATCGTCGCCTCCGATCCCGACGATGCTCCCGCTTTCTTCGAATCGATCGAAAAGCCCTATCGCCACGCCACTCATTACGACATTCCCGACGAAGTCGGCCAGATGTGAGCGGGTTCACCGACATCCTGGGCCACGCCGACGACAACCTGATCCTTGCCCAGCAGCTTTCGGGTTGGATCGCCTCCGCTCCCGATCTCGAGCTCGATCTGGCTCTCGGCAACATCGCCCTCGATCACCTCGGCGTCGCCCGCGCTCTACTGGCCCGTTATGGCGAATTGGAGGGGAAAGGCCGAACCGAGGACGACATGGCGATGACCCGCAGCGAGCGCGAGTTTCGGAACCTGCTCATCTGTGAACAGCCCAATGGCGACTTTGGTCAAACCATCGCCCGCCAGCTCCTGATCGATTGCTATCAGGTGGGTCTCTGGGAGCGCCTCAGCGCCGATTCCGACCCCGTTGTCGCCGGGGTCGCTGCCAAGGCGTTGCTCGAGGCCCGCTACCACTGGCGACACTCCTCAACCTGGGCCGAGCGGCTCGGCGCTGGTACCGAGGAAAGCCATCGCCGCATGCAAAGCGGGCTTGACGCCATGACTCGCTTCGTCGACGAGATGTTCGATGAGTCTCCCGACCTTCGCCCCAGTTTCGATACCCGACTGAATCCGGTTCTCGCCCGCGCCGGTCTGGAACTGGTTGTTTCTCCGTTTCCCCGTCGGGGCGGTCGGGAAGGGATCCATACCGAACATCTGGGCCACATCCTCGCCGACATGCAATGGATGGCTCGCTCGTATCCAGGTGCGAAATGGTGATCGGAGTCAAGGCGGATCCGGAGGCGATCGTCGCTGGGGTGTGCGACCCGGAGATTCCCTACTTGTCGATAGTCGACCTGGGCATCGTCCGCTCCATCGATTCCGATGGCCGGGCGGTGACTGTGACCATCACGCCCACCTACTCCGGATGCCCGGCCATGGAGTTCATAAGGTCGAACATCGTCGAAGCCCTTGAGGCGGACGGGTTCGAGGCTGCGGTGCTCACCGTGTTCGATCCTCCGTGGACTACCGACGCCATCTCTGCTCGGGGCCGTGATCTGCTGGCAAGCAACGGCATCGCCCCGCCGCAGCTACGCGAGGCCGTCGTATGCCCGCGTTGCGAAATGGCCTCTCCGCGCACGGTCAGCGAGTTCGGTTCGACTGCCTGCAAGGCTTTGATGGTCTGCAGTTCCTGCGGCGAGCCATTCGATCACTTCAAGCAGCTGCGATGACCGGGCCTGGGTTCCATCGCCTCAGGGTGGCGGATGTTGAGCGCCTCACCGACGACGCGGTGGCCATCACCTTCGCCGTCCCTCCTGAGCTGGTGCATGCCTTCGCCTATTTGCCCGGCCAGCACGTGACGGTAAAAGCCGATATCGAGGGCGTCGATGTTCGTCGGAGCTATTCGATTTGCGCCAACGCCAACCGCGGTGATCTTCGGATCGGCGTCAAACAGCTTCCCGGTGGATCTTTTTCGACCTGGGCCAATTCAACACTTCGCCCGGGCATCGAATTGGAGGTGATGTCGCCCGTTGGCGAATTCACCACCGAACCGCGTCCAATCCATTACGGGGCGGTCGCAGTCGGAAGCGGAATCACTCCTGTTCTCTCCTTGGTCTCAACGTTCCTTGAATCCGAACCCGGCTGCCGCTTCACCGTCATAGTTGGCAATCGGGGCGCCGACAGCGTGATGTTCCTCGACGAGCTCGAGGGCCTCAAGGATCGGTTCCCGTCCCGGCTTCATCTCATCCACGTCCTCAGCCGGGAAAGCGGGGTCACGTCGCTTTTCACCGGTCGCCTCGACCGCATTCGGCTCGAAGAACTCCTCGATCGGGTCGTAGATCCAGTCCAGCCCGAAGAATGGTTTCTCTGCGGACCGTTCGAGATGGTGATAGCTGCCCGGGAACTTCTGGAGGACCGAGGCATCCCACCCGAACTGATCCACGATGAGCTCTTCTTTGCCGGACCCCTCGATCTCAACACTCTCCCTGCCGAACCGGAGACCGTCGAGGGGACGATCGCCCTCGAGCTCACCCTCGACGGCCGCCGTAGTACGACGCGGATGCGCCGGGATACCTCGATTCTCGATGCCGCCTTACGGGTTCGCCCTGAGCTGCCGTATTCCTGCAAGGGCGGGATGTGCGCCAGCTGCAAGGCGCGGGTGGTAAAGGGAGAAGTGGAGATGGATCGGAACTGGGCCCTGATCGACTCCGAAGTCGAAGCTGGCTACGTCCTCACCTGCCAATCGCATCCTCTGACCGAGGTTGTTTCGGTGGATTACGACGTATGACCGTCACCCGATCCCGCACCCGCCAGGACGTGGTGGCCGCCGCCGGCCGATTGTTCGCCTCCCGTGGGTATCACGGAACCTCGATGCGCGACCTGGCTCGCGAAGTAGGCCTGCTTGGCTCATCTCTCTACAGCCATATCGATTCGAAGGCGGATCTGCTGGTTGAAGTGGTCGAGCAGGGTGGCGCACTCTTCCAGGCGTCGGCCGATCGGGTGCAAAGCGAAGGCGGCTCGGGAGAGGAGCAACTCGCCGCCCTGGTGAAGGGGCACGTCGACGTCGTCTTGGATCACATCGACGAGGCGCGCACCTTCTTGTATGAAGCAGATGCCCTTGACGAAACCCACCGCCAGCGAGTGCTCGCCGCTCGCGACCGATATGAGGCGGTGTTTCGCCAAGTACTGGTGGCCGGGGCCAAGGACGGTTCATTTCGGCCCGATCTCGACCCCTCGATTACCGCGATCATGATCCTGTCGATCTTGAACGCCGTCGAGCGGTGGTATCGCCCTGGTGGCCGCCTCGACCGTCGCCAACTGGCTGGGGAGATCCTCCGATTCTGCTCCACCGGCCTGGGCCCAATCGAAACCTAATGTTTGGGGCCGCGCTTTCCGCAGGAAACAGCCCGCGGTTTGCCGCCAATCAGGGTGTTACCGGATTGCACGGCGCCGACCGCCCGGCCAACCTGATCTCATGAACACGGACACTCGCAACGGTCCTCGGCTGGGAGTCATCATTGGATTGATCGTGGCGGCCCTGGTAGTGGCGGCGGCAGTCGTCAACGCCGTTCGTCCGCCCGAGCAGTTCTCTCGCGACACTCCCGAAGGAACGGTGCAAGCGTTTCTTCTCGCCCTGAACGATGAGAACTACGACGGAGCCCACGCCTTGTTGTCGGAAGATTCGAGAGATGAGTGCACTCCCGCCGACCTTGTTCGCGACCGCACCGAGGCGACTCGAATCGTCGTCGATGATGTGGTAGAAGCGGGCCAGACCGTGATCGTCGACCTTGACGTCACGGTCACGGAGGCCAGCGACGGTTTCGAGCCTTATCGCTACGAAACTGAGATGAGCTTCACGTTGGTTCGCGAGGGAGGCACGCTCTTCATCGACGAACTGCCGTACTACATCTTCTGCTCGGGAGTCTGAAGGTGACTCTCGTTTTCCTTCTTCTCATCGTCGTCGCTGCAGTGATCGCCTTGCCCCTAGTGCTGGTCGCCCGTCGGCCGCGGACTGGATCCGGCAGCTCGGTAGCCGAAATCGTCTCGTACTTGATACTGGTGGTCGCCACGGTTCTGGCCACCACTTCTTTCTCGTCGCTCGTGGAATCGATCCTCCCCGGTGACGGCGTCCTCTTCAACGATCCGGGCGACATCGCCCTCACCCTTTCGACCTTGATTGTCTCGGGAGCGGTGTGGGCGTCGGTGTGGATCGCCTTCGAGCGACGGCGGGGCAGCGCGTCGAGCGCCGGGCGCGGCCTCTACCTGGCGGTGTCGATCGCCATCGCCCTGTCGGTGGTGGTCGTGGCGGTCATCCGATTGCTGGCTTTCGCCCTCGACCTCGCCGACTACCAATCATCGGCAGTCGCCCAACTGCTGACATTCGGGGCGCTCTGGTGGCTACTCGAACGCTGGCGCGGGCAGGAGGGCGATGAACTCGACGAGATCCGCCTGGTTTGGGGATCGTTAGTCGGACTTGGGCTCACCATCGCTGGCGTCAGCTTTGTTGTGCATGGGAGCCTTGCCACCCTGTTCGAAAGAGAGGTCGTACTTCTCGGAGAAAATCCGCTTTATGTCGATCTGAAGTGGGGAGCGGTGCTGCTCGCCGTCGGCGTGCCTCTGTTTGTCTTCTTCTGGTTGCGGCGGATGGCGCTGCGAGCAGGGCTCTTGCGCGATGTGTACGCCGGCGCGGTGGCGGTTATTGCCTGGTTCGCTGCGACCACGGCTTTCATTGCCCTTGTCTATTTGGCGGCGGTGCTAGTTCTCAATTTGGCGGATGTCGATACTCGCGACCCCGCTCCGGGGCTGTTGACCAGCCTTCTCGTTGGGCTCGCCGCCTACTGGCATCATCGGCCAATTCTCGGCAAAGCCCGGACCGAACCGGTGCGGGCAGTGGAGTATTTGTTCGGGGCGAGTTCGCTGGTGGGGTTCGCTGGCTCACTCATCTTTCTGGCCGGGTTGGTTTTCTCGACCCTGGGTTCGACAACTCTGATCGATGATGAAGGGCGCTCATTCATCGCCGCCATCGTGAGCCTGGTAGTGACCGGTGCACTTACGGTTCGCTATTGGGGCAAGGTGCTCACCCTCGACGAGCCTCGTTCCCCCTCCCGGCGAGCGGCGCTCCTGTTCCTCTTCTTCAGTTCCGCCGTCACGGCCGGCATCGCTCTCATCACAGTGTTGTTTGTGCTTCTGCGAGCGGCTCTTGCCGGTGACACCTCTGACCTGGGGGAGCCGCTGGCTTGGGGCATCCCCACGATGGTGGTTGCCGGCGCCCTCACCTGGCACGTCGCCAAATTGCGTCGCGACAGGGCTCCGTCAGCTCCCATAGCCACGACGGATACCGTCCCCACAGTGGCACCGGCCAAGGCTCCCTGGACCCGGACGGTGACACTGGTGGCAAGCGACCCGGGCCCGCTTCCACAAATGATCGAGAAGATGCGCTTTCTCCGCCGGGTGGACGGGATTGGCGTGGTGGACCAGGCCCGAGCCGACGAGATTGTCGCCGCCCTCGGCCGCCTCGATTCTCCTGCGGCGATCGTGACGGTGGACGGGTCCGGTTTTCAGGTGCTTCCGATCGCCTGAACGACGATGGCTCGCTTCTTTGATACTCGGGCGGCCTACACCATGTTCGTCAACGCCACCGACGAGAAGGTGGTGGTCGCCGATCGCATCGCCCAGGAAGCCGAGAAGCTGACACTGTCACAGCCCGGTCTCCGCATATTCGACGCCGGCATGGGAGATGGGTCGCTTCTCACCAACCTCATGCGTCGTCTCCACCGGCGGTGGACCTACGTCCCCTGGTTGGCCGTGGCGAAGGAGATCTCGATCGAGGATGTGCGGCAGGGACTCGCCCGGCTTCCGGATCGCTTCCTCGAGCATCCCGAGATGGTGGTGGCCGTCACAAACCTTCGTTTCGCCGCGGCCCCCGATCTGAGCGTAGGGCCCTCGGGTCGATGGCGAGAGGTGGCTCTGGCCGGGACCACAAGCGCCGAGTTTGGTGAACAGATCTCCGAGCTCTTCGGGCAAATCGCGGCCGACTGGCAAATAACCACCAGCGAGAAGAGCGGGAATCCGATCAACGTTCACCCAGCCGCGCTGATCCTCTATCGCCAGGACCATCGATTCCTGCTCGAGCCTCTCATCCCTCGCCGTGGCGGAAGCATCAGATACGACCTGGCGATCGCTTCGCAGGCATATCGGGCCCGGACTCCGCTCGAGCGCAAAGTCGGGCTCGTGGTGGCTCCCCTGGCTCGAGCCCTGGCCCCGGGTGGGTTGCTTCTCGGTGTCCAGGCCGCTGGCGCCGACCCGGGGATGGAGATCATTCGCGGGGTTTGGCCGGATGAGCAGCCCTTCTCCCACTCGGGGGCTGATGTCGTGGCCGAGGCCGAGCGGCAGTTAGCCGATGAGTCTGACTTGATCTTTCCGGTTCTGAGCGATCAAGAGTCGATCTTTCGCTTCTCTCTTCACACGATGCCGTCGGAGGAGGCGGCGCATATCGGCACTTCCTCGGTGGTTGCTGCCTGGAACGCGGCCACCTACGTTGCGCAAATCGATGAAACGCGACTGGCGGAGGCGATGAGTATGGGGCGCTATCTCGATGCGACGCGAGCGGTGATGGAGAAGTACGGGCAAGTCTGGTGGAACGACGAGCTCTTCCTGATCAGGAGAACGGCCTGACTTCGCCACGGCGTTTGCCCGACGCGCTTCATGGGTAGCGTTTATCTTGGATTTCGCCATCCGCAAACAAAGGGAGAGAAATGGCAATCATTTGGTTCCTGATCGTCGGTCTGATCGCTGGTTTCATAGCGCGAGCGCTCGTGCCTGGTCGGGATGCGATGGGATTTCTTCCCACCCTGTTACTCGGGATCGTCGGAAGTTTTGTGGGCGGACTGCTGGCAGTGCTGTTCACCAGCCGAACGTTCAACGAGTTCTCGACGGTTGGCCTGATCGGGTCGATCATCGGCGCCATCGTTGCCCTTCTCATCTGGCGCCAAGTAAAGAGCCGGGCCTAGCTCTTTAAAAGCGCGGGTTTCTCGCTGAGAAATCCGCGCTTTTCCACCGTTCTTAATTCAGTGGCTGGCAGGGCGTTTCCTCCGGGAAGAGCGGTCTGACCAGAATCTGGTAATCGACTTCACCCAAAGTCCATCTCGTCGCCTGATTGGCCTCGGCAAACACGCTGAGCAGGTTCTGGGCCTCTTCCCCTTCGTAGGCGGCACAGCGCCAGTCGAACCCGATCTCGGTCATGTCCTCATAGGAAACGGGTAAGGGCCACTCACGAACGTTGGCTACCGCCTCATCGATCTCCCCGGCGCCGACCCCCGCCACGACCTGGATCATTTCCGGCATGTAGCTGGTGGCCGAGGCTCCCGTCATGGTGCCGAGGCGGTCGACAAGGTTCGCAAGGATCGGCACCCGGCTATCGGTTGAGTCCTCAGAGATACCTAGTGCATATACGGCGAAGGAGTGCTCACCGTCCTGGTTGTAGAAGCGGACGGTGGTGATCGGGGCATCGGCCACCCCGGTGGCATCGTTGTTTTCCACCTGGCCGATTTCATCGAAGTTAAGGGCGTCGAGCTCCTCGAGAACGAAAAGCATCGATTCCTCATCGAGCTGACTCACCTGCCAATTGGCGAGAAGGGGTCCGGGATAGATTTCGATCTGGGGCCCTTGGTGGATCAATTGACCGCCGCGGGTGAGAACGAGATGAGGTCCCTGATTGACCATGAACTCGACCGGAACAAATCCGCCGGCGCTGGTTACCGACAGCAGAATCGAGTCAGGGTCTTCATTGAGGATGAGTTCGTCGGCCAGATTTGCCGAGGAACCAGCGCAGGCCAGGAGAAGGAAACAGAGGGCGAGCAAACCTATGGACTTAGAGAACCGCATTGAGGTTGGACGTCGTTTCGTCTGGCCGGGTTCCACGCTGAGCCCCAGAACCTAGTGAGGCCTACCTTCATAGTCGGTGAGTGCCTCATCGATGAGGTCGAGTGACCAATCGAGCTGCTCTTCGGTGGTGACAAGCGCCGGGATGTAGCGGATGACATTCCCATCCGGCCCGCAGTCGATGATGATGAGGTCTCGCTCCAGACAGTACTTCTGGACGTGAGCGAAGGCGGCAGCATCCTGCATCCTCGTCTCGGTGTTGGAGACGAGTTCGATTCCGATCATGAGCCCGAGCCCGCGAACGTCCCCGATGGTCGGGTGGTCGGCCGCTAGCTTCGCCAAACGCTCAAAGGCTCGCGAGGAAAGATCGCGGGCGTGCGGAAGCTGGTCGCCCATCGTGTTCATCACCGCGACTGCCGCCGCCGCTGCCACCGGATTTCCTCCGAAGGTGGTGCCGTGGGAGCCGCGAGGCCAGGCATCGATCATCTCGGCCGAGGCACCATAGGCGGAGAGCGGCAGGCCATTCGCGATGCCTTTGCCGAGCGCGATCACATCGGGCTTGGCTCGATAGAGATCGGAGGCAAACCATTCAGCGGTCCGCCCGAAGCCCGTCTGCACCTCGTCGTAGATGATCTTGATCCCGTGCTCGTCGGCCAGTGCTCGCAATTCGTCGAGAAAGGCAGGGGGAGCCGGGTAGTACCCGCCCTCGCCTTGCACTGGTTCGATCAAAAACCCAGCGATGTTTTGGGGGCTGACAACGTGGCGAAACATCATGTCGAGGTCCCAGAGGCAATAGTCGACCGCCTGCTCGTCGGTCATGCCCCATCGATACGGGTGCGGGAACGGCGCCACAAAGACCGACCCCAGCACCGGATGGTAACCGTCTCGGTATTTGGCGTTCGAGGTGGTGTAGGTGACCGAGCCCATCGTGCGGCCATGAAAACCGCCGCGGAAGACGATCAACCCCTGACGCCCGCTGACCTTGCGGACGAGCTTCACAGCCGCTTCAACCGCCTCCGATCCCGAGTTGGCGAATCCAAACTTCTCGATCGCCGGAGGGGTGAGTTCGGCCAGCATTTCGGCCGCTTGCACCAGGCTGTCGTATCGAAAGATGCAGCCTGAGTGGATGAAACGGTCGATCTGGCGGTGGGCGGCCTCGACTACCGCGGGGTGGTTGTGCCCGAGGTTGACGACCGCGGTCCCACAGGCGAAATCGGCGTAGCGCCGACCCTCGGAGTCATAAACCCAGATCCCGGCGGCCCGTTCGGCCACCACCTCGGTGTCGAAGGCGATAACGGGGGCGATGACCTCTTTATGGCGTGAAATCAGGTCACTCATCGATTGCTCAATCTAGAGCCTGCCCGGTCCCTTTCGACGAGGCTCTGATACTTCGTGGGCCGAGAGACCAGGTCCTCAACCCCCAACTCGCCTCGAGAAGCGGATGAGATCGCAACCTGCGGAGAGCCCGGGCTCGCAACCCCGGGCTCTCCAATTGGGGCCCGCTACTTAACTGGCTTGAAGATTGCGAACCGCTGCGTCGAGATCTTGACTCCATCGAGGAAGACGTCTAGGCGATAGCAGGCATTGTTTGTCAGCCCGAGGCCCTTTGTGTCCAGGTTGTAGATCCAGTGGCTGCCAGACCAGCGGAACTGGTTGGTGTTCCCGTTCGAATTGCCGGCGTCGGTCGGCCCATATTCCTCGATCGGATCATCGGGGGCCCATGCGCTGCAGCTTGCCAGCGTCACCCGGATGGTCAGATCACCCTCTGCGATGTGACTGCTCGTCTGCGCAACGCCCTCAAGAGTCACGACAACCTTCACGGGAATCGTGCGCCCATTCTTCCCGGTGTTTATCAAGAGGTGTGTTGGTGTTGAGTCGTCAAGCGGTGACAGATAGTCCAAGCTGTATCGGTTGATCTGGAACGTAGCGACGGCAGGCGTGTCATCCTCGTTGCCAGCGTTGTCGATGGCCCACGCGGTCAGGGTGTATTGACCCGTGGCAGAGAACGCTGAGAACGGAACAGCCTTGGACCATGGACTCGTCCCGGTCGCAGTTATCTCGACAGGCGTTGGGCTCGAGAAGCTGGTTCCGTTCCAGTAGTTCCCGCCGACTCGTCTTAGCGTGAATCGGACTTCGTCAACTCCCGAGCCTGCGTCACTGGAGGTCCCGCACACGTCCCCGAAGAACGTCGTGGAACAGCCAGCATCCCAGCTTGCTTCGCTGTAGACGCCACCGTTGACCGGGAACGTGATTACAGTCTGCGGGTCGGTTACGTCATTCACGGTGATCGTGATCGTCTCGCAGTCGTCGACGGTGCCGTCGCTAACGCAGATATCGAACATGTAGTCGTGTCCGCCCTGAGCTTCCGTCGGCGTCCAGCTGAACTCGCCTGTATCCGGATCGATTGAGGCTCCGTCAGGGACATCCCCGGTATCGCCGTCTTCGAGAGAGAAGGCCAGTGTGTCGCCGTCAACGTCTTCCGCTGTCACCGTAAAGGCGAGCTCGGTCTGATCATCGACCTCCTTGTTGCCGATCGGATCCAGCACCGGGTCGTCGTTCTCCCCGGTGATGGTGACGGTGACGAGGGCGGTGTCGGTGCCACCCTGGCCGTCGGAGACGGTATAGCTGAAGGTGTCGGTGGCGGTCTCGCCGACGGCGAGGGACTCGAACT
>DATBKE010000018.1:0-2900 GCA_036556085.1 Acidimicrobiia bacterium | reverse complement strand
GGGAACTGGCCGCTTTCTACGAGGTGCCCTACCGACTTCCACCGATCGAAGTCGCCGGCGCGGACGAGGCCCTCCGGACCAAAGTCCGTGTCGTCGATACCGATGGTTGTTATCGATTCGTCGCTCGCGAGCTCTTCGGCGTCAACGTCAAACCCTCCCCCCTGAAGATGCGCCAGCGCCTGAAGGCGGCGGGAATCCGACCCATCTCCAACATCGTCGATGTAACCAACTACGTCATGCTGGAGCTGGGTCAGCCCCTCCACGCTTTTGACTTCGACCGCCTGGCCGGGAACGAGATCGTGGTGAGACGGGCGTCCGCCGGAGAGAAATTGCGGACTCTCGATGGGGTCGACCGTGTGTTGACCGAGTCCGATCTCGTCGTAGCCGATGCCCAGGCGGCAACCGGTCTGGCGGGAACCATGGGGGGCGGTGACTCCGAGGTTTCCACTACGACCAGAAACGTGGTGATCGAAGCGGCCTCATGGGACGCCCCGACGGTGCTCCACATGAGCAAGCGCCACGGCATTCGTACCGAGGCCTCGGCCCGCTTCGAACGGGGCGTCGACCCCAACCTTCCCCCACTCGCTGCTGCCCGTGCCAATCGCTTGATGATGGAGCTGGCTGGTGGAACGTCGCCGTCGGAGTCGATCGACGTGGTGGCCCGAGCTTTCGTTCCCGGTATCGTCTCTTTGCCTCTGGCCGAGGTAGACAGGCTTCTCGGGGGAGTGGTACCCCGTACCGAGGTGAGACGCCTGCTCGAACGCCTCGATCTCGAAGTGGAGGGCGACGACCCGTTGGTGGTCACCATCCCCACGCGCCGTCGCGATCTCGAACGACCAGCCGACCTGGTCGAAGAGGTAGCTCGTCTTTATGGCTACGACAGCTTCCCGGAAAGTATTCCTACCGGGCTGGCAGGTGGTTACAAGGATGAGCAGCACCGACACCAGTCGCTGCGTCGCGTGCTCACCGGGGCTGGGCTCTACCAAGCGATCAACCTTTCCTTCTCGGGGAGGGAGGATCTCGAGGCCTTCGCCTATCCAGCGGACCATGAAGCTCGACTCACGGTGCGCGTTTCGAATCCGCTCAACGAGGAGCTCGCCACTCTTCGCACGTCGCTTCTCCCGGGGCTGCTGCGGACGCTGCGCTACAACCTGAATCGAGGGAGCGGTGAACTCGGCATCTTTGAAACCGGACGGGTTTTCATCCATAAGCCAGGGGAGGAGGACGATCGCCTTCCGTATCAGCCCGAGCGCCTCGGCTTTGCAGTAAGCGGCCATCTCGGGCCGTCCGAGATGGGTAATGGGACTCGCCCTGTGGACTCGTTCACGGCAACTGCACTCTGGCGAGTTCTGGCGACTGGGCTAGGACTTGATGATTGGAAGCTTGAAAGCGCCGCGCCCGCGGGCTTTCACCCCGGCCGAACGGCGAAGGTGCTTCTCAGGGGGCGAGAGATCGGCTTCGTGGGTGAGCTTCATCCCTCGACGGCGGCGGCGTACGACCTGGACGGAAGAATCGCCGTCGGCGAAATTGAACTGGCACCGTTACTTGCACCCGTCAAGCGGTGGGAGCTGGTCGAGCCCAGCTCGTTCCCTGCCATCGATTTCGACTTGTCATTTGTCGTTCCAGCGGAAATGCCTGCCGGAGATCTGCTGACAACCACCCGGGAGGTGGCACCCGAGCTTTGCGAAAGGGCTCAGCTCTTCGATGAGTACAGGGGAAGCGAGCTCGGCGACGGGAAAAAGGCGCTGGCGATCACCTACCGATTCCGGGCAACGGACCACACATTCTCCTCTGGTGAGATCGCCGATCTTCGTCAGCGACTGGTGGCAGCGGCGGGAGCTCTCGGCGCCACGTTGCGGGGAGAAAAGGGATGAAGCATTTGCTCCGTATCGGAGACCTCGACCCGGCCGAGTTGAGCGATTTGATACGGCTCTCGCAGCGTGTCAAGGACAGTCCTGATGACTATGCGGGCTCCCTCGCCGGCCGTTCGATCGGCCTCTTTTTCATGAAGCAGTCGGTGCGTACCTGGGTCTCGACCGACGTCGCTGCCATCCATCTCGGTATGCACCCGGTAGTGATTCGTAACGAGCAAATCGGGCTGGGTTCGCGGGAGTCACCCGAGGACGTCGGCCGGGTCCTCGAAAGGTACCTCGACCTGCTGGGGATGAGGGTGTTCGATCACAACGATCTCGAAAGAGTGGCGAAGGCGGTCTCGGTACCGGTCATCAACCTATTGAGCGACGCCGAACATCCCTGTCAGGCGATTGCGGATCTACAAACAATGGCCGAGCATCGACCGCTGGCGGAAACGACAGTTGCATACGTAGGCGACGGCAACAACACGGCTACGTCCTTGATCGGGGCGGTGACAAGGGCAGGGGGCTCAGTTCGTGTGGCAAGCCCCGAGGGTTACATGCTCTCGGAGGAAGTTACGGCCGATGCGCGACATTACGGGGACGTCTTGGTGACTAGGGATCCGGTTGAAGCCGTTTCCGGAGCCAATGTCGTCTACACGGACGTCTGGACTTCCATGGGCCAGGAAGCCGAAAGTGCCGAACGCCGACGGGTGTTCGCCCCCTACCAAGTCGATGTGGACCTGTTCGAAAGGGCCAATCCCGATGCCCTCTTCATGCACTGCCTCCCAGCACATCGCGGAGAGGAAGTGACAGACGAGTTGCTCGAGCATCCGCGCTCGGTCGTTTTCGGCCAAGCCGAGAACCGCCTCCACAGTTTCAAGGCGATTCTCTTGAGGGCGTTGAGCTAAAGCTGGACCTTCTCGATCAAACCGCCGATATCGCTGCTCCTCAACTCCTCGGTTGGCATCTAGTCAGCTGGGTCGGAGGGGAGCGCACCGAGATAGCGCTAACGGAAGTCGAGGCATATCGGGAGGACGATCCCGC
>DATBKE010000017.1:0-7128 GCA_036556085.1 Acidimicrobiia bacterium | reverse complement strand
CGTCTTCGACCAGCCGGCCGAGGAAGCGGTCGCTTCGATCGCAGCGTCGGCGCTTTCGATTCAACAGATTGAGACCACCGACCTGAGGATCGAGTCACTGCTGCGAGAACTCGACTCTGCGCTCACGGTTTGGCTCGAGGTCGAGCCCGCTCGAGTTCAAGCGATTGCGGCCCGGATTCCTGGGCGCCCTATTGGGGTCAAGATCCGCTGTGGCGGCCCCACCCCGGCCGACTTTCCGAGTCCCGCTGCCCTGGCCGCCGGTTTGCACGAGACATTCGAGAGAGGACTGCCACTCAAAGCCACTGCGGGTCTTCATCACCCGTGGCGGCACTTCTCCGCCGACGTGGGGGCTTGGCGTCACGGCTTTCTCAACCTGGCGGGAGCAGCTGCAGCCCTGGTCCTCACCGGCGATCTGAATCGGGTCTCGGAAATCCTGGCGGTAGAGCAACCGGGCGTTCTCTCGGGTCAATACCTGCGGGTGGGTGAACATGAATTTTCGCCAGCCGACCTCCGCTCGGCTCGGGTCTTCTTCCGCTCCTACGGGAGCTGCTCCTTCGACGAGCCAGTCGACGATCTCGTGGCGATGGGAAGCCTCTGGGCGGCGCGTTGAGCGCGCTCGGGATCTTCTCAATCGGCGACGGTCCGCGGCAAGTCGGAGTCAAGATTGGCAACGAGGTGGCCGCAGCCGGGATGGCGTCGACCCTTCTCGAGGGTGATTCACTCCGCCCGCTCCTCGAAGCTGGCCCGGAGGCCTGGGGGGAAGTACTCGCCGATGTCGACCGCGCCCTTCCCGATCTTCCCCGGCTGCCGCTTGCGGAAGCGACGATGCACCTCCCGTGCCCGATCGGGGATTACGTCGACTTCTACTCATCCCTCCACCACGCCACCCGCGTGGGGCGTATCTTCCGGCCCGAGGGTGATCCGCTGCCGACGAGCTGGCGGCACCTTCCGATTGGCTACCACGGACGGGCGGGAACCATCGTCATCGACGGGACACCGGTCCACCGGCCCCACGGCCAGCGCGGACCGGGCGACTTCGGACCATCGCAGAGGCTCGACTTCGAGTTAGAAGTGGGATTTCTCACCGGCTCCGGGCCCGACCTCGGAAAGCCGATCCCGGTCACCGCTGCCGAGCGATACATATTCGGGCTGGTGCTGGTCAACGACTGGTCGGCCCGGGACATTCAGGCCTTCGAGTACCAGCCGCTGGGCCCCTTCTTGGGTAAGTCCTTCGCCACCACCGTCTCTCCCTGGGTGGTTCCTCTGTCCGATCTCGAAGCGCGGCGGATCGAAGCGCCGATTCAAGAGCCGACCCCGCTTCCTCATTTGACTCCGGCCGGCCGTGGCCTTGACATCGCTCTGGAGGTGCTGGTCAACGACACGGTGGTCACCAAGTCCAACACCAAGTTTCTCTACTGGACCATGGCCCAACAACTCGCCCACGCCACCTCCAACGGGGCCACCATCCGAGCCGGGGATCTCTTCGCCTCCGGGACGATCTCCGGACCGACCGATGATGCCCGCGGCTGTTTGCTCGAGATCGGCGGGG
This sequence comes from Acidimicrobiia bacterium, assembly GCA_036556085.1. GTDB lineage: Bacteria > Actinomycetota > Acidimicrobiia > Spongiisociales > ZC4RG35 > JACCTH01. The sequence goes on along the minus strand of DATBKE010000017.1, from coordinate 5,579 downwards.
GTTATCTCGAAGATGGCGACGAGGTCGTGCTCAGAAGCGATCTGTTGGGAAGCTGTTCGGGTCGTATCGTCGGCTAGGTGGGTCGCAACCGCTTCGGGAGCTTGGCCACCACACGGTCATATGACGCGTCGATCGCAGCCCGGATCTCGTCGTCGGGGATCGCTCCCCCAACCTCGAGGGTGTTCCAACCCGAGCGTCCGATATAGGCCATCACTCGGGCGTCGTCCGGGAAACGGATGAGCCACTCATCTGCCTCGTCGCGATCGTTGCCACCCTTGACTCCGACGGCGGGCTCACCCGAACCCAGGAAGGCAAAGATCTTGTCCCCCACCTTGGCGACGACATCGCCCTCCCAGGGTTCGTCCTCCCAGGCTCCCGGCTTGGAGAGGCAGTAAGCCAGCAGTTGCTTCGGAGTCACTCGCTTATGGGTGGTGCCCGTGCGCTCTTGAGAGACTCACCAGGTGTTCAAGTTCCGTGACGACTCGATCGAGCTCTTCGGCGAGAAGTGAATTCCGCTCCAAGAAGAGCTGGGCTAGCGCCCGGTAGTACCAGAGTTGGTCGCTGTCGGGATTGAAACGTCGCCAGAGGTCTTCGCCGAGATCTCGGTAGTCGGCCAGGACGGCTCGGGCGTTGTGGAGCTTGTCGGCATTCGAGACCAGAAGTGAATCTGCGTCATGAGTGCCCAGACGCTCGATGTACCGCTCCTTCCTGGGGCGCCAGGCCTCCTTCGCCGCCCCTGGAGCCGGTTCCGCGTCCGAGCAATCACGAACAATGTCGGCGACACGCTCTCCAAACTTTTCCACCAGCTCCTCATAAGTGGCATTGGTGTATTCCGAGTCTTCGATTGCATCATGGAGGAGGCCGGCGATGGCCATGTCCTCATCACCACCGGCCTCGAGAACTAACGCCGCAGTCGAAAGCAGATGGGCGATGTACGGAATCGGCGATTCCTTTCGGTACTGCGTGTTGTGCCTTCGCCGAGCGAAGAGCAGCGCGTCATCGAAGCGTCTACTGAGCTCAGTCGGTTTCGTCATCATCTTCACCGAGGCTGGCCGCAATCTCAGCAAACTGACCTAGGGCCGCTTCCAGATCCTCGGCGATCCTTTCGATCGATCTCATCGCGCGCTCACCCTCGGCTGGCGTATAGAAAACTGACCATCCGCCGAAAGGCTAAACCCGGGGGACCGCCTGATCCCTCCCCTGAAAAAATCAAGAAGAACCCAGTCGGAGTACTTGACTTTGTCATGGGCATCTGTCATTATTCGAACATCTGTTCGATAGGAAGACGGAGTGGGTTTTCTCAAATCGGCAATCGATGAATGGGTGATAGAGCCCATCGAGGAGCTATCAGACGATGCCCTCGGCGAGCAGTTGATCGAGCTCGAATCAGCCATTTCCGGATTGGAGGCGGAACGGTGTCGTCGGCTTCATCTCTTCGACGAGCGGAAAGCCCACCACGCGTTTGGCATGCCATCGACCGCTGCCTTCCTCATTCATCGCTGCAGGATCGCGGCCCACCGGGCCGCCCGTTTGGCGGCGGCGGCGCGGTCCCTGGCACGAATGCCACGCACCTTTCGCTCCTGGAGCGAGGACCATCTCAGCCAGGATCAAGTCAGGATTCTCACCGGTGCCCACGACAGCAATCCCGAGATCTTCGAGCTCAAAGAGGATGTGTTGATCGACACGATCGAGCCTTTGGGGGTGACCGACACCGGCAAGGCGGTTACCTACTGGAAGCAAGCGGTCAATCCCCGGTACCTGGACGAGGAGTGGCATCGGCTACACGAGCAACGCCGCATTCACTTCTCTCAGCAATGGGGTGGGCTCTGGAGGTTGAGCGGTTGGCTCGATCCCGAGGCAGGAGCTTTGGTCAAGACTGCTCTCGATGCCGCCACTCCTCCCCCGTCAGAGGGCGACGAACGGACGCCCGAGCAACGGCGGGCCGATGGCCTGGCAGACCTGGCTCGTTTGTCGCTCGATTCGGGAACCCTCCCCTCCCAGGGCGGCGAGAAGCCTCATCTGATGGTGTTTCTAGATCAGAGCGGGCTCAGCGAGACAGCCGATGGCACGATCTTTGCGGCAACGGCCACCGAGCGCATCTTGTGTGACGCCGCTTTGACCCCGATCGTCTTGGGACCCAACTCGGAGTTGCTCGACATCGGACGCAAATCGCGGGTGATTCCTCCGGCGCTACGACGGGCGGTTATCGCTCGTGATCGTCACTGTCAGCACCCCGGATGTCTGCGCCCCGCCAAATGGTGCGATATCGATCACATCATCCCCTGGCAGGAAGGTGGTGAGACCAAGCTCGAGAATCTGCAGCTGCTGTGTCGATATCACCACACCCTCAAACACAGCCCGTGGAAACGAAAGGTTTTTCACGAAGCTCGACGACAGGGTGTAAACAATCGATATCGACTTTTGGAGAAACGACCGATTCCGGAATCGGAGCGAGGCCGGGCAGCTGTTGGCCACACGGCTGGGACACCTCCGTGATCGACAGCCCCTTGTTCTCGGTCTCCCGCGCGGCGGAGTACCAGTGGCGGCCGAGATCGCCATCAAACTCAAAGCGCCACTCGACATCCTGTTGGTGCGCAAGCTGGGGGTTCCGTTTCAACCAGAGTTGGCGATGGGAGCCATCGGCGAAGATGGGATCAGGGTTCTCGACGAGACCATGGTCCGGAGGTTGCGAATTAATCCACGAAGGATCGATGCCGTCGAGGTGCGGGAAAGGCAGCGCATCGAGGAAGCCAGCGAGCGGTTTCAGTCTTATCGCCCCACCGGCCTCTCATGGCAGGGTCGAGCGGCGATAGTGACCGACGACGGCATCGCCACCGGCTCCACGGTGATTGCTGCTTGCCAAGTCGCTCGTGAACGACAGGTCGGGCATCTGGTGGTAGCGGCTCCGGTAGCAACTGAGAGTGCAGTCGCTCGGCTCGAGGAGATCGCGGACGAAGTGGTCGTGGTGTCGACTCCGGCCGAGTTCATGTCGATCAGCCAGTTCTACCTGGACTTCTCTCAGGTGACCGACGACGAAGTCGCCCGCCTCCTACAAACCCTCAATCAGTCCCATGAACCGCTCGAGGGTGACGATGCGCTCGGATGAATTCGCCCCTTGGGGAGCGACCCGAAGCGTCGTGATCCCGGCTTTCTGATACGCCGTGATTCTTTCGGCCACCATGGCGTCGGTTCCCAACAGATTGGTTTGCAAGACGATCTCATCCGGGATCAGTGCCGTCGCTTCGTCCCGCCGACCCTCGATCCACAGACTCTGCACGCGCTTGGCCAACTCTTCATAGCCAGCTCGCGAGAACGCCTCGTTATAGAAGTTGGTCTTGGCAGAGCCCATCGCTCCCAGGGTGAAGGCGATCCCGGGACGGCGAGCCGCCACCAACTGCTCAGGGTCATCGGCAAACGCGACAACTCCGCCGGCATGGAGGTCGAGATCGGAGAGTGAGCGACCCGCCTGCTCGGCGCCGCGGCGGAGGTGGGTCATGAACACGTCGGCATGCTCGGGCATAAACGACGTTCCCAGCCAACCATCAGCGATCTCTCCGGTGAGGGCGAGGCTCTTGGGCCCCAAGGTGGCGAGATAGATCGGCACCGAAGTCACCGCGCTCAGGCCAAGCCGAAGTGCTTTGCCCTCTCCCCCGCCCAACGGCAGCTGGTAGACCTCCCCTTGATACGTCACCCGCTCGCCGCTCAAGGCGAGTCGAACGATCTCGACGATCTCTCGCATGCGAGTGACCGGTGTTTCGAAGCTGATCCCGTGCCAACCCTCCATCACCTGCGGTCCACTGGTGCCCAGTCCAAGGAGGAAGCGGCCGTCGCTCAACAGCTGCAGGGTGGCCGAAGTCATAGCCACCAGGGCCGGTGTGCGGGAACCGGTTTGGATGATCCCGCTCCCCAGCTTGACGCGCTCTGTGCGGGAAGCGAGATAGCCCAGAGGCGTGACCGCATCCGACCCCCACGCTTCGGCGCTCCACACCGAATCGACCCCGAACCGGTCGGCTTGGACAACGAAATCGACGGTGTCTTTCCACCGCTCGGGCCGGTCGTAGGGAATACCGAAACCGACCGCGACTCGCATCAGTCGGTGGCCGCCTGAATCTGGCGGGCGTGATCGAGATCGTGGATGCGCAAGAAGAGCAGGGCTTCCCGCCAATTGAGGTTTCCGAATATCGGGTGGTAGATGCTCCGGTCGAGGTGCGCTGCCGGATCAGCCGCGAGCACCGATGCAAACAGGCGCTCGCGGTTGGCCTCATGGAGGTCCCACCACTCTGCTCCGGTGCGAACAACGGCGCCTTCCGTCATGACATCGAGGGGGGTTGCGGTAGGTTCCCGGCCAGCCACGATTTCGGTGATGGCCTGGCCGAAGAGATCGCTGGTTGTGACGATGTGTGCCGCGACTTCGTTTGGGCTCCATTCATCCGGAGCAGGCTTGGTGGAGAATCGGTCAGACGGAACTGCAAGCAGAGCCTCTCGCAACTGGCCAGAGTCATTGCGAACCTTCTCGACTAGCTCAGGAACCGAAAGCTTGCGGGCTTGGGCGTGGAGATAGGAGGTGATCCGCTCCAGGTCCGTCACTTGACCCGGCGCCCGCCCTTCCATACGCCCGTCACTCGCTCAGGATCTCCCCAAACCGAAATATCGTCGATCGGGTTTCGATCCAAAGCGATGACATCGGAAGCGAAACCATCCTCCAAAATTCCCGACTTGGGCCCTTGCGGCCCGAGTGTTTCGGGTCCCATGGCAGTTGCCGCTTCGATGGCTTCGAGAGACGACATGCCTGCTTCGCATAAGTGCCTGATCTCGCGGCTGGCCTGCCGGTAGCGAAATCCCTCCACCGGTCCACTGGTGAAAATGTCGGTCCCCATCGCGACCTTGACTCCAGTCGCCACCGCGATCTTCAACGCCTGGGCGTGTTGATCGGCCATGCGAGAGATCTTTTTCCAGGCGTAAGGAGGAATCTTCGATTCCAGGCCCATGAGTTCTTCGACGATGAACCGCGTGGCGACGAGTACCGCGTCCTTTTCCTTCATGAGCTCGGCGGCCTCTTCATCGAGGTAGGTGCCGTGCTCGATGGTTTTAACCCCCGCCCGCAACGCCGCCATGATGCCCGGCTTTCCGTGGCAGTGGGCCGCCACCGCTCGTTCCGCTCGAGCGGCCTCAGAGACGATGGCGGCGAGCTCCTCGTCGGAGAATTGCTGGTGAATCGGGTGATCGACCTCGGACATCACTCCTCCCGAGGCACAGATTTTGATGACCCGGGCTCCCCGCCGCAGCTGCTCCCGCACCGCCTTCATGCACTCCGCAGGGCCATCGGCGAGCCGTCCGAGAATTCGACCGTGATCCGCCAGTCCCTCGTAGATGTCTTGGGGTACGGAATGGACGTCGCCGTGCCCGCCTGTGGTGGAAAGCACCGCGCCCGCACCGTAGATGGTGGGGCCAACCAGGCTTCCTTCCGCTACCACCGGAGCCAGCTCGACGCCGTATCCGCCGACCTCGCGCACCGAGGTGACGCCACCATCGATGTAGTTCTGCAGATCGGTTGAGGCGCGGGCCCCGCTCTGGGCAGG
>DATBKE010000016.1:0-31593 GCA_036556085.1 Acidimicrobiia bacterium | reverse complement strand
CTGGGCTCGCTCCGACTGACACCTCGTCAGTGAAGAACTGACGGATTCCTGCGTAAACCGTGGCCCCGGCAGTGAGCACTGCCAACGCCTGCCACCAATACTTTCCGAGTGAGTTGGTCATCATTCGCTCCTTCGTTGTTTGCCCGTTGCGACGTACCTGCGAAGCCCGCCAGCTCAAATCGGCTGGCAGCCCAGCTATCCATCGCCCGAGGATGGAGAGCGAGGTCGACGCAGGGCTATCACCCTCGTTTAGTGCGTCGGTTCTGTGTTCCCAGAGATCGGAGTCGATCTCGGCCGAGCGGTTGTGACGGTCATCAGCCTCGAGACCGACTGTGTAGAGCCGCACCCAGCGGCGAACGAGTTTCTCGGCGATGTAACGCGGAGCGCTCACGAAGGAGCCAGCCCCACTCGCCTATCCGACACCGAAGATCCGCGCTCGGCCCTCAATGATGCAAGGGCGCGTTCTCCCGCTCCGGTCACCCAATACAGGCGCCGCCTTGGCCGGCCTTCCGCGAGGGCCAATTCGGGCTCCTCCCATCGCGACTCCAATAACCCGGCTGCCGCCATCCGTCCGAGGGCCTTGTACAAGGTTCCGTGCGCAGTCAGCTGCTGCGCATCGCCGACTTCCTGCATGTGCTTGGCGATGGCGAAGCCGTGGAACTCGCTGTGTTCGCCGTGGCGCAGATCCAGGCCCGCCGCAAGGATTGCTTTCTCGAGCGGCAGCAGCAAACCCGGTTTTCTTCTCATAAGGGGTGATTATAGGAAGATATCTGCCGATGCGCCAGAAGGAGCGGCCCTAACGGGACTAAGTTCGAACCCGCGTCGATGATGGCCAGGAGTATTCCAACATACGACGGGCCGTTTGAGCAAGGGCCATCGACTCAGCCAAACCACCAATCAGATCGACGGCGTCGACAGTCGGCCGTCCGCGGTAGCGCAGCCCGATCAAGAAGTTTTCGGCGGTGGGGACTCCGCTAGTACCGTCGAAGGCGTGCCCGTACGGACCAACCACACACAAAGGGTGGTGGCCATTCTTGAAGAGCTGGAACTTCCGCCGGGGTGGGTCCTGGAGGAACCTGGCGTTTTATTAGACGCACGCACAGGAACCAAACGGGAAGTCGACATAGTCATCAGCCACCCCGCCATGCGGCCACCAGCCATTAGGAGCGTCGAAGTGGTGGCCCTCGGGCGAAAGGCAACAGTCGAATGGGTCGACCAGATGATCGGGAAACACCGGAATTTGCCGACCGAACACCTATTCCTCGTGTCGTGGTCAGCTTTCTCCGCTGAAGCCCTCGCCTCCGTGGCTGTTGAGCCCGGCGTCACAGCTATGTACGTGGAGAGCGGCGAGGACTCGCCGACTATCACCTTGCAATTCGACATGATCACAGCCACGCCCCGCCAATTTGCCTTTGAGATTGATCCGCCCGTTGTCCCCGTCAGCGACGGAACGATCATGTGCGATGCCGACGGCAACGACGAAGGGACGGCCAACTCCTTTTGCAAGCTACTCATGACCAACCCCGGCGTCCTTCGGAAGCTGCTGGATCAGGCGAAACAGGTTCAAGATGCCGGTCAACGGGTCAACGCATTCCAACTCCGAAAGCCACTCACCGACTACCGATGGCACATCCGCAGGCCAGACGGCAGCCTCGTCCACATTGATGCAGTCCAGATAGTCGGTGCGTTTGAAGTGTCTCGAGTTCGAATGTCCTCCGTTGAAAAACGATTCCGCGACATTATTTTTGCGGAGGGACTAGTCGACATCAACGGAGTCGAATCCACCGCAGTTGTGACGATAGGTAGATCCGGTCAGCCGGACACCGTTGCGATTCGGACGCCGAGTACCAAGAAAACGGTCAAATCTCAAAAGGGGCCCTTCGTCTAGGGGGGCAATTTCCGATGAAGAGCGAATACACCGTTGATGCGATCTCTTCCCTCGACTATCCGCTGACGCTGGCCCCTGTAAATTTGCTCTCTCCCGCAAAGCGTTCCGCCTGCTTCACGTCAGCTACTTTCTCGATCGGGCCAGTGGAGTATTGATTGCCATACCCCAAGCGCCAGCGAGGGTTGCTCCCATCGCGATCGCAACCCACGCTCGCGCTGCGGTCGCGACCATTGGGATTGGCAGGACTGGAAGAGTGAAGTAAGCAAATCGCAACGCCGACCAGACGAGTAGTAGCACAACGGCCGCTCCTTGCCAGGTCAGGCTGGGTTGTTCGCGGTTGAAGGCCAAAGGGAGGAGAGCAAAAGCGACCAGCGGGGGAACGAAGTTGACGACATCGCTCCAGGCCCCGACTGGTGCTGTCCCCCATTGAACAAGGCCGAACGAAATGGCCAAAAGGCTCGCGGCTGCGATCGAAATGAGCGGTTTCAACTTTGAACCTATAACCGCCAGGAGCGCGATCAAGCCGACCCACGGCATCGGTGAAATGGACGGCACCCAGCTCAGGGTTCCGCGGATCTCGGCCAGCTCCCCCTCAACCGTTAGAGGGACGGTCCATTCCTGAATGAGGCTTGGTTGCTCTGGTGCCACTCCCGGAGGTGGCACCGGCGACATCCAGTGGATGCGATGATCGTGCCAGGCATAACGTCCCCCGACGCCAACCGAGACCCAATCCGGTGGCGATTCTGGGGAGACACCGTGAGGAATCGTTATCTGTCCGTACCGGTCATCGTTGAGATAAAACGCGGGTGACATTCGATTTGCCCAGACGGTCCCAGCAGGGTCAACCCTCACATAGGGCTCCTCCTGGTAACCGAGCACCTCAACCTCTGTTCCCTCCGGCACGGAGATCTGCAAGAAGGAATCGCCTCCCACGATGCTGGCGCTGAATTCCGAAGTTGGAGGGTCGATTTCAGTCACTTCGGACCGATAGTTGGTGGGGGTGGCAGGGTCGGCTAGAGCCGGAGTCGCCGGACCTACTAGTAGGAACGTGCCGACTAGAGCCACGCCCAGCCGAAGCCTCATGTCTTACGAGCCATCATCAGCAGCGCCGCGCCTCCCAGCAGAGTGCCTATTCCGCCGAGGATGACGCCGAGTAGCGGCATCAGGTCGGTGTCGTCTCCTTCCTCGGAACCGCTCCCGGTCTCCTCTCCGTTTGCCTCTCCAGCAACGATCTCCACCACCGAGGCGGGTGTATCGGTGTCGGGGGCGCCAGTCCAGTTCACCACTTCCCCGTCGTCATAAGTTTGAATGGCGGCGAAGGAAAGCGTTCCCGGAGTTTCGGGGTTTCGCGCCTGAAATCGGAACTCGGCGAACTCACCAGGAGCCAGACTTCCCCCATCGATTGTCAGGACGCCGTCGGCGAGGGCCATGGTCCATCCGGGCTTTGGCTCATACCGACTCGCCTCGAGACCCTCAGGAATTTGAACTTCCACTCGCACCGTTGAGCCCTCCTCCGATTCGTTGGGCACCCTGACGGTGTAAACGGCGAAACCCCCGGCTTGGTCGTTATCGGTGCGAACCGTGACATGAGCCATTGCCGGCAATGCCAGGATCATGAGGGCGATAAAGGCAACTGCGGGCGCTATCAATCGACGGTTGGGCATGGTTTCCTTTCGTTTGGGGCTCTGCTATGGATTCACGGTCACGGGGATTGTGACGGTGTCCTCGTCGAATCCTTCAACCCGACGAATGGTGATCTCCCAAGTGCCTGGGATGGAGAGCTCGGGTCCACTCAAGATCCAATGCCCTGGTCCTGCCACGATCGGATTCCGTTCCAGTGGTCCAATATCGTGGTGGGGCATCGATAAGCCCATTGATAGCTCGCCGGAGAGAGAAGTTGGCAGTCCGCTCTGGTCGAGCGTGTAGACATGGACCTCGTTGACCCCGGCTCGGTTCGGGTCAACCACCAAATTCAGAAGACCTGCTCCGAATTCGGCCGTGGTACTGAAGGGGTCGGTCACCCCTGCTGCCTCGGCAGCCGGGGGCAAAGTGACGAGTAAAGCGGTCACGGCCACCGCTACGACCAGGCCGATCACTTCGAACCGAACCGTTCGCTTGAGGCGCGACCAACCCTCGTTTGACCCACTTCCAACGATGGCGGGCACCAGCGTTGATCGGTTGTATCGAGCCACAGCCAACACGGCGAGCATTACTGTGGTCTTTGCAAGAAGAGTCCACCCGAACGCGGTCGAAATGAGGGCGCGGGGAGCCCTGACGGTTAACCACGCCAGTATCAGACCAGCACCGGCGAGTGCCACGACGGTCCACAGGGCAAGGCGGGAGAACATTGCGACCATTCGAGCGCCTGCCGGACCATTCCGACCTAGCGATCGCATGGCCAGGCCCAACGCCGCCAGACCCCCGATCCAGATCGCGGCACTCCCAACGTGAATGAGGTTGGCGGCAATCATCAACCACCCCGGTGAAGTGCTCAGGGTGTGACCGGCGAGAGTCTCGGCCACTGCGATCCCTGCCAGAAAAAAGAGCGCCGGTATAGGACCAAAGGAAAGGCTGGCCACGAGAGGGGTCACGAGAACAGCAATCCGCACCGCGGCAGCGATTCCGTACGGGGAGGTCGCGGCCTGACTTAGCGCCGGCAGAGAAACACTCTCCAATTCCAGTCCGCTCGACTCAATAGCAAACAGCGGCACTGAGAGGACTGACGCCGAGATCCCGGCGATCGCAAGGGTGCGGATCAACGTGTGAAGTCTTGACTGCCCGAGCTCGGAAAGCTGAGATCTAGTCAAGGTCAGAAACAGGAGAGCACCGGCACTGCCTAGGCCGCCTAGGTAGGAGATCCAGCGCACCACGGCTGCAGCAACTGAGGCCGCGGCCGAGCCTCCCTGACCCAGAATCGCTTCCAAAACCCCCGGATCGATGGCTTCCTGATTCGTCCCAACCTCGAATTGGAAGGCGCCACGCAAGGGGTGGCCATCGGCAGAAACCACCGACCAAGTTGCAACGAACCATCCTTCGCCAATTCCTCCGCCCAGCGACACTCTGACCTGATCCGGGCGCGAGCCATGGCCGGGGTCTCCAAGGTCCACCCGACGCCCGGCATCATCGAAAACGCGCATCGATCCGGGAGGCAAGTCAACGGGCTCGTCGAAGGTGATGATCACCTCGGAAGGGGCGCGGTCAAGTTGAGCCCCATCAGCCGGTAACGTCTCGAGCAAGGTCGCATGTGCCGATGCCGCGGTTGCCAAGCCGAACAATGCGATGGCCGAAGCAACCACAACGAAGATACGCTTCGTGCGCGCGCCGACGCAAAGAAACGGCACTTCGGGCACTTATCGCATGGTACGAGTCGACCGTCAAATCCAGGTAAAGCCAGCCATCGTCACCTCAGAGAGCAGAAAAGGCACCGACTAACGAATTGCAGTGAGCGACGGCCCCAAATCTCGGGCCAACGGCCCAGAGGTTTCCTGGTTCCTTTCCAGAGACCGTTGGGGTCACGGCTGCTAAGGCTCCGGCTCTTAGCCGGCGGAACTAGCGCACACATATTCAATTAGGCCCGAAGGAACGACGCCTTCTCAACCTTCTTAGCCCAAGCTTGGCCAGAATACGAGAGGCCCTAATGGGACTACGTTCGAACCCGCAACGTGACAAATAGCAGTGGAGGTCTCCTCGTTGCTGGGTTTCAGTGCGCGCTGTCGCAACGTCCTGGCATCGAATTACCTGCTGACCAGTCGTTCGATTGAGACTGCCAGTATCCATTCCAACACGGATCGGCCCTTTCGATCAAGGGGTCAACGTCGCAAGAAACCCGGCACCGTCCTCAGATGCCAGAGGGCCATGGGTGAGAAAACGCGACCGGTTCCGACCAGCTCCAACCCGAGGAGCGCCAGTGCGAGCGGTTGGTCCAGTTCGTGAACCTGCCCATGTAAGGAAAAGGTAATCAGTGGCCCTAGTCATCGCGACATACAACAGGCGTCGCTCCTCGTCAACATCCGCGTCTGCCAAAGGCACGACACCTTCCTCGACTCCAACAACAATCGCGGCGCGCACAGTCAATCCCTTGGACGAGGCCATAGTCATCAGCCGAACGGCTTCGGCACCCCGGCCTGACCGCAGGTCCTTTCCCACCGGCTGTATCTGGCCGAGAAAACGCCCTAGACCTTCAGTTCGATCGATAACGCCATCGAGGTCCTTCAGCAATCGAGCAAATCGCTCCTCGCAGCCGCCAAATTGCTCTGCATTGTCGACGAGCCAAGTTCCCCACCCGGCGTCGCCGAGATTGGCGCCTTCTAAGTCAATACCAGCAACCACCTCAAGCGCTGGCGAGATGGCCAGTTCGACCCGGTTCCGCTGAGCTGAGCCGAGATCTGGAAAACCGTTCTCGCCTTCGGCCAGTAGTTGCTCGGCGAAAGTCGTCCCAGAGCTAACGGCCCGACTATAGAAATGGTCCCTCGTCGCTGGACCAATCTGGGCAGTGCGACTGAGCAACGTCCACCAAGCCAATGAGTCATACCGATAGACGACCAGTCTTGCGAGAGCGAGAAGGCGTCGATTTGAATCCTCCTCCAGCATCGCCGGAACCTCTGATGTATCCACAACAGGAATACTTCGTGCCGTTAGGGCCGCTGTCAGAGGCCCCGACCATGCTTCGTTGTAGTTGGTCCGAAACATGACCGCGATGTCCTCTGGAGCAACATCTTCATGGTCGATCAGCCACTCAACGATGGTCGCTACCCCAGCCCTTTCCCGAGTCCAATTTGCAAACCTGAGGTAGCGCACTTCTCCTGGCGGACAATGTGCGGCCGGCGTCAGAGCTGGTCGTGCCGGTCTCCCAGGCATGCCTTCTACAACGTGACGAGCGCACTCGAGGATCCTTGTTCCGCAGCGTTGACTCACCGAAAGGGGATAGTCCAGCGCAGCGGGGTACTGAGTGAGAAAGCTACGAATCCCGACTGGATGCGCCATTCGGAACGAATAGATCGATTGATCATCATCGCCAGCCGCTATCAACGGCCGACCTCGATCCGAGATGTGATTGAGGACAGCAAGGTCGCACTGGTTCAGGTCTTGGTACTCATCAACCACTAGGTAGTCCCAGGTGCCGAGATCGAGCGTGGGATGGTCTTCAAGCGCACGCAAAAGCCGATACGGAAGCTCAGCCAACAACGAATACCCAAAAACGACCCTGTGCTGCTCCCAAGCTCCACTGAATTGATTCCTCACCTCGTCAGGGAGCTTGGGATCCAACACCGGCTCAAGGGACTCCCAATTCGAGGCCATTTCACGAAGCGCACGATCGATAAGCCTCACGTCGCAGCCGACCAGCTCTTTGAGGTGCTGGCGAATCAGTTCTTTCCACTCCCAGTCGTCAGCAATTCGAATTGGCTGCGGAAGCATGCTCGCTCCAGGATTCGCGAGAAGAGTTGCGATCGAGAACGAATGCACCGTGCTCGGTTGGCTCAACGCCTCGGGATGCTCTGCGACCTTCCCTTTGAGTTCATTGGTTGCAGCGCGCGTAAAGGTCAGAAGCCTCCCACTCACGCCTTGTAACTCGGCAGCATGAAGCATGAAGCGTATGACGGTGGCGCTCTTGCCAGTGCCAGGACCCGCCAGCAGCCTGGCCGATAGGCTCGCGTCGTGGGCAATTACGGCAGCTTGCTGATGAGTTGGTGTCCAGGTCATTTCAACTCAATCAGCAAGTGGCATCCGCCACCACGTGCCTGCCTCGCCGCAGTCGGAGATCTGCAGATGGGAGATCAATCGTGGTGAGGCGCAGATGAGGAGCGTGCCTTTCCGGCTCAACTATCTGGGTTGAAACCCGTGGTCACGCCGCCCGCGGGTAATTCCAACAGTGCATACGGGACCCATTCGTCGCCATCTGCTGTGGACAAAAGAGCTACTTCTTCACTCATGCCAGGCAAAGCGGCATAGCCCAAGTCACCTGAGCAGCCCAATTCCAGTCGATTGAACGAAACTGGTGAATCCTGCCTACCTTCCAGTGACCAGGCGACATCCTCCGCGCCGTCGGGCCATGACACGATCACGAACTGGTAGTCGAATGGATCTCCCGACTTTGTAAATGCGACCCAGGACTCGGATAAGTTCAGATTCATATCGACCCTAGACGGCCCGACAAAGCCTTCCAGCGTGGCTCTAAGCCTGACTCCATCGAGCTCGATCCTCTCATATTCGATGTGCCAGGTTCGATCCTTGTCATGCACTCGCAGAATTCCATCGCCCTCATCACAGGATGCTTCGCGAGTTCCACAAGCCAGGAGCGTAAGGATGAGGAGGACCACGGCGACGACTCGATCCGTGACATCGTCGCCGTGGTCGCTAGGCCCTAGTTGACGGTCAATTGTTACAGCCGAGGGTTGCTGGTTGGGCAACGAAAATTGGCCCGCCAATGTATTCCGTCCCAACGTGTTGCCAGCTTTCACTCGCGGTGCCAGTGCAACTGGCTACGACTGTATGGGATTTGGTCTGCCCTGGATTCGCGAAAATGGCTGTGGGACCAGCCCTGGTGACCCACCAGGCTTCAAATTCCTGTAGGTGATGGGCCAAGCCGATTCCCTGGACGCATCCTGAACTGGCGGAGGCCTCTGCGTAACCACCGGCCCGGTGTCCACCCGAGTAGAAGTAGTACGGATTTCCGACGGTTCTGCTGTACGTACATGAAAGCAATGCATGGCTTCCGGCAGGGTTCGACCCTGACGGCACGTAGGTTTGCCGCGTGCCAGAAACGGTTACCGGGTCACCGTTGGGGTCAGTCAGCTCGAGTATGACAGTCTCTGAAGAGATCTCCCTCAAATCACCGCTATTGACAACGTCATTCTTGGTGGTTGCCGAAGCGAGGCTAGGCAGGGCCAGCAGAGCGACGACAAGAGCGGCTTTCCAGGCGCTCGGTCCTCTCTTCGCCGCCTCGGTCGCAGAACGCTTACCGATCATGTGCGTACCTCCTACTCTCGTGAACCTCTTGAATAGAGGCTCAGCCGACCCGGATGGACAGGTACTGAGCCCGAGGTCCACCACTCGTACGTATTCGCCGAAAAGTGATATCGGGTTCCGGTTGACCTTTGCGCCTGCTGTTGCCTCGCAGAGACCCGTACGGTTGCCCCGCAAACGCCCAGCAAGCGGCTCCAACGCGCTCCTGAACTGCACCTGGCGCAGCGGGACCTGAAGACTCAAGATCCTGTCACAACATGATCTGAGCGCTCCTCGAGGTCCTGAGCCAACTGGCGATTAACCACAGTCGGTGTAGGAGCAAGCCGATCTCAGTCCCGCAGACGTCTTATTGTGAGTTTGCCGATTAACGAGTTGGGTTCTGCGTGCTGAACCTGTGACTCCCATGAGCCTGAGAGCGTCGTTCTTGCTGGGTAGCCGTGTCGACCGGACTCCGCCCGGAGGCGTTAAGGGGGCGGGCTACTCAGGGAGCGCGTCGTCACTGGCGGCTCGCGTTCCGACCGCGAGATAACGGTGTTGGCCGGGATCTGCAGAGCTGTATCAGGTTCGAGCAGCACTGTGCGTTCCACCAGCAACAGGCCTGTTCGGCTCAACGTGACCTCGAGACGAGTCAGAAGAGGATTCCGAAACCTAGCCGAAAGAGAGATAGTGCCGTCATCCTCGACAATGTCGTAGCCAACGTCAGCCATGACCTCCAGAATCGCACTCCGCAGGATCGGCGTTCGATCGGCGTCTCGCAACAGGTCGGCTGCCAGGTCGAGAACCCGAACACGTATC
Source organism: Acidimicrobiia bacterium (assembly GCA_036556085.1). Lineage (GTDB taxonomy): Bacteria > Actinomycetota > Acidimicrobiia > Spongiisociales > ZC4RG35 > JACCTH01. The sequence continues at coordinate 21,947 of DATBKE010000016.1, read as the reverse complement.
GGGCGTTGATCATCCGACATTGACACCGCCTCTTCCATGGCCGATCGCAGGGCTCGTGCCTCCGTGGGCCATTCTGCTTCGCTCAGAGGGTCGGTCACACCCGTTAACTGCTGAGTGTCGGTCTCGCCTACGCCATCATCCCTCTCAAGACCAGCCGCCCGATAAGCCGCGGCCGTGCCTGGGCTGAAGAAAGTAGGGCGTTGAACGGTCGTGCGGATTTGAATGAAACGCTCAGCCGGACTCCACCACACTTCGCGAATCGTCGGCAAGAGGTATGCGACTGACTCTGAATTCAGATTCATGTCGCTGCCAGGTCGCACGACCAGATGGACGTTCTCTGATCGCGAGTAGACATAGGAGCCGCTGGGAATATCAATCGGAGTCGCCAGTCGGGCGGCCCGAGCAACTTCTAGCAGAGCAGCCCTGGCTGGGTCCGGCTGCAAGACCGCAAACAGCCCGAGGGCAACGGCGACGGTGGCAGCGATGGCGGGCAGCCTCCATCCCGCCGCTCGGCTGCGACGCTTAGAGCGGGTCATCTCAAGGTCGATCGCCGCCAGGAGCTGAGCTTCGGCTTCGCGAAACTCGACCTCAGACGGCTGTGGCGGGGCGCCTGACGGCTTGAAGCTATCGAGAGGATCGTCTTGGCCAGTCATGTAGGACCTATTTCACCGGGATCGGCGAGCAAGTTCCGCAGCCTGGTCCGAGCCCGGCTAAGTCGTGAGCGTACGGTCCCCTCAGCGATGCCTAGCGCAACGGCGATTTCCTTGTAGGAAAGTCCTTCTAACGCAAAGAGCGAAACCACCTCGACCTCCTCTTGGCGCAGACTCCCGAGGGCCCGTCTGAGGGCAGGAGCAATCGATTCTGCCTGGACTCGATTAACCGCTTCCTCGTCAAAGGCTGGCTCGGCGACGGACGACAGTCGTCCGACCGCCCGGTACTCCCGAGCTCGGCTCCGAAGGTGTCCAGCAATCAGGTTGGCGGCGATGCCCAGGAGCCAGGGTCGAGCGTTCGAATACATTTCTGTATCGAATCGCCGACGAATCGCGAGGGCTCGAACGAACGTCTCCGCTGCTAGATCCGGACCCTGAGAAGGCCCAACAGCCCGGACTGTAAAGGCGTAAATGGCCGAGAAGTGTCGCTGAAAGATCTGCGCGAACTGCTGGGGGTCTGTCCAGGAAGCCGCGATCAGCTCAGAGTCGGTTGGATGTCCGGTCAAGGCTGCCAGCCTGACAGGCCAACTCGGAACTCGACGGGTTTGTCAGCTGCTCAAATATGCCACCGATTCGGTTTTGTTGTCCATCGCGCCCGGCAGATTGTGCGTCGATCCAGCGCCGACGGTGGAGGCTGAGGATCCACCCAGATGCGGGTTGTCGTAATGCCGCAACCGATAGCAGCCGTTCCAGGACGAGGAAATGCGGTTGGCCCAAGACAGGCCGGTGTTCCAGTAGCCGCCACTGCAAGCCCCGCCCGTCACCGAGATCGAACTGCCCGAACCGTTGGCGCCTTCAAAGTGGACCCCAAGCGTGGCCAGTAAGGCCGACCCGCCCTCCCCCGACAGAAGTTCTGATCCAGAAAAGTCGGCTGGAAACGCCGAGGAGTCGCCGCTGGCGTCGGTTAGGGCCTGGGCCAAGCTGGAAAAGCATCGTGGTTCGCTCAGGATGAATTCGCCGCTGGTCTTGTGCGCGACGACTGCCACGACGCAATGAGATTCGGTCTCGGTCAGGTCAACGCCTCCCAGAACAGTGGGTGCATTCCACACAACCAAGACAACAAGGGCCGCGACCGATTTCGCACGCCACGTCACAGAACACCTCCGCAGATCGACTGATCCCTATTTGCCGGAGGTGGCATTTAGGTTCCGCGGAACAATTCCGGCCCAATCGGTGAACACCCCTCGGTCGGGGTAGTGAGTCGAACAACGCGACCTCCGCAGGTCCTCGAGTCGTGCACGCTGCCCCGACCACCAAGAAGGCGAGAGGAACCCCTAAGCCGGCATCGGCGAACATCTGACCGACAAGCAGCACGATTTGCACGAGAGAGGAAGGAGTTGCTCGATGGACCTCCCCCTTATTGGCGGCGGCGACGAAGCCGTGGAAGGCATGCCGCGAGTTGACGTGGGCCGGATCGTCGATCAGTTGGCAGAGATTCGCTCGCACTTTTCCCGCCTTGTGGCGGACGACAAAGCTGGGCTGGGACTTGAGACCGTCGAAGTCACTTTCGGGATTACGGCGGGCGGTGAAGTCGGATTTATCGCGAAGGGATCCGTGGAAGTCCAAGGGTCAATTACCTTGCTCTTCAGTCGGCCTGACTCCACTTGACGCCACCGTCTACCTGTATGGATGTCGCCATCAGGCGGACTGTCGACGACCAAGGACTCAGTGCCAACAGTTCCCGTAGGCAGCAGTCAGGGAACCGACTGAGGGCCTCTGGCAAATCCCTAGAGGCAGCAGATCAGAGAAAGGAATCAAGCAGTGGCGGATCGTCGAGTTCGGCAGAGCGGCAAGAACGATGAGGGAGATATCACATCACTGTGCAACACCGGGGAGTGGTGGTCGCCCAGAGCCAAGCGGGATGCCATTTCCGATATCGAGAATGGGACCCATCGCTACTTTGTTCACGAAGTTGAGCCACCAGTGTGGGTTCGCGTGATCCAAACTTCAACCGGCAAGCATCTACGCACCGATGCTGATCGGACATCTCGCAACAACCTCGACAACCTGCCTGATTGCTGATGGGAGCGGATTAGAGAACGAGCCGTCGAGAATCTTGCTGGTGACGAAGAGCTGGAAGAGCCGCCTGGTACGGCCGTTTCTCTTGCTAGACATAGCCAGCCCAATAGTCGCCATCAGCTCTAGGTGGGTTTCCCCCAATACATTGAAGACTCGGCCAAGTCAGGTTGTTAGAAGAGCTGCGTCCGAGATTCGTTAGCGGCGTCGTTGCCGATCTTCGCTCTATCGTAGACGAGATCCTCCTCGGTCAGGTCTAGCCGAGAGCCTCAGACTCGATCAGCGACTGCACAGGGAACCTTTTCCCCTGATAGGCGAACTAAGCATGAGGTCGCCCCAAGCATGCCAAGAAAGGTCGAGGGATGAGACGTTATACGCTGGTTGCCGCCGTCCTGTCTGTTCTCCTGGTTGCGCAGCCCGCGCTCGCTGCTCCTAAGGAGACGCTCGAAAGGAGCCAGCCGCTCGAGATACTTGAACTTGGGGAATCCGGTTGGGTGGTCCGGGATTCGGCCCGGCTATCGCTCGAGGACCGGACCCTTGCCGAGCTAGCTGCTTATACCCTGAACGTTTCGATAGAGCACGGACTCATCGAAGCGACCGGAGATCTGTCGACCATCACCGTTACGGACTCCGGCCGTCGCTACTTTGAGGACTGGCTGAAGGAGACAACCAATGGCTGCTTCGAGGTTTCGTCCGTAAGCGCGACTTGGCGCGGGTTCGACCTATCGCTGAATCAGCTTTGTGACGGAGAAGCAGACAAGTCTCGCCCATCTGACTCAAGCACGGCGCCAGCAGCTGTCCAGGCGGCCTCCTCTGGGTTTGTCAACAGTGATCCATTTGGGTGCACCCTGAGTGTTACAGGCGTAGCGATCGGCGTAACGTCGATTTTCCTTACCTTGGCAACCGGGCCTCTCGGCGTCCTGGCCACGGTCAGCCTTGCCGTCAGTGGCGCCGGCACATTCGTTAGCTATATCGGGATGGTTCAGAATTGCACTGGGGTGCTAAAGGTCGAACGGGTCAAATTCTCAACCAAACGGGTCTGCCCATTCGTTAGCAATACTCAGTATCGTTGGAGTTCGGTGGGTAGTTGGTATGCCCCTATCAAGAAGACTCATACCTGCCAGAATCTTTAGGGGGATGCTGACTTAGATGACTATCGCCTTAGTCGTGATTGCTATCGGGATCGCTTTAGCTGCCGTTTTGGTTCCGCGACAGAAGCTTCTTTCGGCGACTCGCCCACAAGTCCTATCACTTTGGCTCGGGTGCGTGGCAGTTGTGCTAGGACTGGCGAGCAGTGCGCCTGGGGAATTCAGAGTGCGGTTGCTAGGTGGCTTAACCCTATTGCTGGCCGTGATCGGCCTCCTTGTACGGATCGCGCTGCCGCTATTTAAGCCATGGGTCAGGCGTCGCCCAAGGCGCAGCGCGCGGAAGCAATCAGATAGCCTGGCCTAGCCGTCCATGGGCAATGTAGGGGACCAATATCAGACAACAACCAAGCGTGCCCAGTCCATGGTCCACCGCTCGCACGACAGGTTCGCATACGTTGCGACGGCTTAGTAACACTTTTTCGTCAGATCGATACCTAAAGCGGGCGGTGCGTCTCCTCGACTCGCCGACCGAGTGAGTTAGTTCGGCGAGAGGCCGTTTTTCTTGGCGGCGTTCGGTGGGCCGGGTCGACTGAAGGCGTTGGGATGCGGCTTCGCCGACGATGGCGTCCGGGAGCTTTCAGCCATGCCGAGAGGGTGGCATCGGTCGGTCCAGGGAGAGAAGGACCGGCGATGCTTGCCAGTCGGCAGAAGCGACGAACCAACTGCCAACAGTCGTACATCTCGGTGGATGTCGTCGAGAAGAGCGTTGTCGACTATTACGCCGCCCTCTCTTTCAGCAAGTCATTCCTCAGTCGCCTAGCCGAGGACGTGCTTGAGCAAATCGGTGTCGAACGCAGCCTCAACGCAAAGAACTGAAACGGCAGGAGCTGCGGCTGTCCAAGCTGGATCGGGAGCGCCGAAAGTTGCTCGCTGCTCACTATGCCGACGCGTTGCCGCTCGACTTACTTCGGGAGGAACAAAGCCGCATTGAAACCGAGAGGGCCCAAGCCAATCGAATCATTGCGGCCGCCCAGATCCACTTCGATGTGATCGAGGACAAGCTCGACCTGGCAATGCGGATGTTGACCAACACGCAGCGGGCGTATTTCTCGGCCGCCAAATGGGTCAGGCGAGACCTCAACCAGACGCTCTTTGAGGCCATCTACATCTTTAATGGCATAGTCATCGGGGTCGACCTGGCTGAACCGTTTGGACAGCTGCTAAGTCATCAGTCAGTCGCCGAGGACATAGCCATAGCTCGCATTGAACGTCCAAGCGGCGACTTTTCTTTTGACGCCGTCCCCAGAGGTCGGCGCGTCCAGAGTTCGAACGTCGACCTTTTGGCGGAGGGAATGGGATTCGAACCCATGAGGCCCCTTGCGGGACCTAGCAATTTTCAAGACTGCCGCCTTCGACCGCTCGGCCATCCCTCCGGTATTGCAGGCTAAAGCCCGAGGAGCTGGGCGGAGGGAGAGGGATTCGAACCCTCGAGGAGTTGCCCCCTACGGCATTTCGAGTGCCGCGCACTAGACCGGACTATGCGATCCCTCCCGGTGACGAACTACAGACCGTTGTCCGCGCTGAGCGCGGCCACCAACCCTGGGTTCGCTTGAGGTTGTCAACTTGGCGGAGGGAGGGGGATTTGAACCCCCGAGGGGTTGCCCCCAACGGCATTTCCAGTGCCGCGCACTAGGCCGGACTATGCGATCCCTCCGGAAGGCTCTTCGGCACTGCGGCAAAGAGCATCCATAGTCTAGAAGTCGGAGCCCATGCATCGAGAAACCCATAAGGAGACGCAAATTCGGTGCAGGGCGACCATCGCAGGACAAATTTGTTGCGCTGCAACCAGGAGTCGGTCGTGATGCGCCAAATTTGTGAGGGAGCGATCGTGGTGCAACAAATTTGCTTAGAGGGGAAAGGGTGAACAAGCAACAGGACGAACGATGGATGGCGCTCGCTTTGGCGGAGGCCCGGCTGGCGGTTTCAGAGAGGGAGGTTCCCATCGGCGCCGTGTTGGTTGACGGCCAGGGCGAGGTAATCGGGGCCGACCACAACCGCCGGGAGCAGCTGGCCGACGCCACGGCTCACGCCGAAATGCTCGTCATTGCCGCGGCTGGCAGAGCACGGGGCGATTGGCGGCTCCCCGACACCACTCTTTACGTCACCCTTGAGCCCTGTCCTATGTGTGCTGGTGCCGCAGTCAACGCCCGCATCGGCGCCATCGTCTATGGGACCGCAGATCCCAGGGCCGGGGCGGCGTGGTCGCTCTACAACATCCCTCAGGACGCCCGGCTCAACCACCGTTGTGAGATCCGACAAGGCGTGCTGGCCGACGAGGCCGCCGAGTTGTTGTCGGCTTTCTTTAGAGATCAGCGCTGAGTTAGCCTCGAATCGAGGGGGCGTGTTGTGTTCAGCGGGCCCTGCGCGGCGGGAAACCGCGAACCGAGTCAGGTCCGGAAGGAAGCAGCTCTAAGCGGGCCTTCCCGGGCGCCGCAGTCCCGCCGGCTGAACGTCAGCGCCCCCTCGTCACTCCTTATGGAGAAGGGCGCCGTAGACGAAGCCGAAGAGTCCCATGCGCCAGACCGAACCGAGGCGAAGGGGGCTCTGGGCGAACAGCTCCTCCGGTTGTGGCAGCTTGTCGAGGCTCTGATGGAGGTACCAATAGTCGGCCGGTGCGCGGGCAATCAGTCCCGCCAGCGGGAGGGTGATAGCGGTCCCGAGGCGTGAGATCGAGCGGGCGAGGGGGTGACGGGGCCGGCCGAGATCAACCACGGCCGCCACTCCCCCTGACCGCAATACCCGCCCGATCTCCGACAGCGTCCGATCGATCGACGACAGATTGCGAAAGACGAAGGCGGAGAACACCGAGTCGAAGCTGGCGTCGGAAAATGGAAGGTTCTCGGCGACCGCCGCCACTCGGTGCGGGATCGAATTCAACGAGAGCATCTCTCGCACTGGATCCAGAGCCACCACTTCTCGATCTTCGAATACCGGGGCGGCCACTCCGGTGCCGCTGCCGAGATCGAGCAATCGTCCTGGGGGCAAGTGCTCAACTGCTGAGCGTCGCCACGCCTGGTCGCGGCCAGCCGAAAGAAGGGTGTTGATCAGGTCATAACGGCGGGCGATGCGAGCGAAGATGACGTCCGATTGCTCGCTCACCCGATGCGGCCAAAGCCAACGTAAGGCACAAGGCCTTCCGGCATCTCCACCGAACCATCGTCTTGTTGGAAATTCTCGAGGATGGCGAGGATCATCCGCCCGACGGCAACCGCGGTTCCGTTAAGGGTATGAACGATCCGGTTGCCTCCGTCGCCCCGCATCCGAACCTTGAGGCGCCGCGCCTGGTAGTCGGTGGTGTTCGAGCACGAGGTGACCTCTCGATAGGCATCCTGAGAGGGAAACCACGCCTCGATGTCGTACTTCTTGGCAGCCGATGAGCCCAGATCCCCGGCGGCGATGTTCATGACCCGGTAAGGCAACCCCAGCCCGCCCACAATCGACTCTTCGATTTCGAGTAGGCGCTCGTGCTCCTCTACCGATGCTTCCGGGGCGCAGAAGACGAACATCTCGACCTTGTCGAACTGATGCACCCGGAACAGGCCCTGGGTGTCCTTGCCGTACGTGCCCGCCTCGCGTCGAAAGCAGGAAGAAAACCCGGCATATCGGAGCGGAAGCTGATCGGCGTCGAAGATCTCGTCGGTGTGATAAGCAGCTAGTGAAACCTCCGAGGTCCCCACCAGGAAGAGGTCGTCGGCCGGAACCGAGTAGACCTGCTCGCGATCGCCGGGGAAAAAGCCCGTTCCATATAGAGCCTGCTCGCGTACCAGGACCGGAGGCACCATCGGTGTGAATCCGGCAGCGATCAAGCGGTCGAAGGCGTACCGCACCAACCCGAACTCGAGGATGACAGCCGGCCCCTTCAGATATCCGAAGCGGCTCCCCGAGACCTTGGCCCCGCGCTCCATGTCGATGATGTCGAGGCTCGACCCCAGGGCGGTGAAGTCCGACGCCTCGAAGTCGAAGTCCGGCTGATCGCCCACCCGCTTGATCTCCACGTTGTCCGCTTCGCTGTGGCCCTCGGCGGCGCTCGGGTCGACCAGGTTCGGGACTGCAGCCCACTGCTCCTCGAAGCTCTCCGCCAACTGCTCGGCTTCGGCTTCGAGGGTCTTGTGGCGGTCGGCCAGCTTCCCCACCTCGGCAATGGCGGACTTCTTCTCGTCCCCCTCCAGGCGGGCGATCTCCTTACCTGCCTCCTTCTGAGCGGCCCGGGTTTCCTCGGCCTCCTGGCGGGTGCGCCGTAGCTGTGCCTCGAGCCCGATGAGTACGTCGAGATCGATGGTCAGCCCCCGGCGTTGCAAGGAGATCCGAATCTGGTCGGGGTCGGAACGAAGCAGAGTCGGGTCGATCACGGGTGCGAAATCCTACGGCTGCTATTCGACGGGCTCGTTCACGAAGAACGAGAGAGCGATGCCATCGTTATCGGCGTTTCCATCGGGCTCGGTCAGCTGGAGGGCCACCGAGAGCTGGTAGGTCTGGCCCGAGGTCACGGGAAGCTCGAAAAACGAAACCGTCGTTTGAGCTCCCGGGGCCAGGGCGGGGACCGCCAGGGTGCGTGATTCCTCGCCCGCTTCGGTGGCGAGATCGAGGAAGAGATTCTGGATAGGCGCCGAGGTGTTGCCGAGGTTGGCGACGACTACGTCGATGCGGATCGCCTCCACCGGCTCGACTACAAGGTCCCCGTCGGGATCGGTGACCCAGGCCGGTTGCGACGTAACCTGGCCGACGGCCAAATCGGCCCGCAACGCCAGCAGCGAGTTGTCGGCCGCCGCTGCCGCCGCGAACAGTCGGGCGAGGGCCACCGGGGAGTAGTTGGGGGAATGGAAGACGAGCTCGGGAAGGGGGGTGATGGGATCGGGGACGTCGGCCCGATCGAGCTCGGCCAACACTCCCTGGTAGAGGTCGTCGCCGGCGGCCACCTGTTGAATGCCGGCGTAAATCTGCTCCTCCCCGGCCCCATCGAGATCGGCCGACCTAAGCATGCCCTCCTGGAAAGTGCGCACCCCCCCGGTCCACGTCGAGACTGCCAGGCGGAAGAGGGAGGCAGCGCCGATCAGCGAGCTTCGCTGGGGCGCCTCGAGGACCGAGGCCGATGCGGTGTCGAGGGCAGCCGTCACCGAGTCAGTGGCAGTTTCGAACTCGGCCCGGTCGAGATCGGTGAGATCGTCGGACAAAGCCGAGAAAGTCGAGGCCGCAGTCACCAGCTCGACGGCCGATTGACGAATTCCGTCGAGATAGGAGACCGCCGCTGACGCCTGGGCATTGATCCGGGCCAGAATCAATGCTAGGAGCACGACCGTGGTGAGGAGCACCGGCCACCACACCCATCGGCGCCGACGCAGGCGTCGTTCGAGCTTGCGATCCAGTACCGCTGGCTGCAACTGCTAGGCCGTTACCGAATCAAGATGTTGCAGCAGATCATGGGCGGCCAACTCGATCGACTTGTGCCGCCATTCGGACGCTCGATAGACGCAGGCGATCAAGCCGGTGCGGTGAAGTCGCCGCAGGTCCCCGTAGACGAAGCCGTAGCGAGCCTTGGTCTCGTCGGTGGCGCCATCAGTGAGGGCTAGGTGCCATTCGGCGTACTCGTCCCAGGAGTGTTTTTCGAGAAATGCGTTCTCGTCTTCGGCGCTGGGCTGGGACTCGCCCCAATCGCTGTCGAGGACGTATTGGCGGGCGTCGATGAGGCTCCGAGCCTTGGCCACCGCTTTCTTGTTCACCGTGTACGAAGCCATGACCCTCACTCTGCTCTGATAGGTGGGTGGGCGAAGGGGGACTTGAACCCCCACGTCCTTGCGGACACAGGAACCTGAATCCTGCGCGTCTGCCAATTCCGCCACTCGCCCGAGTGGGCTTTTAAGGGTACACGGGAACCTGACCGACGAACTAGGGACCGTTATACGCGTGCAGCGCGGTTACGAACCCAGGGTTCGCCGTTAGCGTTTGTAGGGAGATGAAAAACGGGCGCCAGACGTGAAGCTCGCCCGCCAATTGGAGCGGAGGCTGGAAGACGCCCTCGATCATCTCGCCGGACGCATCTTCCGCGGCGGGCTCCACGTCTCCGAGCTGGCCGCCCGCATCGCCCGCGAGGCCGAGCTGGCCGAGTTCCGGTCCCCGGCGGGAGCGGCCACAGCTAACCGGTTCACCCTTCTTCTCAATCCGGCCAACCTCGCAGGCGATCCCGAACCCCTGGCTCGCGAGCTCGAGGGTGTCTTCACCGAGCTGGCAGCAGACCGGGGATGGCGTCTGGAAGGTCCCGTCGAGGTGGCCCTGGATCGGCGCGAGGAAGTTGGCGTTGGCACCATCCAGAGCAGCGCCGCGGTCGCCCCGGGGGCTCTCCCCTGCTGGGCGCAGCTCACGAGTCCCAACGGCGAGAAGATCCTGATCCGACACAACCGAGCCGTCGTTGGGCGCTCCGACGATGCCGATGTCGTCGTCAACTACCCCGAGATCAGCCGGGCCCACGCCCTCATCTATCGCCAGGGAGGAGAGATCTACGTCACCGACGTCGGCTCCGCCAACGGCACCCGCGTCGACGGCACCGCAGTGGGACGGGCGCCAACCCGAATGGCCCCCGTGGCCGAGTTGACCCTCGCCAACCACCAGTTCCGCTTCACTCCATGCCGGAGCTGATCCTCACCGTTCTTCGCCTGATCTTTCTGGCGCTGGTGTACCTATTCATCTGGCAGGTGGCCCGGGCGATTACCCGCCACGTCGGCCTTGGTCAAGGTCAGGGGCGCGGGAGCAAGCGGAGCGTCAAGCAGGTGGCTGTCATACGCTCCGACACTCAGGGCGGGATGACGTTCGCGGTCAACGGCGCCACCGTCGTCGGCCGCAGCGATCAAGCCGATGTTGTCCTCGAGGATCCCTACGCTTCCGAGTTCCATTTCCGACTTGTGCTCTCGGACGGGGTCCTCACGGTCTCCGACCTCGGAAGCACGAATGGGACCTACGTGAACGGAAAGCGCATCACGACCCCCACCAACCTGCGCCGGGGGGACGCGCTCCAGGTGGGAAAAACGGTCATGGAAGTGCGATGAAGGACGCGGTATGAAGTACCAGTACGCCTCTGCCACCCATCGAGGCCGGGTGAGAAACAACAACGAGGACGCTCATTGGCCCGAAAGCGCTGGGCAAGGGCCAGGCCCGTTCGTGTTGATGGTGGCCGATGGCATGGGCGGAGCCGTGGCCGGCGAGGTTGCCAGCCAGTTGGCGGTAGCCGAGGCACAGGCAAGCGACGGGTTTCCCTCCGAGCGACTCGTCAAAGCCAACGCCCAGGTCTTCGAGCGCTCGCTCGCCGAGCCGGAGTTGGCTGGAATGGGCACGACCCTGACCTTGGTCGAGCTGGGGTCCGACGGCGTCGCCCATCTGGCACATGTCGGTGACAGCCGCGCCTATTTGTGGCACGACGGCTCCCTCGAACAGATCACCGATGACCACACCGTGGTCGCCGAACAGCTCGCCGCCGGCCGCATCTCCGAAGGAGACATCGCCAACCATCCTCAGCGGAGCATGCTGACCAGGGTCTTGGGCATCAGCTCGGCGATCGACGTCGACACCCTCGACCTCCCGTTAGCGCCCGGCGACAGGCTCCTGATTTGCTCCGATGGATTGACCAACATGATCGATGATCAGGCGGTCGCCTCCCTCTTGGGGGTGGGGGCGCCAGAAGAGGTGGCCTGGAATCTGATCGAGGCGGCCAACCGCGCCGGGGGTCACGACAACATCACAGTGATAGTCGTGCTCGTGGAGAGTTGACCCGCACCGGCGAAAGCGGGATGCTGGTCGCGGCCGCGGGCGTGGCCGCATTCGGGGTAACGCTGGTTCTGCTGGCGGGCGGCCAGACCATCGATGCTCGTATCGGGCTCACCTTCGCGGTGATGGTCTTCGCCTTCGGAATGGTGCATTTCGCCATTCGCCGCTGGGCGCCATCCGCCTCCACCGTGATCCTTCCCCCCGCAGCTCTCCTCACCGCCCTGGCGCTGGCAGAAATCCACCGCCTCGACCCGGTCCGCGCCGGCCTCCAGCAGTGGTGGCTCCTCGTGGCGGCGGCCTTGACGGTGACTCTCCTGGGATTTCTCCACCATCGTGGAATCGCCACCATCCGGCGTTACCGCTACCTCTATCTGCTCGTCGGATTGGTCCTCCTGCTGCTCCCGCTGCTCCCTTCGAGCGGGCCGCTCCCTCTCCGCGGCCTGGAGGTCAACGGTTCCCGGCTCTGGCTGGTGGTCGATCTCGCCTTCACCGAGATGCGATTCCAGCCGGGAGAGATCGCCAAGTTGCTGCTGGTTCTCTTCCTCGCCGGCTACCTGGCCGAACGCCAGCCCGCCCTGGCTGAGAAACCCCGCAAGTTCGGACCTTTCCGCTTTCCCGAGCCCCGTCAGCTCTTCCCGGTGGTGGTCGTTTGGGTCGGGAGCCTCGTGGTTCTGATCGTCCAGCGCGACCTCGGCGCCTCGGTTCTGCTTTTCGGGGCCTTTGTGGGGATGATCTATGCCGCCACCGGTCGCCCCTCCTACCTTCTCATTGGAGGTTTGCTCACCATCGGGGGTGGCATCGCCGCTACCCGTGTGTTCGACCATGTCAGCCGCCGCGTCTTGGCCTGGCTGCAGCCGTTCCAGAACTACGAAGGCGCCGGCTATCAGGTGGCCCAGGCCTGGTTTGGGATGGGAACCGGAAGTCTGGCAGGGTCCGGCATCGGTCTGGGGAGACCCGACCTGATCCCCAACGCCGCCACCGACTTCATCTTTGCGGCGGTGGCCGAAGAGCTTGGTTTCGCCGGGTCGATGGCGGTGCTCGCCGCCTTCGCCCTCCTTGTCGGAGCCGGATTCGGAATTTCGCTCCGATGCCGGGACCGGTTTCGCAAGCTCACCGCCGCCGGCCTCACCTGGGTGCTGGGCTTACAGGCATTCCTCATCATCGGCGGAGTCCTCCGTCTGGTCCCGCTCACCGGAATCACGCTCCCGTTTATGTCCTATGGGGGCTCGTCGCTGGTGGGCAACTTCCTCCTGCTGGGGTTGCTGGCCCGCATCAGCCATGAGGAGCAAACCTGAACCGCCCCACCCGCCGGCTCGCGGCCGCCGTCCTCGTCTCCTTCGCCCTTCTCGGCCTCATGACCACCTGGGTCCAGGTGGTCGCCGCCGACACCTATCGCCTCGATCCGCGTAACGCCCGCTTCAATCTCACCCAGACCGGAAAGGAGCGCGGTCTCATCGTCTCGTCCGACGGTGTGGTCCTCGCCCGCAGCGACCCCGATCCCGCCACCACCGGCTCGTTCATCCGCTCCTACCCCGAAGGCGCCGTCTTTGCCAATGTCGTCGGCTACTCCTCTTTGCTGTTTGGTGAGCAGGGAATCGAACGGGCCTATTCGTCTGATCTCCGCTCCCGGCGTGACTTCACCATCTCCGACCTCCTCTCGGTGGTCTTGGGACGCGATCTCCGTCCCCAGAACCTCCAGCTCAACCTGGACGCCTCTCTCCAGCGGCTGGCCTATCAGGCGCTTGGTGGCCAGGCGGGGGCGGTGGTGGCCCTCGATCCTCTCACCGGGTCGGTGCGGGCGCTCGTCACCTCTCCGAGCTATGACCCTGCCCAGCTTCTCGGGACCGACGCCGCCAATCGATATCAGGTGTTGCTCGACGACCCCGCCCGGCCGCTCTCCGATCGCGCCACCCGCGAGCTCTATCCCCCGGGTTCGACCTTCAAGACAGTCGTGGCTGCCGCTGCCATTGACAGCGGGATCGCCACCCAGGAAACCACCTTTGCCGACCCCGCCCAGTTTCCGCTGCCTGGATCGACCGCGGTTATAGAGAATGCCGGCGGCGGACCCTGCAACAACGGAACCAGCACCACGCTGCTGCAGGCATTCGTGCGATCGTGCAACACCACCTTCGCTCGCATCGCCATCGAGACCGGAGCCGGGTCAATCGGGGATATCGCCCAACGAATCGGGTTCAATCGCGAGATCCCCTTTCCCTGGCCGGTGGCAGAAAGCGCATTCGCCACGTCGGTCCTCGCTGACGACGATGCCGCTCTCGGTCAGAGCGGCATCGGCGAGCGTGATGTCCGGACCACACCCCTGCTGATGGCGATGGTGGCGGCCGCCGTCGCCAATCAGGGCACGGTCATGGTTCCCAATCTCGTCGCCCGCATTTTCGATAGCGATGGCAACGAGGTCGAGACGATCGAGCCCTCTGTTCTCGACACCGCGTTTACTCCAGAGACGGCCTTCATGATGAGCCAAATGATGGAAAGGGTGGTCACCGAAGGCACGGGGCGGCAGGCGGCAGTTCCCGGGATCAGGGTGGCGGGGAAGACCGGCACCTCGACCGGGGTCGAGGGGCGACCCCACGCCTGGTTCATCGGCTTTGCTCCCGTCGATGCCCCCACCATTGCCGTGGCGGTCTTCGTGGAGGCGGGCGGGAACATCGGCGAGAACGCCAGCGGGGGATCCGTTGCCGCTCCGATAGCGTCACAACTCATCAGCGGTTGGTTGAACCGGTGATCTCTAGAATCGTCCGCAGTTCTCAATGAACTTCCCTCACCCCCTCACCGATCGTTATCACCTCGCGTCGCACTTGGCCCGGGGAGGGATGGCCGATGTCTATCTCGGCCAGGACAGCCTGCTGGGGCGCAAAGTGGCGATCAAGGTCCTCCATTCGCAGTTCTCCACCGACGAGGCCTTCGTCAAGCGCTTCCGGCGAGAAGCGCAGGCGGCCGCCAACCTCACTCATCCCAACATCGTCGGCATCTACGACTGGGGTCAGGCCAACAGCACCTATTTCATAGTCATGGAGCTGGTCGACGGTCGCAGCCTCCGTGACGTCCTCCGCTCCGAGGGGGCACTGCTCCCGCGCCGGGCCGCCGAGATCACTGCCGAGGTGGCGTCGGCTCTGTCCGCCGCTCACCGGGCCGGGCTGGTCCACCGAGACGTCAAGCCCGGAAACATCCTCCTCTCGAGCGACGGCACCGTGAAAGTGACGGACTTCGGCATTGCCCGGGCATGGGATGATTCCCAGGAGCTGACCAGGACCGGAGCCGTGATCGGCACCGCCACTTATTTCAGCCCCGAGCAAGCCCAGGGCAACGATGCCGACGAGCGCTCCGACGTCTACTCACTGGGAGTGGTCCTCTACGAGATGCTGGCCGGGCGCCCACCCTTCTCGGGCGAGAGCCCGGTGGCCGTGGCCTACCAGCACGTCTCCGCCAGCGCCCCGCCCCCATCATCGATCAACGCCGATGTCCCCACCGAACTCGATGCCATCGTCACCCGCGCCCTGGAAAAGGATCCCTCCTTTCGTTATCAGAACGCCGATGAAATGCGAGCCGACCTGCTCCGGGTCCTGGCCGGGCAGGCACCGGCGGTGTCCCCGGTGGCGGTCCCGGTGGCGGCGCCCACCCAAGTAGTAGGGGCCGACCCCAGCAACACCCGGGTCCTGACCGCAGCCCCGGTGCGAACCTCCGGGCCACCGACCCAAACCATTCCCCCGATAGAGGAGCGACGGAGTCAGATCCCCTTCATCCTCACCGCCTTCGGCTTGCTCGCCCTACTGGCGGCGATGGTCTTCTTGGTATTTCGGATGGCCAATGAGGGTCCGCCTCCCACCACCACTGTTCCGCCGATCGAGGTCCCCAACGTGGTCGGGGAAACCGAGGCCCAGGCGGTCGCCATCCTCTCTGGAATCGACCTCGACCCCGAGCTGCGCCAGGAAGCCTCAGCCGACGTGGAGGAAGGCATCGTCATCCGCACCGACCCGGCCGCCGGGACAGTGGTTGAATCGGGGCGGTTGGTTTTGGTCTACGTCTCCGCCGGGGTCACACCGGTGGAAGTCCCGACCCTGATCGGGGAAACTCGCGAACGGGCCGAAGCGCTGCTCAACGAGGCTGGGCTCACCGTCGGCACGGTTACCGAGCGGGCGGACCCTGAGGCCGAACCGGGGATCGTCATCGAGCAGAGCCCGGTGGCTGGGATCGAACGCGATCCGGGGGAACCGGTCAACTTCGTCGTCTCCACCGGGGCCGAAGAAATCCCCTTGCCCGACCTCGCGGGTCAGGAGGACAACGACGCTTTCGCAGAGTTGAACCGACTCGACCTCAATTGGGAGACCGTCACCGAAGATTCGAATGATTTCGGGGAGGGAATCGTGATCCGAACCCAGCCGGGAGCCGGTGAGTTGGTGAGAGCGGGCGACACCATCACCGTAGTGGTTTCGAGTGGCGCCAGCAGGGTCGAGGTGCCCGACCTCTTCGGGCTTACCTTCGATCAGGCCCAGCAATCGCTCGAGGATGAAGGACTCGAGATCGGTGACAACCCCAACATCACTGCCACCGACAACCCCGAACTCGACGGCCGGATCATCAACCAGACCCCACCGGCGGGCGCCGCAGCCGACGTGGGATCGACCGTCCAGGTGACCATCGGCCACTTTGAAGGGCCCGCCACCACCAACGGCGATTAACGCAGCTCTCAGGCCCGCAGGAAGTTGGCGAGCAGCTTCTTTCCCTCGGTGGTCATGATGCTTTCGGGGTGGAATTGCACGCCGGTGACCGGATCGCTTTCGTGTCGAAGTCCTTGCACCACCCCGTCCTCGCTCCAAGCGACAGGGACGAGTTCTGGTGGCAGCTGGGTTGCCGCCAACGAGTGGTAACGGGTGGCGATGAACGGGTTCTCGAGACCCTCGAAAATTCCCTGACCGTCGTGGCGGATCTCGCTTGTCTTCCCGTGGCGGGGTTCGGGTGCCAGATCGACCTCACCCCCATAGGCCACCGCGATCGCCTGGTGGCCGAGACAGACTCCGAGGGTGGGAATCTCCTTCGAGAAGGCGCGGATGTAGTCGACCGAGTAGCCGGCATCCTCGGGAGTGCCTGGCCCGGGCGAGATGACCAGGCGTTGAAAGTCGACCTCTTCCTCTGCTTCCCCGGGCTTGAGAAGGTCGTTGCGGATCACCACCGGATCAGCGCCGAGCTCTCCCAAGTACTGGACCAGGTTGTAGGTGAACGAGTCGTAGTTGTCGAGGACGAGGACCCGGTTTGACACCGCGGGGTCCTAGCGAAAGTTGGTAGTCATCAGGAACCCGACAGCGATGGCGACGAGTCCGCCGATCAGCCAGAACTGATTCCAGTTGAAGATGAAGCGAGCCAACACCGCCAGCACTCCGAGGCCCATCAGGCCGGACATCAACGCCACATACCACGAGGGGCTGGGCTCTTTCGACTTGGCCTTGGAAGCGGCCGCAGTGGCTGCGGCGACGGGGCTCGGACCTCGCTTGGTCTTGCGTCTCTTCGACTCGGGCATGCCCGCAGACGCTAGCTGCGCCAGACCGGAACCATGTCCTCGCGGCAATGGCGCGGAGCCGAGAACTCGGTGGCGTTCACATACTTCAGGGTGAGCTCGGCGCCGCACACCGAACAGCGATAGTCCTGATCGGCTTCGATCACATCTTCGGGATCGACCTCGGGGGGCGGAGTGCTCAACGTCCGAATGAAGTACATCGCCACGTACCAGATCAGGACCCCGAGGCCAATGGCCAGGAGCACGCGGACGATTCCCACCGTTAGTTAGACCAATTCGATAATGGTGGCGTTGGCCATGCCGCCGCCTTCGCACATGGTCTGCAGGCCATAGCGGGTTCCAGTCCGCTCCATCTCGTGGACGAGCGTGGTCATGAGCCGGGTTCCGGAAGCCCCGAGGGGGTGGCCAAGAGCAATGGCCCCTCCGTTGACGTTGGTCCGGGCCCAGAGAGCATCGGGGTGAGAGCCGCCGTGCTCGATCCGCCAGGCCGCCACCACCGATGCAAAGGCCTCGTTGACTTCGATGAGGCCGATCTCGTCGATGGAAAGCCCGGCCCGATCCAACACCTTCGAAGTGGCTGGGATCGGACCGGTGAGCATGATCACCGGATCAACCCCGGCGAGGGCGAAGGACACGAAGCGAGCCTTGGGCTTGAGGCCGAGAGCCTTCGCCTTCTCCTCGCTCATCACCAGCACCGCCGCCGCCCCATCGGAGATCTGTGAGGAGTTGCCGGCCGTGACGGATCCATCGACTTTGAAGGCCGGCTGCAGCGAGGCGAGCTTTTCGAGGGAGGTGTCCCAACGAATGCCTTCGTCGCGGGTCACAACTTCGGATCCCGCCTCGCCCTTGACGGTTACCGGCACGATCTGGCTCTCGAATCTTCCTTCCTCGGTGGCTCGCGCCGCTCGTTGGTGGGACTCGAAGCCGATCTGATCGAGTGTGGCCCGATCGAGGCCCCACTTCTCGTTGATCATCTCGGCGGAGAGCCCCTGGGGAATGAGACCGTGGCTGTAGCGCTCGAGCATCAGCGGTCCGAAGGGCATCCCCGGACCCTGCTGGGCCGTCACCCCCATCGGGATCCGGGTCATCGATTCGATCCCGGCCGCAATCACGACGTCGTAGGCGCCGGCGATGACTCCCTGGGCGGCAAAGTGAGCCGACTGCTGCGAAGAGCCGCACTGGCGATCGATCGTGGTCCCTACTACTTCTTCGGGGAAGCCAGCTGCGAGGGCGGCATTACGTCCGATGTTGAGGCTCTGCTCGCCGGTTTGAGAGACGCATCCCATGATCACGTCTTCGACCAGGGAAGGGTCGAGGTTGTTGCGCTCGATCAGGGCTTTGAGCGGAATCGAGGCCAGGTCAACGGGGTGAATGTCTTTGAACTTGCCGTTGCGCCTGGCGACCGGGGTCCGGACCGCATCGACGATCACTGCATTCGCCATCACTAACCACGCTCCTTATCGAAACCTAAGGTTCTGTACTGCGGAAAACGCATGAAATTGCATTCGGATTCCGCTCGTGGAGACGATGGGACTTGAACCCACGACTTCCTGCTTGCAAAGCAGGCGCTCTGCCGGGCTGAGCTACGTCCCCGTAGGAGGAAATGATAAGCCCGGCTAGGGAATCGGCGGCAAACGGGCCAAACGGTGAAGGTAGGCCACGAACTACAATTGCCTGCTCACGAGGGGCCCATAGCTCAGCTCGGTTAGAGCGCGTCCCTGATAAGGACGAGGTCCGTGGTTCAAGTCCACGTGGGCCCACCGCTTGGTTTTGATCTCCAGCCCGACGGGTAATTTCCGATCCCGATCGGAGTTTGGAATGGCCAAGAAAACCCTGCAGGAACTGACGAAGTCGGAACTCTACGAAAAGGCCCAGAAGGCCGATGTGCCCGGCAGATCGCAAATGAGCCGCGCCGAGCTGGTTAAGGCCCTCTCCAACGGTCACGCCACAGAGCGGCCCAAGGGTCGCAAACGTGCGAAAGCGGCCACGACCAAGCGCTCGATTTGGAGTGGGGCGATCACCTTCGGTCTCATCACCATCCCCGTTGGCCTCTACACGGCCACCGAAGATCGAGACATTGCTTTCCACCTGCTCTCCGCAAAGGACAAGTCCCGCATTCAGTACAAGCGGGTGTCGAGCAAGACCGGCCGAGAGGTTGACTGGGACGACATCGTCAAGGGCTACGAGTACGAGAAGGGGAAGTACGTCGTCTTCACTCCCGAAGAGCTCGAGCAGGTCGCGCCTGAGAGCGCGCGGACTATCGACGTGGTGAAGATTGTCGACGCCGGCGAGATCGATCCGATCTACTTCGAGAAGTCTTACTTCGTCGCCCCGAGCAAGGTGGGGGCCAAGGCTTACAAGCTCTTCTTGCGAGCACTCTCGGAGTCGGGGCGGGTGGCGGTGGCCAAGGTCACGATCAGAGAGAAGGAGCGGCTCTGCACGCTTCGGGTGAAAGAAGACCTGTTGGTACTGGAAACCATGAACTGGCCCGACGAGATCAGAGTCCCCGATTTTGAGCAACTCAAAGACAACAGCCGCATTTCGGCCGAGGAGCTGAAGATGGCTCGCCTATTGATCGACCATCTGGCGGGTGAGTTCGACCCCTCGGAATTCGAGGACAGCTACCGGCAACGTTTGGAAGACGCCATCGAGGCCAAGATCGAAGGCAACGAGATCGAGCTTGCCCCAGCCGAAGCGGAACCGGCAACGGTCACCAATCTCTTGGACGCTCTCAAGGCGAGCGTCGACCAGACCCGGGCGAAGCGTTCCGCCTAGAGAGCTGTTTAAATTGGAGAACCGCCGCCATGGCGGGGGTTCTCTGATGTGTGGGTGGCTCTAGGGCTTGCCGACCCGAAGGACCTGTCCTCTGACCTCCCCACCAGGGTGCATGGCGGTGTGGACGTTGGTGTACGCCATCTTGTCCTCGAGCATCGCCAGCTGATCCATCGTGACGGTCGCCGAACCCTCGATCAGGAGACCATCGGTGGCAGAGCTACAGGTCGGAGTTCCGGCTGGCGCCGCTGGAGGCGTTGCTGGGTTGTCACACAGCCAGATTGCTATGCCAGCGTTCACGCCACGAGCTGCCGGTGCGTGGATATGAGCCATCGTTGCCGGACCGGTCAGCTTCCTGACGTCGATCCGGTAATTGAGGGTGGAGCCATCCACCCAATACTCGGCGAAGCCGCCTGCCCCTGGTGCATTGATCACCGGAGGCTCCACCTCCTGGGCATGCGACATCGGCGACTGGAAATCGGCGCCCTTGCGAGCCGACGCCCCCGGAACCACGAAGGCCACCACCAATAAACCCACCAGGACAGCCAACAAAAGTGGCTTTTTCACCAAATCCCTCCTCTCCAATCCGTGTTAGAACCATACGTCTCGCTCGCAGGTAACGGTTCGTCGGTAGACGGGGCGATTTCAATTGCACCTTTGAACTAGTCAGCCGGCGGAAAGAATCACCAAACCCAGTGTGGTGAGGAGCACCATCAGGGCCAGCATCACGTATTGGCTGCGGACCGCAGTGGTGCCGGGAAAGTCGAACAGCGCTCGATCATGGGCCAGCACCACCCCGGCGACGTGACCCAGCACGATCACCGCCACCTGTACCCACCAGATGACATAGGGCGAGAGCAGCGTGAAATCAACTGACCGTCCGGTGGTCCCCAGCAGGTTCCAGGCCCGTCCGAACGGATCGCTCAGTGTGCTCAGCAACAGCTGGCCCTCGAATACCACCAATGTGAAGTAGTGAGCGACGGCGTAGGCAAAGCCGATCGGAACCAAGGTATGAGCGAAGCGCCGGGCGACAGCAGATGTCGTCCATGTTTCCCTTGCCTGCCGAGCGGCGGCCCAGCAGGCGAGGGCATAGGCCAGGCCCAAAAGTCCGACGGTCGCCATCAGCAGGGCCGTGCTTCCCATGAGCGAGCCCCCAAACGAACCGAACGAGCGGTCGTACCAGTCGGTGGCTGACAGACCGTCATAAGTGACAGTGGCGATCATGGCGACAACGAAAGCTGTCAGGCCAGGGCGGGCCGGCACTAAGGGCAGTGCTCGGAGCCAACCCCGCCATCGGGGAGGTTCATCCGGGTCGAGCTGGACCGGGGCCAATGCCGAGACGAGACTGTTGTAGGTTCGGAACGGGTCGAAGCCCTCGAGGCCTCCCTCCCAATGATCCGCCAGCAGCACCATCAATAGGCCGAAGACGAGAACCACCGCCGCCACCGCCACCGGATCGGCCGAGCGGGGATAGATCAGTTCGAACCAGACAAAGGCAACGAACAGGACAAGCGCCGGCCAGACCCCGAGCGATGCTGGCCACCCTCGGCTGGGCGCCGAATCCCCTTTGGCCAGCAACTCCCAAGGGTTCATCAACCGGTAGATGTCCCCCAGCACCGAAGAGGCGAAGGGAACGATCAACCAGAACCCGACCCACATCAGCACCGGGGCTGGGTTGCGGACGCTGTTGTCGGCACCAAACAATCCGGTTGCTACGAGCACGAGCAGACCGGCGATGCCCACCCATCGAAGGGTCGCAGCGATCAGACGCCAGCCGGGCATACGAATGGGCCGCAAGACAGGTGGCTCCTGCATCCTCGGCTGGGGCCAAAGCCGAGACAAGGCGATAAAGGTAAGGACGAGGACCGACAAGGCCCCGGCGATGGCGTAGCCGAGAGGAACCGGAAGATCGCTCCGTCCTCCCAGACCATGCGCATGGGCCGGCAGAGGAAGGGCGATCAGCAAGCCGGCTCCGAGGACGATTACTACCCGCTGGCAATGGCTCATGTCTTTCGGCGG
>DATBKE010000015.1:0-32808 GCA_036556085.1 Acidimicrobiia bacterium | reverse complement strand
GGAGGTGAAGGTGTTGCCCGCCACCTTCTCTGACAGCACCTTGGTGATGGCCGCGGTCAGGGTGGTCTTGCCATGGTCGATATGACCCATGGTCCCCACGTTGACGTGCGGCTTGGAACGCTCGAACTTGGCCTTACCCATCTACGTCTACTCCTCTTTCTGTCCGGTCTGACATCTGATGTCTGAAATCTGATGTCTTCTGTGTAGCGGCGGGCAGACTCGAACTGCCGACCTCTCGATTATGAGTCGAGCGCTCTCACCGACTGAGCTACGCCGCCCCGAATCCGAACTTAACTTGTCTGGTCGACGGCCGGTAGGCGCCGTCGATCCGAGCCCCCTTGCGGAATCGAACCGCAGACCTCCTCCTTACCATGGAGGCGCTCTGCCTGCTGAGCTAAGGGGGCGCCATTGCTGGCCCCGCTCTTATTTAATTGGGACCCCGTGCCGGGAGAAGGATTTGAACCTCCGAAGGCAGTTGCCGGCAGATTTACAGTCTGCTCCCTTTGGCCGCTCGGGCATCCCGGCAATTGGCCGCTAAATGCTAACGGGCGCAGATTGTCAGTCTGACTGGCAATCAGTCTGACTGGCCAATTTGGGCCGCTCGGGCATCCCGGCAATGGCCCACTCGTGCCGCCCGATGATAGTCGGTCCGGCCCTGCTTCCTTATAGGACTTGCATCTGGCGCGAGCGCGAGAGGGCGAACCCAATCACAAACGCCAGGACCACCATGATCCATCCCTGCCAGTAGGCCGATACCACCAGCACGACTCCCACCAACATGGCGAGCACCGATGCCACGATCAAGCCCCGGGTCAATCTTGCGGCCAACCGACGACGAAAGTCCGGAGTTATCTCCGTGAAGCCGCCGCTCTTCTCGACGAATGCGAGCTGGCGAACTCGACCCCATGCCAAGAAAGCCCCCGTCGCCACCGGATAGGCAACAGCGAAAGGCACCCAGATCGGGCGGATGACGAACAGTCCGAGAAGGCTCAAAAGGAACAGAATCCCCAAGAGACGGAGGACCAACCGAAGGTGGCGCTGCGACCAAACCGGGCCCTGCTCGATCCCCAGCACCGAAAACAGAGCGGCCCAGCCGATCACCCCCGCCGGCGCCAGCAGGGCCAGCGCCAGGCCGATTGACGGGATGAGTTCGATCAAGCTCCGGCGGCCATCGCCCGGAGCCGCTCGATTCGATCCTCGATCGGAGGATGGGTGGCGAAGAGGCTCATCATGCCTCCGCCCCCGCGCCCCCGGCGGAACGCCTTCAAGGGATCGGCGATGAAGAGCTGGCTCACAGCCGGATTGACCTGCATCGGCACCTGGGAAGTACCGGCTCCGAGCTTGGCCAGAGCCGAGGCCAGCTGGAGTGGCTGGCCTGTGATCTCGGCACCGCTCCGATCCGCTTGATACTCACGGGCACGGGAGATCGCCATGCGAATGATCATCGCCGCGATCGGGGCGATGATGATCGAAAGGAGAGCCGCGATCGCCGCCAAGGGATTGCCGCGTTCGTCGCGCCCGCCGCCCATGAATAGCGCCATCCTTCCGAAGATGCTGAGGGCAGCTGCCAGCATCGCCGCCACCGAGCTGATGAGGATGTCACGGTTTTGAACGTGAGAAAGCTCGTGGGCAAGGACGCCGGTGAGCTCCTCCCGATTCATCACCTGCAAGATCCCCGTGGTGACGGCTACGGCGGCATGATCGGGGTTGCGGCCGGTGGCGAAGGCGTTCGGCTGCGGTGATTCGATTACGAACATCCGGGGCATCGGCATCCCGGCGTGCGTCGTCAGGTTGCGAACGATCGAGAAGACCTCGGGCAGCTGGCTCTCGTCCACGGGCTTAGCCCTTGAAGCCGCCAGCGCGATCTTGTCGGAGAAGAAATACGCCACGAAGTTGAGGCCGACTGCCAGGACGATGCCGATCCAGAGCCCTCCCTCACCTCCCAGGCTGTAGCCGATCCAGAAGACCAGAACGGTCATCAGGGCCAGAAGTCCGACTGTCTTGAGGTTGTTGCTCATGATGGGCTAATCCTAGGAAAAGCCCGCACTTTTCTTAGTGGGACAGGGCCCACCCAGTCGTGCTATGCCCGCTCAGCGATAGCGCCAAACGATGCGACCCTTGGTCGGGTCGTAAGTAGAAACATCGACATCGACCTGATCCCCCGGCAGGATCCTGATGCCCCGGCCCCGCGTCATCCGACCGGAGGCGCGGGCTCTCACGATCAGCCCACCTTCTACCTCGACTAGATAGGCGGCGTTGCGTTCGAGAGACTTGACCGTTCCCGAGATCCGGATGTACTCGTCGCTGTCAGCCATTAGGGACGGCGCCCGCCGCCCCGGTTACCTGAACGGTTGCCGTAGCCACCACCCGAGGAGCCGGGACGGTTGCCATAGCCACCGCCACCGCCGCCACCGCCGCGGCGGTCGCCGCCACCACGGGGTCGATCGGTCTTCGGTCGTGCTTCGTTGACGGTGACGCGCCGACCGTCGATGTCGGTGCCATCGAGCTCTTGGATCGCCCGCTTGGCTTCCTCGGCGTCGTCCATCTCGACGAAGCCAAAGCCGCGGGAGCGGCCCGTTTCGCGATCGGTAGCCACGTTGGCTGAACCAACGGTTCCAAATCGGCTGAAGAGAGTGTTGAGGCTCTCGGAGGTGGTTGAGAAGGGAAGGTTCCCTACGTAGATGTTCATCTCGACCTTCTGATTCGGGTGGGGGCAACCCACGTGTTCTTTACGGGCATGCCCTAGGACGTCGCACCCGGAGGTGACATCTATGAGTAATACCAAAACGCATTGTAGTTGATTTGCCCGACAAACGCAGCGGCAACAGACCTACGCAGCGGTCGGCAAGCCCGAAGCGCTGACGACTCTACGCGCACACAGTGGCGGGTATCACTCTGAGCGGTTATGGTCTCACCCCGCAAGGGTGCTCACAAGGAGGGACCACTTAATGAGACGCCTGTTCGTGTTGGGGGTTGCGTTCGCCCTTCTCGCCGGAATCATGACCTCGGCCGGTGGACAGCAGGCTGCAGCCAATGCTCAGGCCGCTGGGGTAGTTCCGGGCCGTTACGTCGTAGTGATGGCGGCGGATCCCTTGGTAACAACCTTCGGCCAGGATCAGCTCGACTCTGCGGAGGCTCGGAACCGAGGACAAGCCATTAAAGCGAGTCACGACCAGGCGTTGCGGTCGATCGGTAAAGGTCCCAATGCCAAAGTCCACGACTATACGGTCTCATTGAACGGATTTGCCGCGGCCCTGACCGAGGCCGAAGCCGAGAAGATCGCCCACGCCCCCGGGGTTGCGGTAGTACTCCCCGACGTAAGAAGGTTTGCGACCACCGACAGTAGCCCCGAGTTTTTGGACCTTACTGCGCCAGGCGGCGCCTATGAGAAGGGATTCGACGGGTCGGGCGTCGTGGTCGGCATCATCGACACTGGGATTTGGCCCGAGCATCCCAGCTTTGCCGACGACGGCAGCTACCCGGCACCACCGACCGGCGCACTTCCGTGCGAGTTCGGCAACACCGCCCACAACCCAAATGATGCGCCGTTCACCTGTAACAACAAGCTGATAGGAGCTCGACAGGTCCTCGAGACATACCGGGATGTAATTGGCGCCGATCCGGATGAGTTCGATTCGGCGCGAGATGACGCCGGCCACGGAACCCATACCGCCTCAACCGCAGCCGGCAATGCTGGCGTTGCCGCCGACATCTTTGACATACCTCGGGGGAATATCTCCGGGATTGCCCCGCGCGCACACATCATCGCCTACAAGGGGCTCGGCAATCAGGGCGGATTCGGTTCCGATCTTGCAGCCGCGATCGACCTCGCAGTCGAGGACGGCGTCGATGTGATCAACTATTCGATCGGCGGTGGTGCCAGCTTGATCGGGGCCGACGATCTGGCGTTTCTGTTTGCTGCTGACGCAGGCGTCTTCGTGGCCAATTCCGCCGGCAACGATGGGCCCAACGCCGGCACGATCGGTGGTCCAGCATCAGTGCCCTGGATAACAACGGTCGGAGCTAGCACTCAAAGCAGGTTCTTCCAAGGAACGGTGGTCCTCGGCAACGGCGCCGAATATCCAGGTGCTTCCATCACCGCCGGGACAGAAGTTCTTTCCCTGGTGGATGCGGAGGATCACGGAAACGCCCTCTGCGACCCTGCAGTCCCATTTGTCGGCGATGTCTCCGGAAAGATCGTGCTCTGCGAGCGTGGCGTAGTCGCCCGCGTCGCCAAGAGCCTGGCGGTCTTCAACGCCGGCGGAGCTGGAATGGTGCAGTTCAACACCAATGACGTCGGCGACCTCGCCACCGACAACCATTGGGTTCCATCGGTGCATATCGATCTCACACCGGGCCAGGCGATAAAGACTTACATCGAACAAGCGGGTGCGGAAGCCACCGCGCAAATCGTGGCCGAGCAGGTCGCTGCATGGCCCTCGGCGCCGTCAATGGCCATCTTCTCGTCGCGCGGCCCCGACCCGGTCGCGCTCGACATCATCAAGCCCGACATCACCGCTCCCGGACAGCAGATCCTGGCTGGGTACTCTCCTTTCCCGGACCCAGGTACCGAGCCTCCCGGAGAACTCTTCGCTGCCATCCAGGGCACGTCGATGTCGGGGCCTCACGTGGCAGGGGTCTTTGCTCTCCTCAAGCAAGCCCATCCCGATTGGAGCGCGGCGATGGCGAAGTCCGCCTTGATGACGACAGCCTCCCAGGACGTGGTCGATAACGACCGAGTCTCGGCCACCGATCCGTTCGATCGCGGGTCCGGACACATCGATGTCGGTGGGCACGCCGGCAAGGGCTCGCCCTTCGAACCGGGCCTGGTTTACAACGCCGGACTCTTCGAGTACCTAGGATTCTTGTGCGACGAGGAGCCCTCGATCTTCGCCAATCCGGCCGCTACTTGCGCCGCCTTGGCGGCCGGGGGGATTCCAACCGAGGCAGAGGATCTCAACTATCCCTCGATTGGAATCGCGGCCGTGCCCGGCTCGAAAACAGTGACGAGAACCGTGACCAGCCTCGCCCCCGGTAACCAAACGTTCAAGGTCTCCGTGGCTGCCCCTGCCGGCTACAACGTGGCAGTGTCTCCTGCCAGCCTCCGGCTTCGTCAGGGGCAATCCGCGTCGTACAAAGTAACCGTTACCAATGTTGGAGCTCCGATTGGCGAGTGGCGCTTCGGATCTCTGAGATGGAGCGATGGGAGCCACTACGACGTTTTCAGCCCCATTGCGGTGAGAGCGTCTGACTTCGAAACCGCCAGCGTTCTCGAAGGAACCGGGACGGAGGGCGAGATCACCTTCCCGATCAGCTTCGGATACACGGGGGACTACGACGCCGCCGCGCATGGATTGGTTGAGGAAACGGTGACCAGCGACACGGTCGTCCAGGATCCAGATCAGAACTTCAGCCCCACGGACGGATTCTCCGATTCGCACACGTTCGAGTTGACCGACGTGCTCTATTTCCGGATAGCGATTCCGCCCGCTGCAACCGAGGCCAACGCCGATCTCGACGTCTACGTGTTCAACCCGAGCGGTCAATTGGTCGCCGCAAGCACATTGGGCGGCACGAACGAACTGGTCAACATCACCTCGCCGGCCGATGGAACCTGGACTGTCTGGGTCCACGGCTGGCAAGCCCCTGGGGGGGACTCCCCCTACGACCTCTCGAGTTGGGTTGTACCGAGTTCCGAAGGCGGAAGCCTTGCAATCAGCGCAGAGCCAGAATCCGCAGCGATTGGAACCGTGGCAGAAATCACCGTGGAATGGTCGGGCCTGACCGCTGATCGGGACTACCTGGGAGCGGTGTCTCACAACCGTGCCGGCGATCTGCTCGGCATCACCGTGGTCGAAGTCCAGAGCTAATACCTAAATGAGCAAAGGGAGCGCGGTAGCGCTCCCTTTGCCCTAGTTCTCGCAGAGAAAGGGCTCGGTCACTCTTCCGCCGGAGTGATAGCTAAATTCGCCCCCGCCGGCCGATAGAACGACCAATGCGCCATCGACGGGCACCTGGATATATGCCATCCCGGGCTGCGGACAACCAAGACCAGCGTCTGGCCACACAACCGCCTCTGCGCTGGTAACCGAAATTGTCGACGCCGCGATCCCGAGCCGTTCCGCCAAGTCAGCGGTGGCCAAATCCACGAGGCGCTGAAGGGATGGGTCGTCGGGCGGCAATGGAGGTGGCATCGTTGTCGCTCCCTTGGGTCCGGTTGTGGTTGATGCATCAATACTGGGAGGACGAGAAGTAGACCCGATGACGGTGTCTTGTCCGGTCGTGCCGGCTCCTGCATTCGTCGAACTCGTCGAGGCGCTGCCATTGATCACGGTCGATGGACCGTGCCCGCATGCGGCAACTGCCGCCGCAGCGACCACCACTGTAAGTAGTCGCCTCACCACTCTTAGACGTAGGGGAGCGGCGACGAGTTCCCGGGGCTTGCGACCAGGACCCGAAAATCGCCCAAACCACGCTCGTGGAGCAGGGTTTCACCGGCCGTTCGCTGGCTCCGAAGCCGGAGCCGGAGTCCCTCATCCACCCCCGCCGCCTCGAGTTCCTGACGGCGCCACTCCTTCAAGCGATCGCTCAGACCCCAGAGCTCGAGGAAATCATCCTGTCTCATCAGCTCGCACGCCCAACCCGCCTCTTGACATGTCGCGAGCAGGGCCGAAAAGTTGACATCCGAGGTGATGTCGGTGGCGCCTGGCTCGTCGAGAGGATGTGGCCCCAGATGATGAGCCCGATATGTACGGAGAGTTCCCTCGGGGCGGCGATGGCTGAGATTCTCGGCCAGCTCCCCGTAGTCGATGATTAGGAGCGTCCCAGCACTCAAGCGAGCAAGTATCTCCTCTAACCAATCGATGGCAGCGAGCTGGCACTCAACCCACCCGCCCAACTCAACCGGGCCGGCGAACCGATGAATCCAGTCCCCCACCTGGGGTCGCACCGGTGCATCGACAAAGACAAACTTCTCGTTTTCCGTCCCCACCCATCGTTCCCTCCAACCACCCTCGGTCAACTGGGCCAGAGCGGTGGGGAGGTTGTCGACCAGCTCGTTGGCAATAACGACTCCGCGGGTGGGATTCGGTAGATCGGCGATCGATCTCAAAACTCTCTCCGACGGAACCACCGACGCCAAGGCGAGACGCGCGGCTGGTGAAGCTTCGACAGCCCAGGCCTCGACGGGGAGTTCGTCTTGCAACGAAGCAAGCAACGAACCCGAACCGGCGCCCAGATCTACGACGACGAACGGCTCGCCGATGCGGTCGCGCTCGGAGGCGGCGAAGCGAGCAAGAGTCGCACCGAAAAGTGGGCTCACCTCGGGACTGGTAAGGAAATCGCCGGATGCCACTGATCTCAGTTTCTCGGTGGCGAAGAAGCCGCCAGGCCCGTATAGAGCGAGTTCCATGAATCGATCGAAAGGAATCGGCCCGTGGGCTGCAATCTCCTCTCGAATCGCTTGCATCTGCTGGGTACCGTAGAGGCGTGTTCGAACGGTTCACCGACCGCGCCCGTCGAGTCGTCGTCCAAGCCCAGGAAGAGGCTCGTTTACTGAACCATTCGTACATCGGCACCGAGCACATACTCCTTGGCCTTCTCCGTGAAGACGAAGGCGTTGGCGTGGACGCCCTTCGCGTGTTGGGTGTTGAGTTTGGGCCGGCGCGCTCAATGGTGGAAGAGATAATCGGTCGAGGCGCGAAATCGCCGTCAGGTCACATCCCATTCACGCCGCGAGCGAAGAAGGTGCTTGAGCTCAGCCTGCGAGAGTCTCTCCAACTTGGACACGATTACATAGGAGCCGAGCACATTCTCCTAGGCCTTATCCGAGAGGCCGAAGGCGTTGCATGTCAAGTACTGATGGGGATGGGAGTGACCCTCGAATCAATCCGAAGCAAGGTCTATGAGATCACCAGCACAGATCCCGCAGCGCAGGAGAGACCGATGCCTCGGAGGATGCCCTTTTCGCGCTGCAAGCACCCAGATGAGTCGCTTCAGATTTCACAAGGAGTCGGACTGAGAACGGTTCGCTGCCTCCTTTGTGGCGAGTTGGTCGGGATACTGCCCGAATCGACGAGAGAGGCGGGTTGATGGACTTTGGCGTGATGATCTTTCCAACCGATGCGACACCAACACCGGTAGAACTGGGCAGGGCAGCAGAAGACCTCGGATTCGAATCGCTGTGGTTCCCCGAGCATTCCCATATTCCAACTTCGAGAGAAACCCCCTGGGGTGGCGTCAAAGGGGCGGCTCCTCTCCCCGACTGGTACTGGAAAACGCTCGATGCGTTCGTGGCCCTCGGTGCGGTGGCGGCAGTCACCTCGACACTCAAGCTCGGAACGGGGATCACGCTTGTGGCCCAGCGGGACCCCATCTGGTTGGCG
Source organism: Acidimicrobiia bacterium (assembly GCA_036556085.1). Taxonomy (GTDB): domain Bacteria; phylum Actinomycetota; class Acidimicrobiia; order Spongiisociales; family ZC4RG35; genus JACCTH01. The sequence goes on along the minus strand of DATBKE010000015.1, from coordinate 24,424 downwards.
AAGGAGGTCGCCAGCCTCGATGTGATCTCAGATGGCCGCGTCCTCTTCGGCATCGGTTATGGCTGGAACAAGGAAGAACTGGCGTCGCATGGGGTGGCCTACACCGAACGGCGTGAGGTGCTGCGCGAGCGAATTCTCCTGATGAAGAGCCTGTGGACAGACGAGGTTTCCGAGTACAAGGGCGAGCGAGTCGCCCTCGAGCCATCCTGGGCCTTTCCGAAACCAGTCCAAAAGCCACACCCGCCGATAATCATGGGTGGAGCGGCGGCGCCCAAGACCATCGCCGACATGGTCGAGTTCTGCGATGGCTGGATGCCCTTGGCCAGCCGCCACGACATCGCCGGCCGTCTCGAGGAGGTGCGGAGCGCGGTGAAGGCCGGTGGTAGAGACCCGAAGTCCTTCGACATAACTGCCTACAGCGCCAAAGCCGAACCCGAGTCCATCGAGAAGCTGATCTCCCTCGACGTCAATCGGATCGTCTTCAACCTCCCGCAAAAGAGCCCGGAAGATGCAAACTCCCGCCTGGCCCAACTCAGCGAGTTAATCCAGCGTTTCTAGCGCGACCCAGGATTGTTAGGGCGGTACAGCCGCTCGGGCAGGGTCGAGCCACTTTGTCATCGCCCGTCCGAATGGCTCGTGGCGCCGGACAAGTGCCTCGCGAGCTCTCTCGGCGGCTCGTCGAGCGCTTCCGATGAGGGCTGGTGGATACTCATACCGAATCGAATGGGCGAGGAACTCGTCATCATCCAGGATCTCAACAGTTCCATCGAGCCGGCGAACCACGTCGAGATCGAGGTCGATCGAGGTCAGGCGATTGCCGTCCCAATCGACGGGAGTACTGATGTTCACGTAGACCTCGTAGCTCGGATGGTCCCAATAGAACTCAGCCACCCACCAGGCATTGGGCGGGACGAGGCCGACAAATCCCGTACCCAATGAAGTCGGCGGCTCGGAACCACGCTGGGCCACACTTCCTGCGGGCGTAACCAGCCAGGTGCCACAGGCATCCTCACCCAGACGCAGGCCAGTGAACTGCCAATGTTTTCGGTCGGGCCACTTCCTCATATCCACTTGGACCAACTCGCTCACCGCCAGGACCTTGGGCTACGAGTCGGATCGAGCGCGGCGTAGAACCACATCGACCGGAGTGGACGCCAGGTCGCCTAGCTCCTGGACGTACTCGTAGCCAAAACGGCCCTTGATACAGAGGTGGCCTTCGGTAACCGAATGATCCTGCGGCGAGGTGACCTTGACGATGCGATTGTCCTGCACGTGCAGCTCGAGATTGCATCCAACGCCGCAAAACGAACAGACCGTGCGAGTGATGCTCTGACGCTCCTCCTCCCAGAGGCCGGCCTGCCGAAGCTCGTGTTCGGATCGGAACATCAGTGCCCCGGTCGGACAAACCCCGATGCAATTACCGCAGAACACGCAGGCACCCTCCGGGAGGTTCACATCAAACTCTGTCGAAATACGAGCGTCGAAACCTCGGCCGGCGACGGCGATTGCAAAGGTGTTCTGGGCGTCGTCGCCGCAGGCTTCCACACACTTGTAGCAAAGAATGCAGCGGGAGTAGTCCCGCACGTAAAGGCTGTTGTCGATCTTGACGGGCTGGTGCACGGTTTCGGCAGAATCGCCATCGACGGCGCCGTGGTGACCGGCGCGACGATGATCGCGGTCCGAATTTGGAGGGCCCGGGGGGCCGAATCGGGAGGAGTCGACTCCGTAGCAATCCATCCAGTCCCGTGTGGTTTGATCTACCAGCGTCAGATTGACCGAGGATGCCAGCATCTCGAACACCACCCGGCGCGAGTGCCGAACGCGCTCGGAGTCGGTCTGGACGACCATGCCCGGTTCAGCTTTCCGGGAGCACGAGGGCACCAGGGTGCGGCTCCCTTCCACCTCCACAACGCAGACCCGGCACACATTGACCGGAGCCAAGGTCTCTAAGTAACAGAGCGTTGGCTGCTGCTTGGAGATTGAGCGGCACGCATCAAGAAGCGTTACTCCCTCATTGACAACCACCTCGGCGCCATCGATCACCAGCGCGATGTCGGTCATATCAGGCCCATCGCTATCGCCGACTGCACCACCGAAGCCGCCGTATGGCCAAGACCACAAATAGAAGCGTCCTTCATTGCCCGGTCGAGATCCGTGATGAGTGACCGATCGATGGGAGCCGAACTGACCCGAGCGACCGCCTCCTCGATTCGTACCGTTCCTACTCGACAGGGAACGCACTGACCGCAGCTCTCATCTCGAAAGAAGCGAGCCACCCGGCGAACGATGTCACGCATGTCGCGATCGTGGTTGAAGACCATTACTACGCCGGAGCCGAGTGTCACTCCCCTGGCCCGAGCGTCCTCGAAAGTCAAAGGCATGGAGAGATATTCGGAATCGACGAAGAATCCAGCGGCACCACCGAGGAGGATGGCTTTCGGTTCCCCTGCGAAGCCTCCGGCCAATTCGATCAGGTCGCCAAGGGTCATGCCCATCTCGATCTCGTAGGTTCCCGGTTGAGCCAGGTCTCCCGAGAGGCAGAACAGCCTGGTCCCGGTCGAATCGGGGGTTCCCGCCGCGGCGTAAGCAGCGCCTCCGCCGAGCAGGATTTCGGGGATGTTGATCAGCGTCTCGACGTTGTTGATCACCGTCGGCCGACCAAAAAGCCCGGCTTGGGCTGGGAAGGGCGGCTTCTGGCGAGGCTCACCGCGAAAACCCTCGATCGAGTTGAAGAGGGCCGTTTCTTCGCCACAGATGTAGGCGCCCTGGCCCCTGAAGACATCGACTTCCAATTCACCCAACAGACCCGCCTGACGGGAGGCAGCGATCGCAGCGGTGAGACGAGCCGTCGCCACCGGGTACTCGCCTCTTATATAGATGTATGCCTTCTCACAGCCTGTGGCGAAGGCGGCGATAGCGAGCGCCTCCACGACGGCATAGGGATCGCCCTCCAGCACCACCCGATCCTTGAAGGTGCCCGGTTCCGACTCATCGGCGTTGCAGACCAGATACCGGGGAGGTGGCTCGCCCGCCACCGCCTCCCATTTCACGCCGGTAGGAAAAGCCGCTCCCCCGCGACCCTTGAGTCCCGACTTCTTGACCTCGGCCACGACCTGCTCGGCTCCCATCTCTCGAGCCCGCTCCAACCCCTTGAATCCACCCTCCATTTGGAACTCGGCGAGGGAAGTGGGGTCGACCTTCCCGACTCGGCGGAGGAGCGGTCCGGGATGAACGGTTGCCGCCGGTCCCTCGACTCTTACCTCATCCGCGCCCCCCGCCCGCTGGATGAACACCGCCGGTCGGCGGTCGCATTGCCCGAGACAAGGCGAAGCCAAAACTCCATCGCCGTTGGGTTTGGAAAGAAGGTCGAGGCCCCCTGCCTGACGACAAGCAATGTCGTCGCAAATGTGAGTCACTTCCGCCGGTCGGGGTTCAGTTGAGATGAGGGCGTAGAAGCTGGCTACGCCATATGCCTCGGCCGGAGGCACCAAGAGGCGGCGGCTGATCTCGTTGAGGGCTCCCCTACTAACCCAGCCCATTTCCGACTGAACCGCGGCCAGGGCCGGCAATAGCAAATGACGATGCCCTCTCGCGGCGTGACCGCCCCTCACCACCTGCCCATTGCGGCTTTCGACAGGATCGATGAGACGGGCGATGACAGCTCGCTCGGCCGCGCTCGGCTCTTCGGCCATAAAACGGAGATCCATCAGACCGCGGCCTTTTCAACCCGCACGGCCGTTGCTTTGAACTCGGCCGTCCCCGACATCGGATCCCAGGCCTCGATCGTCAGCCGATTGACGTCAGCAGTGTCGGTGTAGTGCACCGCCATGAAGACGAGGCCCTCACGCAGGCTGGAGTCGATGCGGGCCGGGACCTCGACCTGACCCCTGCGCGAGATGACCTGGACCATCTCCCCAGCTTCGATTGCCAGCCGTCTGGCATCCTCAGGGGAGAGGTCAATTGTTCCGCCGATACGAATTGGCGAATCGAAGCCGCCCGACTGGACGCCGGTGTTGAACCCGTCCAGGTGACGTCCGGTGGTCATCCGGAGCGGGAACTTGTCGGTGAGGCGATCGACCGGCGCTACCCATTCGACGGGGAAAAACGGCGCCTTGGGCCCCTCCACCGGCACCTTCCACAAACGGTGATGGATGAACTTCTCGCCGGGATGGTTCTCGTCATAGCAAGGCCACTGGATCCCGCCCAGCTCCTCGAGCCGGCGATAACTCATCCCGGCGTGAAGATGCGACACCCTCCGCAACTCGTCCCACACCTCTTCTGCACTCGGCAATCCCCAACCCGCCCCCATGGCCTCGGCCATCTTTGAGATGATCTCGAGATCGGTCTTCGCTTCGCCGGGAGGATCGAGAGCCTTCCGAACTCGCTGCACTCGGCGCTCGCTGGAGGTGACGGTTCCTTCCGACTCCGCCCAATCAGCCGCTGCTGGCAGGACCACGTCCGCCATCTCGGCGGTACTGGTCATGAAGATGTCCTCGACAACCATGAAGTCGAGGCTGGCCAGGCCCTCCCGGGCATGGGTGATGTCGGCTTCGGAATCCGCCGGGTTCTCGCCGATCACGTAGAGCCCGCGCAGCATCTTGGCGTGACACGCCTCGAACATCTGGGTCAGATGCCAGCCTTTTTTGGGCGGAATAGGTTGCCCCCATATCTCCTCCACCCGCCCTCGCAATACCGGGTCCTCCACGTCCTGGAACCCGGGAAGCTTGTTGGGTATCGCTCCCATGTCGCCGCCACCCTGGACATTGTTCTGTCCGCGAAGCGGAACCAGGCCCGAGCCATAGCGACCAACGTGGCCCGTCAACAGGGCGAGGTTGGTCAACGAGAGGACATTGTCGGTGGCGTTGTGATGCTCGGTGATGCCGAGCGTCCATACGATTTGGGCGGTAGGAGCAGAGGCATAGGCGATCGCAGCTTCTTCAATCACATCGCCGGGGATGCCGGTTATCTCAGTTGCCCGCTCGAGGGGATATCCGGCCACCGTTTTGGCGTATGCCTCGAATCCGCTAGTCGCGTTCTCGATGAAGCCGTGGTTGGCCAGGCCCCGTTCGATGATCACCTTGGCCATGGCGTTGGCCAAGGCGATATCGGAGCCGACATCGATTCCCATCCATACGTCGGCCCAACGTGCGGACTCGCTTCGGCGAGGATCGACGACGTAAAGCCGAGCGCCGTTGTGCACCCCGCGCAACAGATGATGGAAGAAGATGGGATGGGCCGCCCGCGCGTTTGAACCCCAGAGGAAGATGACGTCTGTCGTCTCGATTTCCTCGTACGAGCTAGTTCCGCCGCCTGCACCGAACACTGCCGCCAGACCGGCGACCGAAGGAGCGTGTCAGGTGCGGTTGCAGCTATCGATGTTGTTGGTTCCGAACGCAGTCCTTCCCAGCTTCTGCGCCAGGTAATTCACCTCGTTGGTCGCCTTCGAGCAAGAGAAAATCCCCAGTGCGCTTCCACCGAATTCGTCCCTGATCCGCTTAAAACCAGTCGCCGCGGCGGTCAACGCCTCGTCCCAGCTCGCCTCGACCAATCGGCCGTCCCGCCGGACGAGAGGGCTAGTCAAACGAACTTTGCGTGTCATCTCACCTCCTTTCGGGGCCATATGCATCTTGGCACAAGCGAGAATCGCCTGGTCAGCGGCGCTGCCAGGCCGACCCGTTCTCAAGTGGGCAATGGCGACGACCGAAATTCTGCAAGTGACGGCGCCCATATCTTTCCTGCGCCCCTCGAGCGCAGAATCCGATCTCAAGCGCCGGCTTACAGAGCAAGAGTCGCTGGTGGCGCTGAGCCAGGTGGCGCTCGAGGGTGGTGATTCCTTTGCCCTGATGCAGGTGGCGGCCGAACGTCTGGCTGCGATCGAAGGCGTCGAGTTCGTGAGTGTCCTCGAGTGGACCGGCGACCAGAAGTTCATCATCAGGGGCTTAATAGGCGACCCGGAACTGATCGGAACCGAGATCGGAGACCTTCATCAGGGGACCACCGCCGGCGAAGCCGTCACCACCGGCAAGACCGTTCTGGTCCAGAACCTGGCAGCGGATCCCAAGTTCGCCGGCGCCAGCCAATTGCACATGAGGGGGTTGGTGAGCGGGATGACCGTCCCCATTCCTGCCCGGGAGGGCACTTGGGGCGTCCTCGGAGTCTGGACGAGCCAGGAGCGCCGTTTCAACGACGACGACAGCCATTTCGTGGAAGCGGTGGCGGCACTCATTGGCTGGGTGGTGACCCGGGGAGAAGTCGAGTTGCGCTTGGCCGAGGCGGTTCGGGAAAAAGATCGGCGGCTTCGTACCGAATCGGCGTTGGCGTGGTGTGCGCAGTCGCTCCTCGGTGATTACGACACGGGGGCGATCGAGACCAGCCTGCGAGCTCTCATGGAAGCAACGAACAGCTCCTTCGGCTTTGTCGATTGGGTTGGAGCCACTGGTGTCCTCCCATCAATCCGGCTCGGTCGGACAGGAGGGAACGATGATCTCGACCGTCACTGGGAGAAGGTCAGTTGGGACGACCTTCCTACCCTGCGCGACAGCCTCCGGGCTGGTGAAACGATCGTGTTCCGGGTTTCCGACTTGTCAGTCGGCGAGGCAACGCCTTTTCTGACCGCTCCGGAGATGGTCGCCACAGAGATCGATGTCCCAATTCTGGTCAAGGGTCGGTGGATCGGAACACTGGGGCTAGCTGATCGCGATGGGCGGCGGCAGTGGGACTCGGATGAGGTCCAGGCGATCGAGCTCGGGGCTTCGTTGCTCGCTGCCTGGTGGGAACGGCGCGACTACGCCCACCAGCTCGAGGAGGCGATCGAATTTCGAAATCGGCGTATCAAGCTCGAGCAGTCAATCGCCTCCGCTGCACAGTTTCTGAGCCGATCCGCCAATCCTGAGGACCTCGAAGGCGCTCTGGCTTTCCTTCTCGACGGCACGGATGCTTCTGCGGTGTTCGTCGAGAGGAACGTCGAGCATCCCGAGCTCGGGCTGTGTTCGCATGTGATCGCTTTCGCCCGGCGAGAGGGGGCGTCGAGCTATGAACCCAGCTATTGGGACATGATGCCCTGGGACAGGATGCCTGTCAGCCACGCCGCCCTCTCACAAGGCAAGGAGGTTGTCGTCACTCCTGAAGGCCTCGTCGGCCCCGAGGCGCTCACCTATGCCGCCTCGGCGGTGAAGTCCGAAATCGACGTTCCGATCATGATCGAAGGTTCCTGGGTGGGATTGATCGGGTTGGCGGACGAGCGCAGTTTTCGAGACTGGAGCGAGGAAACCCAGATGCTTCACACCGCGGCCGACATGATCGCCGCTTTTTGGGCCCGTCTCGAGTCCGCCCAGCGACTCGAGGAACTGGTCCGTTCCAAAGACGACTTCATCGCCAGTATCAGCCACGAACTCCGAACCCCCCTCACGGCAGTGGTGGGACTCGCCGAGACGATCTCGAATCCAGACGAGTCCCTTGGTCCTGCAGAGACTGCTGAGCTGATCGAGATCATCGCCGAGCAGAGTTCAGAGATGGCCGCGATCGTTCAAGATTTGCTAGTGGTGGCACGCTCGAATACCGGGCAGGTGACCATCCGCGCAGAGACGCTCGATCTGCACGAGCAAACGTTGCTGGCTGCCCGCGGCATCCGACTTGAACGCAATCGGGAGCTCGATGTCGAAGGGGCCGGCGCCGCCTACGCCGACGCGGTCCGGGTCCGGCAGATCATCCGCAATCTCCTGGTCAATGCTGGTCGATATGGCGGGCTCCGCATCCGGGTGCGGCTTGAACGAGCCACCAACTTCTCGCTCGTACACGTCTGCGACGATGGCCCCGGCATTCCGACAGAAGATCGCGAGCGGGTCTTTCAGCCCTACGAGCGCGCCCATCACCGTTTTGGCCAACCCGCCTCAGTCGGCTTGGGCCTCACAGTCAGCCGCCAACTCGCTCAGTTGATGGGAGGCTGGCTGACCTACCGCTTCGAGGACAACTGGTCGATCTTCACGCTCGGCCTCCCGGCGCTCGAACCGCCTGAGTCGCCTTTCCGCTAGGGCTCCCTTCCGTCGCCTGCGGCGCCATCCCCTCCCAACACTCGCTTCGCTCGCTGGGAGAAACAAATGCGGGCTAAAACAGCCCGATCACGTTGCCGGCCTCGTCGATATCGACTCGCTGGTAGGCCGGCGTCGAACCCAACCCGGGCATCGTTCGCATCTCGCCCAGAAGCGGGTAGATAAATCCCGCTCCGACAGAGGCCCGCACCTCCCGAACCGGAACGATGAATCCACTCGGCGCCCCCTTCAGGGTCGGATCGTGGGAGATCGATAAATGGGTTTTGGCCATGCAGATCGGCAGATATCCGAAGCCTGCCCGTTCGAAGCCTTCGATCTGACTTTCCGCCTGCGTCGAATACTCGACTCCGCCGGCGCCATAGACGTCGCGGGCGATGATCTCGATCTTTTGGCGGATGCCCATGTTGAGGGGGTAGAGATAGGAGAAATCGCTCGGCTCCTCGCAGGCGGCGACAACTGCTTCTGCCAGGTCGCGAGCTCCCTCCCCCCCATTCGCCCAGTGGTCGGCGGGCACGGCCGCCGACGCTCCCGCCTCGAGGGCGGCCTCACGAATGGCGTTCGTCTCCGCCCAGGTATCAGTGGGGAATGAGTTGATCGCCACTACCACCGGTAGACCAAAGCGTTTGACCGTCTTGATATGGGCCAGCAGATTCGGCAATCCCGCTTGCAGGAGCGAAAGGTTCTCCTCGGTGTAGGCCTTGTCGAGGGGGCGGCCGAGCACGACCCGGGGACCGCCGCCATGAGTCTTCAGGGCTCGAACCGTCGCCACGAGGACGACGCAATCCGGTCGCAGCCCGGAGGTGCGGCATTTGATATCGAGGAACTTCTCCATTCCCATGTCGGCGCCGAAGCCGGACTCGGTGACAACGTATTCACCGGAGTGGAGAGCAACCCGGTCGGCGAGGATCGACGAGTTTCCGTGGGCGATATTGGCAAACGGACCGGCATGGACAAAAGCAGGCTGGCCCTCCAGGGTTTGCATGAGGTTGGGATGGAGGGTGTCCTTCATCAGAACGGTTACGGCCCCGGCCACATTGAGATCCTCAAGGGTCAGGGGTTTGTCGGCCTTCGAGTTTCCGAATACGACGCGACCGACCCGCTCGCGGAGGTTTCTCAGGGCACTGGCGTAGTCGGCTCCATCCACCAAGGCCAGAATCGCCATCAGTTCCGAGGCGACGGTGATGTCGAACCCGGTTTCGCGAGGTCGACCCTCGTCACGACCGCCGAGCCCGACGATGACATTGCGTAAAGCTCGGTCATTTATATCGAGCACGCGGTTCCACTGCAGATCGAAGACATCTATGCCGAGACGTGTGAGGCCGGCCTTCTGGAGGCCATCGTCGGACATCCGGGTCTCGTGGTACCACCGGGCGTCGATCGCGGCCGCCACCAGGTTGTGCGCGACCGTGATGGCATGGATGTCACCGGTCATATGCAGGTTGAACTCATCCATGGGAACGATCTGGCTGTAGCCGCCACCAGCGGCGCCGCCTTTGATGCCAAAGGTGGGTCCCATCGACGGCTGGCGGACGCACGCGATCGACTTCATTCCAAGCCGACCAAGGCCTTGGACCAACCCGATCGTGGTGGTCGTCTTGCCTTCGCCTAACGGGGTGGGCGTGATGGCCGTGACATCGACGTACTTGCCGCGGGGATTGGAGCCGATCCGCTTGAGGACATCGAGGTGCACTTTGGCTTTGGTTTTGCCGAACGGGATTAGATCGTCGGGCACAAGCCCGATCGTGGCGGCCACCTCCTCGATGGGCATCAACTTGGCCTCGCGGGCGATATCGCTATCGGTCGGAACTGAGCTCACGATGTCTCCTGGTTTGTCCGAATCCCATCCCGGCGAAACGGCTGGCCGCTTCCATTACTTTCTCCTCGATCATCCGGGAGTCGTCGCCTGGGAAGCGATAGGAGGGCCCATGAACATGCATCGCCCCCACCACCCGACCGCCTTCATCGAGCACAGGAGCCGCCACCGAGTTGAGGCCTTCAGCAAACTCCTCATAAACCCAACAGTGACCCTCATCCTTGATCGCTTGCAAGCGCCTTCTGATTCGTGTTGGGTCGACGACGGTCTCTTTCGTATAAGCCTCCAGAGGCCGACGAAGGTAACGGTCAACGTCCTCCTTCGGCCACTGCGACATCATGCAAAGCCCCGAGGGCCCGATGTGCATTGGAACCATCAGGCCTGTGTAGTCGCGGACCTGAACTGCGTTTGGAGACTCGACTTGTGCAAGGTAGTGAACCGAGTATCCAGTCGGCACCGAGAACCCCGCCGCTTCACCGAGGTCGTTGGCCAGTCCCCTGAGGTGCGGAATTACGGCGGAGGCAAGGCTGGCACTGGCATCGACCGCGCCAGCAAGATGCAGAAGGCCAAGGCCGATTCGGTACCGCCCGCCATCGGCCCGCTCCACCGCATGAAGCCCCTCCAAGGTGGCGAGGAGACGAGCGACCGTGGACTTGGGAAGGTCAGTGCGAGCGGAGAGGTCAGTGACCCCGGCTGGCGCAATTGCAAGCGCCGAGAGCACTGCGAATGCGCGGTTGATCGACTGGACCATTGGCTATCTGCCCGCAATTCTTTCGAGCCAATCCATAGTTGGCCCGATCTGATTGAACGTGAAGATGTGGAGGCCGACGATCCCCAGGTCGCCGTCAAGTTCGTTAAGAGATTTGACGAGCTTGGTCGGCCGGTAGACCCCAGGACGGAGAAGGCGCATGATGGCGTTGCGGTTTCTCATCAGAAATTTCATCGAAGTCCCCACTCCGATTCGTGATGCGATCTTGCCGAGCCTGATTGGATCGACCACTCCGGGAATACCGAGCCGGATGGGCAGTTTGACCCCGTCCAAACGAGTTCCCTTGATCCAGGTGGCGATCGCCCGAGGGTCAAAGCACATCTGCGTTGTGATGTAGTGGGCGTACCTGCGCTTTTCGATTAGTGCTTGTCGCAGAGCGTCGCCGGAGATAAAGGGGTGGCCCTCGGGATACCCGGCGATCCCCAACTCTGAGAAATGGTGGCCGAGAGACTCCATCTCTCGTAAGAGGTCGAGGGCGTCGGCGAATTTTCCTGGCTCCAGCGCATCGCCTCCAACTACAAGCGCCCTGCCAATTCCTTCGGCTGCGAGGTCGGTGATGATCGCGTCGAGCTCCTGGCGATCTGAGATCAAGCGCGCCGAGAGGTGGGGCGTGACCTCGAATCCCTCTCGATGAAGAAGGGTGGCCAGATCGATCGTCGCCACCATGCCCTTGGCCGGGGAGGCAGTGACTGAGACCTTGGCTCCCGGGGGCAACCGACTGGCCTTCTCCTCGATTCCTTTCATCGGAATCACTTCGAAAGAGACGTTGGAGAGAAGGTTGGTCATACGTCCGAGTCCGGGAATGAGGCTTTGCGTTTGGCGACCCATTCGACGAGCTCGATCTCCTTGGCGTCATCGAGGGCCGGCGGCTCGTACTCAGCGAGTAGTTGCTTCCAGGCCTCGTTGGCTCGTTGCGCGGACTCGCGTCCCCCGCTCTCCTGCCATTGCTCAAAGCTGTTGTTGTCGGCGAGACGACTACGCCAGAAGGCGGTCTCGAAGTTGGCCAGCGTGTGCTCATTCCCGAGGAAGTGCTGGCCGGGAGGATTATCGATGAGCGCGGTGATAGCTTGCCCGTTGTCGGTGAGGTCGATCCCGTTTATCAGAGCCGAGGCCATCGAAGCCTGGTCCGCATCGAGCATGAACTTCTCATAACCCATCGTGAGGCCGCCCTCCAACCAGCCCGCGGTATGAAGCACGAAGTTGGTCCCGGCTTGCATCGTCGGCATGAAGGTGGCAGCGCTCTCGAAGGCAGCCTGATAATCAGCTGTCTTTGAGGCCGTGAGATTGCCCCCGCTGCGGAATGGAACGCCGAGGCGGCGAGCGAGAGCTGCCACCACGAACAGAACCAGAGCCGGCTCAGGAGTCCCGAACGTTGGAGCACCCGATTGCATCGAGATCGAGGAGGCGAATGAGCCGAAGACCACGGGAGCTCCCGGGCGCACCATCTGGCAGAAGGCCATGCCTGCCATCGCTTCGGCCAGGGTTTGGGTGGCGGTACCGGCCACCGTCACTGGGGCCATCGCTCCGGCCAGGATGAAAGGGGTGATCAGACAAGCCTGATTGTTCTCGGCGTAGACCTTGGCCGAGCCGAGCATGTTGTAGTCCCAACTCATCGGCGAGTTGGCGTTGCAAAGCGACAACAAGACGGTTTTGGATTCGACGAACTCCGCCCCGAAAAGAATCCGGACCATGTCGACTGTGTCCTGAGCGCGCTCGGGCGCCGTCACCGAGCCCATGAAGGGCCGGTCGTGGTACTTGATGTGGGAGAAGACCATGTCGAGATGGCGCTTGTTGACCGGGAGATCGACGGGCTCGCACAGCGTTCCCCCGCCGTGATGGAGGGAAGGCGTCATGTGGGTGAGACGAGCGAAGTTCTGGAAATCAGCCAGGGTGGCGTACCGGCGGCCGTTATCAAGGTCACGGACGAATGGCGATCCGTAGGCCGGGGCAAACACCATATGCGGATCGCCGATCGTGACCGTGTGCTCGGGGTTGCGAGCATGTTGGACAAACGTCCGCGGTGCACTGGCCGAGATGATTGACCGCGCCAGGCCGGCGGGAAATCGAACCCTGGTCCCGTCGACGTCGGCCCCGCCGGCCATGAAGATCTCGAGGCCTTCGGGAAAGCCGTGCAACTCGACCCCAACCTCAGCTAGCAACCGATCGGCATTGGCTTCAATCAGCGACAGGCCTTCCTCGCCGAGAACTTCGACCGGTTGGAGCCGGCGGGTTAGGAAGGGGACCGCCTCTATCGCTCTGGCGGTCCGAGCCGCCTGGCGGGCCGCCCGTCCTCCGCTTCGTCTCCCCGGAGCCTGTTCCATGATGCGGAATAACACTACATCCTGGAACAAGCCCTCACCGCCGACGAGCCCGGACGGCGACCTTGGGTTCGGGCAGAGAAATCAGGGTTTGCAGCCGGGGATAGGCGTCGGTCTTGTGGGGTATGGCCATCGCCGCCACGAATTTGTCTTGGAAGGAGGGCTCGACCGCGGTCTCGATCTTCTCAATCGTTCGCGCCACTGACTCGATTTCCCGCCGGGACTCGCCCGAGAGAAGAGCCATCATCGCCCCCATACCGGCGGCATTCCCCGCCGCCGAGACCCGGGCGGGATCACAGTCGGGAATCAGCCCCAGGGCCATCGCATAGGTCGGATCGATATGGCTTCCAAAGGCGCCGGCGAGCCGGATCTGATCGACCTCGGACACGCCCAGATGCTCCATCAGCAGGTCACAACCGGCCCGGAGTGCGGCCTTGGCCAGTTGAATGGCGCGGACGTCGTTTTGCGTGATCAGGATCGCCGGCTCGTCGCATAGCGCGTATGAGAAGGTGCGGCCTTCTCCGACCACCCGCCGGGAGCGACCGTCGTCGAGCACCACCCCATCGGTTGAGATGACGCCGCTCAAGAACAGCTCGGCGATGGCCTCGATGATCCCCGATCCACAAATGCCGGTTACCTGCGAGAAGTCGAAACTGGGCTCATCGGACCAGCCATCTTGTCCTATGACTCGGATACGCGGCTCCAGAGTTTCGCGGTCGATTCGCACACGTTCGATCGCGCCTGGTGCCGCTCTTTGACCCGATGAGATCTGAGCGCCCTCAAAGGCGGGGCCGGTCGGGCTGGAGGCAGCCAGCAAACGGCGATCGTTGCCGAGGACGATTTCGGCATTGGTGCCGACGTCCACTACCAACATCGTCTCTGCCTGACGGTGCGGTCCTTCTGACAGAGTCACGCCTGCTGCGTCAGCACCGACGTGTCCGGCGATGCAGGGCAAGGTATAGACCATGGCCCCTTCATGAACATCGAGGCCGAGAGCGCGGGCGGGAGTATCGAGGGCGGCGGTAGTAACGAGAGCGAACGGGGCGGTGCCAAGCTGGCGCGGATCAAATCCGAGTGCCAGATGATGCATGATCGGATTTCCGACCAAAGCGATCTCAAGGACATCGGCGCGGGTAAATCCGGCTTCATCGACCAGGTCGCCGATCAGGCTGTCGATCGCCTCGCGTACCACCGCAGTGAGGCGCTCCTCTCCCCCCTCATTCATCATGATGTAGGAAACGCGACTCATGAGATCTTCCCCAAAGCGGATTTGGGGATTCATCCGCCCGGCCGACGCCAGCACTGCCCCGGTAAAGAGGTCGCAAAGGTGGCCGGCGATGGTCGTCGATCCGACATCGAAGGCCACCCCGAGGGCCAGATCACGAAAGCCGGGCCAGATCCCCATGATCCTGGTCCCTTCTCGCACCCCGGCGGTGACTTGCCACTCGCCTCGTCGCAGTACTTCTTGCAGGTGCGCCAGGACTTCGGGCTCGAATTCGAGGCCGATGAGACCCCACTCGGCCTCGAGCGCTGCCAAAAGCCGTTCGGCGTCGCCGGTGGGGCTAGCCAGGTCAGGCTCGGTTACCTCCACGTAATGGAGCCGAATGACCGGATCGACCGGGAGGGAATCGACCTCTGCTCGCTTGCGAACCACCTGGCGGTGAACCTGGCTCTCTTCTGGAACATCGACGACGACGTCGTCGACGATCGTGGCGGCGCATCCGAGGCGATAGCCCGCCAGCAGAGGACGGCGACCGTGGTACTCCCCCTCGGTCTCGGCGGGAGGAGAAAGGCGATCCTCGCGGCCCTCGATCCCGGGCCGGCTTCCCACGCTCACCTGACAACGGCCACAGATCCCCCGTCCCCCGCAAACCGAATCGAGGTCCACTCCGAGGGCGCGGGCGGCGTCGAGCACTGTGGTCCCGGTAGCAAAGCTTCCCCGACGTCCCGACGGGGTGAACACAACTTGGTGCGAGACGGTCACGGTTTGGTCAGTCGTTACGACCCGCGACGCCGATTACCTCGCCGACGAGAACTCTCCTCCTCCGCGGGCTGTCGATGGGACCGAATCCAACGGGCGCAATGAAGATCGTGACCGGCTAGAACATCAGCGGCCATTACCGCTTCCCGAATGGGAGCTTCGAGCGGATTCGTGATCGCCGACGTCATTCCCGCCCCGATCGCCATTGTCAGAAATGCGGCGTTGATTCCAGCCCGGTTGGGCAGACCGAAGCTGATGTTCGAGGCACCGCAGGTGGTGTTGACGCCGAGCTCGTTACGAAGCCGGCCGATCAACCGAAACACCTGCTGGCCCGCCGAACCCATAGCCCCGATCGGCATCACCAGGGGATCGACGACGATGTCCTGCTTTTCGATCCCGTAATCGGCCGCCCGGTTGACGATCTTCTTCGCCACCTCAAAGCGAACGTCGGGATCTTCTGAAATCCCGGTTTCATCGTTGCTGATCGCTACCACCGCCGCTCCGTACTTGGCGACGAGAGGCAGAACCTGGTCGAGCCGTTCTTCCTCTCCCGTCACCGAGTTGACGAGCGGCTTTCCCTGGTAGACCTCGAGACCGGCCTTCAATGCTTCGACGATCGAGGAGTCGATGGACAGAGGGACGTCGGTCAAGGACTGCACGAGCTGGATCGCTTTGGCAAGCAACGCCGGCTCATCGGCGAGCGGGATCCCGACGTTGACGTCGAGCATCGGCGCTCCGGCCTCAACCTGGGCGATGGCGTCCTTCTCTATCCGGGAGAAATCGCCGTTTCGCATCTCCTCGGCCAGGAGCTTGCGGCCGGTGGGATTGATTCTCTCGCCGATCATCACAAAGGGACGATCGAAGCCGATCACTACTTCTCGGGTGGGGCTGGAAAGGACGGTATCTGTCACCGCACGCCTCCCTTGCCGGCGATGTCGTTTAGGACCTCAGGTGAGAACTCGGCTTCCAGCCGCTTCGCTTCCGCCTCAACTTCGCTCTCAAGATCGTCTCCGCAGGATCGGGTATCACGCGCCCACTCATTGAGATACTCATCGGTGCCAAAGAGGCCGGCGTACATGGCTGCACGATCGATGGCAACCTGAAAGCGGGGCGAGAGCTCCCGCCGGGCGCTCTCCCGGCCTTGTTTAGCTACCACCTGGGCAGGTATGTCACGCCACCGGATGACCGTGAGCTCGGCGCTCATACAACCGAACCGGCCGCGGTGGCGATCGCCGGCTCGAAGTCTCCGTAGCCAACGTGGTGGTGCTCGAAGGCCAACCCGAGTCTCTGGGCTGCTGCCTGGGCCCTGTTCACCAACTCGTCCGAGGCAATCTGCGATAGGTAGATGACTCGCCGGTAGTTGCCGAAATAGTCGTCACGAAGCTCTGGCCAGCGGTCGAGGCCGAGCCCCTGCCAGACCAGGCGGTCGAAATGCTTCACTAGGAAGTCGGTGAGGTAGAACGTGGCAGGATCTTCTTCGTGAAGCTGGGCGAAGCGATCGCCGCCGGCGAAGAACTCGTAGCAATGAGCGCCGGGGAGGCGTTCGATTCCGCGCTCATCGAGCAGGCGGTCAAGCGTGCCTCCGGTTCCGCAGTCGGCGTAACCGACAAATATCTGTTCGTAACGCCCGTTGGCCCGATCGATGCGTTGGCGGACCGCGTCGGTGATCATCTGCGGAGTGTTGTGCAAGACGGCAGGTAGGCATTCAATGTCGACCCAGTCGAACCGGGCCCGTTTCAGGACATCGCCGAGCTCACGAGCAAGCGCGCCACAGGCGATGATCAGCACCCGCCCGGTTGTCATGGATCCTCACCGGCGGTCATGCGGCGGGCCAACACCAGGGCTTCGGCGGTCTCGGCGGCGACCGCCGCATCGCGGCAATAGGCGTCGGCACCGACGGCTTTCCCGAACTCCTCGTTGAGGGGAGCACCCCCGACCAGGACGATGTAATCGTCGCGGATCCCCTTTTCCTTCAGGGTGTCGATGACCACCTTCATATAGGGCATGGTGGTCGTGAGCAGCGCCGACATCCCCAAGATGTCGGGCTTGTGCTCTTCGAGAGCGGCAATGAATCGATCGGCGTCGGTATTGATGCCGAGGTTGATCACCTCGAAACCGGCACCTTCCAACATCATCGCTACCAGATTCTTGCCGATGTCGTGGATATCGCCCTTGACGGTTCCGATCACCACTTTGCCGATGGTTTGGGCGCCGGTTTCAGCCAGCAACGGGCGGAGGACTTCCATTCCGGCCTTCATGGCGTTGGCGGCCAGGAGGACCTCGGGAACAAACAGGATGCCGTCTCTGAAGTCGATACCGACTATGCGCATGCCCTCGACCAGAGCCTCGTTGAGGACCCGTTGGGCGTCCCAGCCCCGACCAAGCAGTATGTTCGTGCCTTCGACGATTTCGGGGGCGAGACCGTCGTAGAGGTCGTCATGCATCTGGTGGACGAGATCGTCATCGGCCAACGAGTTGAGGTCGAGTTCTGCTTCAGCCATCTCCGTGTTCCACGATATGGGACAGTGCTACAGAGTGGAACACTAGCCGGAACCAATTAGCGTCCCATCGTGGCGAGCGCTCGGTTGACGGCTTTTTCGCATGGGGCTGGATGCGGGTGCAAGCTCTCGCCCGACGAGCTTTCCTCAATCCTCGAGCCCCTGAAGTCGCACCCCGCTCTCGACGCACCCGACCTCGTGGTTGGGCTCGCGACCTCCGATGATGCCGGGGTTTGGCGGCTTCCCTCGGGGGACTTTCTCCTGCAGTCGGTCGATTTCTTCACCCCCATCGTCGACGACGCCTATGAATGGGGTCAGATCGCGGCCGCAAACGCCTTATCCGACATCTATGCGATGGGGGGTCGACCTCTCACCGCTCTGCAGTTGGTGGCCTGGCCCCGTGAAGGTCTTTCCTTCGAGCTTCTCGCCGATGTCGTGCGTGGAGGAGCCGACACGATGGCTGCGGCCGGAGCCACCATCATCGGCGGCCATTCGATCGACGACGCCGAGCCCAAATACGGATTCTCGGTCAGCGGGACTGCGTCCAGTGTCATCACCAACGCCGGCGGGCGACCGGGCGACCAGCTGGTCCTGACCAAGCCACTCGGAACCGGGATCGTCACCACCGCGTTGAAGGCCGACTCATGCCCACCGGACCTGGCGAGGAAATCGGTTGACCTGATGACCACCCTCAACGACTCGGCAGTGCAGCCCATGATCGAAAACCAAGTGCACTGTGCCACCGATATCACCGGCTTCGGCCTGCTCGGCCACCTCCACGAGGTGCTCCAGGCCTCCAAAGTTGCGGCGGTGATTGATCCCGACGCGGTGCCGGTCCTGCCGGGAGTCGTCGATCTGGTCGCCGCCGGACACTATCCCGGCGGGAGCCGGCGCAACTTGGAGTCAGTTCGGCCATTTATCTCCGGGCAACTCCCCGATCAAAACCTGTTCAAGGTCCTGGCCGACGCGCAGACCTCCGGAGGCCTACTCATAGCCGTCGACCCCGAGCGCGCAGACGAGCTGGTAGCAGACCTCTTGGAAGCCGGGTGCCTGAGCGCCGCCATCGTCGGGGGACTGGCGGCAGGTGAGCCGGAAATCTCTTTCGTCAGTAGGTAATCACCCGATCGGCAGCAAATGCCAGCTCAACAAGCTTGGCCGGGGGAGCGAACGCCGCGTTACGTATGTCTCCTCTCCCTTCTGAATGCAATTACATGCGGTTTCCGCCTGTACAAGCCTTAGGTTTGGGGATGCGGTTTCCGCATGTACAAGCCTTAGGTTTGGGGATGCGGTTTCCGCATGTACAAGCCTTAGGTTTGGGGATGCGGTTTCCGCAGCCCTAAGCCTTAGGTTTGGCGGAGGCGGACGGGAATCGAACCCGCCAGGGACCCTGAGGCCCCTCATCGGTTTTGAAGACCGAGGAGCCCACCAGGCGCTCGGACGCCTCCGAGATGAGGGTACCTGCTAGCGGCGTGCCGTTCGAAGGTCGCCCTGTCGGAGGGTGATTCCCTCGCGGTCGGCATACTCGAGCAGCGGGACGGCGTACTTTCGACTGACACCGGCTCGGACTCGAAATTCGCTGACCGTGAACGGCACGTCGAATGAACGAATCAGGGCGATTACTTCGTCCATTGACTCCGGCAAGTAGACGAAATCCTCCGATACCCGGACCAACTCTCCGCTGCGAATCAGCGCCCGCAACAGGTCCGGCGGCAGTCCCGCCTCGGCGATCGACGGCGGGGTGAGCGTTCGCAGCGTTTCCTTGATCGGGGACCAGCGGGGATCAGCCTCGACTTGCTCCTGTTCGATCCCCGCTCGCGAGACGACCGAGCCCTGCAGATGAAGCAGGGAGGTTCGATCGGTCAGCACACGGGCCAATTCCTCCCCAATTGAAAGGGCGCTGGCCAGGGCGCCGAGCCCGAGTCCGGCTTCCAGCGGATGGTCCCGGTGATGAGACTCAACCAACCCGACCGCCTTTTCCACCAGCCGCGCAACTTCTGCTGGTGAGATGGCTTGCCCGTCGGCTCTCAGGCCCGCTGTGCTCCCCCCCGACCAGTTGGTGACCGAGGTGGCATCAAGGCGGCCCAGGTGGGAGACCATGACTTCGGCAACCTCGTCCGCTCCCAGCGGAAGAGCACGGCGCAAACTCTGGCCGAACTCGACAAGCGGTGCCTTCTTGGGTGGCGACGGCATCAGCACCACTCCCCCGGCAGTGACCCGCTGTCGACCCGTCTCTCGCAAAATGAAGCGATCCCCGGCCTCTACCGGCACTGGCTGCTGAACCTCGATGATCCCCAGGCCATCAGCCAACAATCGCAAGTCGGCAGACATGGCGAGAGTTCCCAGATAGAGGAGAAAGGAACCCCGCTCGATGAGCTCCGGTTCATAGCGGGTCGGGCGGAGGTCGACTAGCCACTTCTGAGCAGGGGTCAACGTCCCTGGGGAGGCCAATAGCGACCCTCGCCCGACCTCAATCGCGCCCTGGAGGTTGGCTGCTACCCGGCTGTCGGGTTGCACCGAATCCACCGAGCGATCGTTGGTTTCAAGTCCCCGGATCCGAGCCGTTTCGCCGCTCGGCCAGATGCTGATCGCGTCACCCAGGGTGAGACCCCCGCCCACCAACGTCCCGGTGACAACGGTGCCGGCGCCGGCCACCGTGAAGGCCCGGTCGACCCAGAGCCGGGGCCGCCCTCCGGAGGGCGGAGCGGCGGGTAACTCCTCGAGCGCCTCCGTCAACTCCGAAAGGCCCGCCGAGGTCAGAGCTGATACCGGAACGATGGACAGGGCCTCGAGGTTGGTGCCATGGAGCCTCGCCCGGACCTCTTCAACCAGGTCCAGAGTCGTCTCAGGATCGACCAGATCCGACTTGGTCAGGGCCACCACCCCTTGGTTGACACCTAGGAGATCGAGGATGGCGAGATGCTCCTCGGACTGCGGCTTCCAGCCCTCGTTGGCAGCCACGACGAAGAGGACCGCATTGACCGGTCCCACCCCGGTGAGCATGTTGCCAATGAACCGTCGATGCCCGGGCACATCGACGAAGGAAATCCTTCGGCCATCGCACAAGTCCATCCAGGCAAACCCAAGGTCGATGGTGAGCCCCCGGCGCTTCTCTTCCTCCCACCGATCGGGATCACGGCCGGTGAGAGCTTGGATCAGAGTCGATTTGCCGTGGTCAACGTGCCCGGCAGTGGCAACTACTGCCACGCGGCCCTGAGAGCAGTGGCGACCACGCCATCCTCGGAGGGAGGAACTGCCCGGAGGTCGATGAGGACCCTCCCCGCCTCCCGTCGAGCCAGAACGGGCGTCTGGCCCCGCAGGAGAGCAAAAAAGACGTCGGGTCGATCGATAACGAGCACAGGAGAAGAGATTCCTGCCCCTGGTACCGATCCCGCTCCTGGCACCGAGACCGACTCGGCGATGTCACCCGGGACCCCGCTCTGCGATCGAAGCAGCTCGAGCCTCCCCTCTAAGTCGCGGTAAGAGATGGACGCCATCGACCAGAAGGGAATCTCCCGGCCCCGCCCGTCGGCATACATCTCGGCGGTGAGCGTGAGAGCTGCGGCGGTGGGACCGTCGATGCGCAACGCCCGGGCCAATGGGTGTCGCTTCACTTGTTCGATCAGCGCCTTCCGGCCGACGACGATCCCGGCTTGCGGGCCTCCGAAGAGCTTGTCCCCCGAGAAGAGCACCAAATCGACACCAGCCCGCACCGCCTCTCGTATCCCCGGCTCGTCGCCCAACCAAGTCGGCGGGGGACCGCTCAGCCACGGCACCGACTCGTCGAGCAATCCCGATCCGACATCGAAGACAAGGGGAAGCTGATGCTCGGCCCCCAGGGCCTGCAATTCCCGTGCTGACACCCCTGCCGTGAAACCACTGATTCGATAATTGGAGGGGTGAACTTTGAGCAGACAGCCGGTGTCAGGAGCAAGTGCGCTCGCAAAATCTCCGATCCGGGTGCGATTAGTGGTCCCCACTTCCTTCAACAAAGCTCCCCCGGCGGCAATCACCTCCGGCAGGCGGTAGCTACCGCCGATCTCGATCAACTCGCCGCGCGAAACAACAACCTCGCGCCCTGAAGCCAGGGCCGCCAAAACCAACACCAGGGCCCCGGCGTTGTTGTTGACCACGAAGGCGGCTTCCGCCCCCACCAACGAGGCAAGCAAATCCACCAAGTACCCGGAGCGGCGGCCGCGCTCCCCCGAGGGCAGATCGAGCTCTAAGTTGGAGTAGCCCGTGGCCGCTTCGGCCGCAGCCATAGACGCCTCGGGGGCAAGGGGTGCTCTCCCCAGATTGGTGTGCAGAAGTACGCCGGTGGCGTTGATGACCGGTTGCAACCGGTCCACGATCAGTCCCTCCAGTTGCTCGCGGGCGAGCCTGGCAAGATCGAGCTCCGTCCTCGAATCTCGCGCTTGATCGATGGTTCGCCGAGCGACCTCAACCACCTTGCTGCGAGGCAGGGGCCAGTCCCCGAGGTCGGCAACGAATTGGTCGACCGAGGGCAAGTGACGTCGTTCCATCTGTTGGGTTACATTCTCGCTCTGTGAAGAAGGTGATGCGTCATGGCTGATCTGCCGGCAGCTGCACGGGTAGTTGTGATCGGGGCGGGAATCGTTGGCAATTCGGTGGTGGGACACCTGGCCGACTTGGGCTGGCGAGACATCGTCCAGATTGACAAGGGCCCCCTTCCCAATCCCGGCGGTTCGACCGGACATGCCTCCAACTTCATCTTTCCGGTCGACCACAACAAAGAGATGGCGATGCTGACCCTCGACAGTCAACACCAGTACGAGGACATGGGAGTAAATGTCACCTGCGGCGGTCTTGAGGTGGCACGTACCCCCGAACGCATGGAGGAACTGCGCCGCCGTATGGGTTCGGCCAAGAATTGGGACATCGAGGCGCATCTCGTCAGTCCCGCCGAAATCAAAGAGCTGGTCCCCTTCATCAACGAGGAGATCCTGCTCGGAGGTGCGTACTTTCCAACGGTGTCGGCCGTGGATTCCCTACGCGCTGGCACCATCTTTCGCGAGAAGGCTCAGGGGCTGGGGGCGCTCCAGACCTTTGCCAACGTCGAGGTGCTCGATCTCGAGACTGAGCGGGGTCGGATTCAGACAGTCGTCACCGATCGAGGCCGGATCGAGGCCGATTATGTCGTCATCGCCTGCGGCGTATGGAGCCCCCGCATCGCCCGTATGGCCGGTGCCACTATTCCGTTGACTCCAGCCGTTCACCAAATGATCGACGTCGGGCCTATCCCTGTTCTTCAGGACTCAGGCAAAGAGCTGGCGTTCCCAATCGTGCGCGACATGGACGTCTATATGTACGAGCGCCAGACCGGCGGTTCCATGGAGGTGGGGTCCTATGCCCACCGCCCGATATTCCATCGGCCTGATGAGATTCCCTCCCTGGCCGAGGCCCGGATGTCTCCCACCGAGCTGCCCTTCACTGACGACGACTTCGACGAGCAGATGGAAGACGCTCTCGAATTGATGCCTGAGATCCTTTCTACCGCCGAGATCAAGTACGCGATCAACGGGTTGCTTTCGCTAACCCCAGACGCCATGCCGTTGATCGGGGAGACGGTCGAGGTTGAGAACTTGTGGTCGGCGGCCGCGATTTGGATCAAGGAAGGGCCCGGCACCGGTCGGGCGGTGGCCGAATGGATGACCCATGGCTACCCCGACCTCGATCCTCATGCCTCCGACATCGCTCGTTTCTACCCATATGCCCGGACCGAGCATCACATTCGGGCTCGTTGCTCGGAGCACTTCAACAAGACCTACGGGATCGTCCACCCCCGCGAGCAATGGGCCTCCGAGCGCAACAAACGAGTCGCCCCCTTCCATCCCCGCACCCAGGCCCTGGGTGCCACCTATTTCGAAGCGGGCGGCTGGGAGCGCCCGCACTGGTACGAGTCCAATGCCCATCTGGTCAACGAGTTCGCGGTGGAGGATCGGCCCCATGAGTGGGATCGGCGTTGGTGGTCTCCGATCCAAAACGGCGAGCACCTGGCGATGCGGGAGCGAGTGGGGATGGTCGACCTCTCCCCGTTCGTCATCTTCGATTTCACCGGTCCCGGCACTCTGGCGTATCTCCAACACCTGGCCTTGAACAACGTCGACGTCAAGGTCGGCCGATCGGTGTACACGCCGCTATTGACCGAGTCGGGTGGATTCAAGGCCGACTTGACCATCCTCCGCCTGGCCGACGAGCACTTCCGAGTCATCACCGGCGCCTTCGACGGTCCCCGCGACAAACATTGGTTCCGCCGGCATCTCCCTCCCGACGGCTCCGTGCAAATGACCGATCTCACCTCGGCACTGGTCACCATCGGCGTCTGGGGACCTCGGGCCCGGGACCTGGTGCAGTCGCTGACCGATCACGATCTCTCCAACGAGGCTTTTCCCTACGGCTCCACTGTGGCGGTCGATTTCGAATCGATCAACGCCCGGCTGTTCCGGATCTCCTACGTGGGCGACCTCGGGTGGGAGATCTATGTCCCGACCGAACAGGGCCTGCCGATGTGGGACCGGCTTTGGGAAGCCGGTCAGGATCTGGGAGTAGTGCCGGTCGGTGCGGGCGTCTACGGCACCACCGGGCGCCTCGAGAAGGGATACCGACTGATGGGGGCCGAGCTCGAAAGCGAGTTCAACCCGGTCGAGGCTGGTCTTGCTCGAACGAAGGTGAAGGCGGCCGACTTCATCGGCAAGGAGGCGTATCTCAAGGCGCGAGAGAGTCCGCTGGCAGCCACGTTGTGCACGCTGACAGTGGAAGATCACATGTCGAAGCGAGATGGCATTAGGCGCTACATGACCGGGCGCGAGCCGATCACGACCGTCTCGGGAGAGAGAGTCGTCGACGAGAAGGGACGACCCTCCTACGTCACCACCGCCGGGGCTGGGCCCTCGGTGGGCAAGTATCTCCTGCTGGCTTATTTGCCGGCCGAGCACGCCATCGTCGACACCGAATTGGCGGTCATGTACATGGACGAGCT
>DATBKE010000014.1:0-20911 GCA_036556085.1 Acidimicrobiia bacterium | reverse complement strand
CGTCGTGGAAGGGATTGCTGGTCGACACATCCGAAAAGCCGGTGTGCGAGGCCAGCACCAGGCCGGGGATGGCGAAGAGGGTCGCCAGGGCGAGTGCCACCATCGTGGCCCGAGTTGATTTGCGCATCGTTCTCCTCCTTGACCGGTGGGTCCGGTCTCAGCGAGAACGTACGAAACAGAGCCCATACCCGACATCGGGAGTTGCCCCCAAGTTGGCTGCGGGGTGCCCCCATCTTTGGCCAGGGTGGCGGGTAAGCGTCGCCCGTACACTCCCGTGGCGTGCCGCAGACAAAATACGCCAAGAGCGGCGACGTCAGCATCGCCTATCAGGTGACCGGCAAAGGACCGCGCGATCTCGTCTACGTTCCTGGATTCGTCTCCAACATCGAGGTCATGTGGGACGATCCCGGGCTCGCCGGGTTTCTCGAACGACTCGCCTCCTTTTCACGGCTGATCACCTTCGACAAGCGGGGAACCGGGGTCTCGGACCCGGTTCGCGCCGACCAGCTGCCCACTCTCGAGACGCGGATGGACGACTTGCGGGCAGTTATGGACTCAGTGGGCTCAGAGCGCGCGACTCTCTTCGGTCATTCCGAAGGCGGAAACATGTGCATTCTCTTTGCCACCACCTATCCCGAGCGCACCGACGGCCTCATCCTCACCGGCAGCTACGCAAAGAGGATCTACTCCGATGAGTATCCCTGGGCGCCGACCCGCGAAGACCGCATGGCTCACATCGAAGAGGTTGAGCGAACCTGGGGTCAGACCGGACTGGAAGTCGAGTATTACGCCCCCAGCCGTGCCATGGACCCCGATTTCGGTGAGTGGCTCAAGCGTTATGCGAGGTTGTCCGCCAGCCCCAAAGCAGCGGCGGCTCTGATCCGCATGAACACCGAAATTGACGTGACTTCGGTGCTGCCATCGGTGCGGGTCCCGACGTTGCTGCTTTATCGAGAAGGCGATCTCGACGTGAGCGCCGAGGAGGGTCGCTATATCGCTTCCAAAATCCCTGGCTCGAAGTTCGTGGAGCTTCCCGGAAGTGACCACTTCTTCTGGGCCGGTGATGCAGAGCCCTTGATCGAGGAGATCGAGGAGTTTATGACCGGTCATCGGACGGCGGCGCCGTCGGATCGTGTGTTAGCCACCGTTCTGTTTACGGACATTGTTGGGTCGACCGAAATTGCCTCGGCAAAAGGCGATCAGGCCTGGCTTGGTCTTCTGGAACGACATCACCAACTCGTCAGATCCCAACTCAACCGCTGGCGAGGCCGGGAGGTAAACACCGCCGGCGACGGCTTTCTGGCCACTTTCGACGGCCCCGCCCGAGCGGTCCGATGTGCACGCAGCATCGCAGTTGACGTCAGGCGAATCGGTCTCGAGGTCCGTTGCGGGTTGCACACGGGCGAGATCGAGATGCGGGCCGACGACGTTGCTGGATTGGCCGTTCACATCGGAGCCCGCATCGCCGCACTCGCCGCACCGGGAGAAGTTCTGGTGTCGCGCACCGTTCGCGATCTCGTCTCCGGCTCCGGTCTGGAATTCCTCTCGCGTGGATCACAGTCGCTGAAAGGTGTGACCGAACCCTGGGAGGTGTTTGCGGTGGTCGGCGGCTAGGCGCTTCCCCCAGAGCCGACTACGGCGTAGACGCTTCTCGCACCCGGGAGGCCCTTGAACTCCCGCTCGCCCAACGACTCAAACTGAATTCCTGCCCCTGACGCCAGCTGCTGGGTGGTGGAGGACACCAGGATCTCTCCCTCCGGCGCGGCGGCAGCAAGTCGAGCGGCTTCGTGCACCGCCACCCCCCGCACATCAGCCCCTTCGATTTCCACCTCACCGGTATGAACTCCGATCCGGACCTTCAAGCCCAACTCTCCGGCTGCCGCCCGGATGCTCACCCCGGCCCGAATCGCCCGGGCGGCGCCATCGAATATCGCCACGAATCCGTCGCCAGTGGTATTGACCTCCCGGCCCCGAAATCGATCGAGCTGATCTCTTACATCTCGATTGTGCTGGCCCAAGAGCTCCCGCCAGGCCTTGTCGCCCAGCCGAATGGCGGTTTCGGTGGATCCGACGATGTCGCTGATCAGGATCGTGACCACCACCCGCTCTCCGGTCTCCGGATCCGGCAGCCACGTTCGTACCCCCGACCAGTTGATCGTCCGCATCGGTTGCTCGCTCACCACCCAACCATCGTGTCCGGGGGGGATTTCGAACACATCGTTGGGGGAGATGTCAAGGGAGGAACCATCGTCCATTTCGACGTGCAAAAGCCCTTCCAAGACGACCCCCCGATGGTGGGCTTGACAGCTTTGCTCCGCGCGATGGTTCCCGATCAGCTTGCGTCCCCCGAGGGCGCAATGAGCTCCCGGCTCGAAAGTGTTGAGCGAAATGGAGGCATCGCCCACTTGCACGATGTCTGCCGCCAGGCCCTCCGACCGAAAGCGCTCGTCGGGAGCATTGAGGTTCTTCTTATTCAGTCCGGCGATGGCACTACTCCCACGGTCGGCCAATCCTAAGAAGCCCGGCAAGGGCACGCCCGGAGGGATTCGAACCCCCAACCTTCTGATCCGAAGTCAGACGCTCTGATCCGTTGAGCTACGGGCGCGTGCCTTAGGGAAACCCAATGCTATATGCCGCGCATTCCATGGCCTGCAGCCCGCGAATATGCTCAGAGACGCGATCGCGCCAAAGCGGTCCCGGCGCCGAGGGCGGCCAGTTTCGCCTCCGCCACCGGGCGCGGCAACGGCACCATTCCGCAGTTGGTGGAGGCGACGACCCGCGAGGGGGGCAGATGCTCAAGAATGCGCTCGAGCTGGCCGGCCACCTGCTCCGGCGTTTCGACCACCTCGGTGGCGACGTCGATCACTCCGGCCTGGACCACCTTGTCGCCGAGCATGTCGAGTACCTCAAGGGGCACCTTCGACCCGGCCACCTCCATCGAGACTTGATCGATCGAGGACTTCGCCAGCAGGGGGAACGTCGCCTCGTACTGGCGCCATTCCGGGCCCAGTCCTTGTTTCCACTCGATGTTGGCCCGGATGCCATAGCCGTAACAGATGTGGACGGCGGTGGTGGCAGTCAGCCCGGCGGCGGCGCGTTCCAGGGCCGCGACCCCCCACTCGGCCACCTCGTCGAGAAAGACGTTGAAGGCGGGCTCATCGAATTGGATTAGGTCGATTCCCGCCGCCACCAGGTCACGCGCCTCCTCGTTGAGGATTCCGGCGCAGACCATCGCCAGCGCCTCTCGGTCCCCGTAGTGATGATCGGCGAGGGTGTCGACCATCGTCATCGGTCCGGGGAGGGTGAATTTGATGGCATGGTCGGTTGCGCCTCGGAGATGCCGAGCGGAGTCGAGGAACACGGGCTGGGATCGCTCCAATTCTCCAATCACACGAGGAACCGAGGCCTCGTAGCGTCGGCGAATGGTGATCGTCTCGCGATTGACGGCGTCGACACCATCGAGGCCCTCGATAAACGTCGTCACAAAGTGGCGGCGAGTCTGCTCGCCGTCGGAAATGATGTCGATGCCGGCTGCCTCCTGTGTTTGTACCGCCAGCCGGACGGCGTCCCGCTGGGCCTCGGCCCGGGTCTCGTCGTCCTGAATCCATTCCGCCCATAGCTGGTCGGGTGAAGCCAGCCAGCGCGGCTTGGGAAGACTTCCGGAGATCGTCGAAGCAATGGCCACGGCGACTTCGACCTTAAAGGCGGGATCTATCAACCATTCATCGACTATCGTCGATAATCGATGGAGAAGACGCCTGTGAGCAACGGCAGGTACTACCTCCTCCTAACCGGCGCCGCTGCTGCGTGGGGAGTGGCAACCGTGATCAGCAAACAGGCGGTCGCCGAGATACCTCCGGTTGCCCTCTTGACCGTCCAACTCACCACGAGTGTTCTCGTCCTTGGCAGCTTGATGAGAGTCGAAGGCCAACCAGGGTGGACTCGGGGGACCATACGACTGGGATTGCTCGGGTTCCTGAATCCCGGCCTGTCCTATGCGCTGGGCCTCATCGGCCTCACCCAGATCACTGCCAGTTTGTCGGTCGTCTTGTGGGCAACCGAGCCCGTCATGATCCTGGTCTTGGCAGCGATGGTGCTGCGCGAGACGATCACGAAACCGCTGGCCTTGACGATCGGCCTGACCTCTGTTGGGGTCCTGCTCGCAGCCGGCGAGGCGAGCACCAGCGGTACCCTGCTTGGGATCGGCTTCACGTTGGCGGGCGTCGCCGCCTGCGCGATCTATACGGTGATCTCCCGTAAGTGGATGGGTGAAGACTCGACCCTGGCGGTCATCACGGTCCAACAAATGTGTGCCCTGATCTTTGCCCTAGGTCTGCTCGGCACGCTGGTTCTGAACGGCGAGTCTTTTGCCGTCTCAAGCTGGTCTGGAGGCGCCTGGGCGAGTGCGGCAATCTCGGGAGTGCTCTATTACGCCCTCGCCTTCTGGCTCTACTTGACCGGCCTCCGCCGAATACCGGCCGCTTTTGCCGGCATGTTTCTGAATCTGATTCCGCTTTTCGGAATCGGCGCCGGATACCTGTTCGGGGAGCGTCTCAGCGCCCTGCAATCGCTGGGAGCGGCGCTCATTGTCGGAGCAGTGGGAACGATGTTGTGGTCTCGGGTCCGGTCCATTTCCTTGACAGCCCCGATTTAATCGATTATCGTCGATGATCGATGAATGTTGATCGTGACACCGCGGCCACCTGGGCTTCCTGGTTTCGGGCTCTGGGTGACCCCTCCCGTATCTTGGTGCTGAACCTGCTCGCCGCCAAGGCCGAGCCGATGTCGGTGGGAGAGATCGTCGAAGCGCTCGACATCGGCCAGTCGACAATCTCCCATCATCTCAAACAACTGGCCGAAGTGGGTTTCGTGCTCGTAGAAGAGCGCGGAACGTCGAACTTTTATCGCGTGAATGACCTGTGTCTCGAGTGCTTCCCTACCGCGGCCGAACTGGTCATGGGAGTAGCTCGCACAACCGCCGAATGGAGGACGTGCTGATGGATATCAAGGAGAAAGTGGCAGACCGCTACCGATCGGCGGCATTGCAAATGCTGCAGGGAGAAACCGGGTGCTGCGGAGGGTCGACCTGCAGTGACGGCGGTTACGACGACATGGGGGAGATGGCCGAGGTCAGCCTCGGATGTGGAAACCCAACCGCGGTGGCCGAGCTTCACCCAGGGGAAACCGTGTTAGATCTCGGTTCAGGCGGTGGACTAGACGTAATCGTCTCGGCCCGGCGAGTGGCTCCGGGCGGCAGGGCGATCGGAGTTGACATGACCCCCGAGATGCTCGAGCTCGCCCGCAAGAACGCCACAGCAGCCGGCGTCGAAAACGTCGAGTTCCTACTCGGTCACATCGAGGAGCTGCCCCTCCCCAGTGGATCAGTCGACGTAATCATCTCCAATTGCGTAATCAACCTGTCAACCGAGAAGCCCCGGGTTTTTTCCGAAATGGCCCGAGTGTTGAGTCCTGGGGGCCGAATCGGCATCGCCGATATCGTCGCCGACGACTTCCTGACGCCGGCGGAGAGGGCAGAGCGTGGTGACTGGGCCGGCTGTATCGCTGGTGCCCTCTCCGAAAACGAGTATCGCCGGGGCCTAACGGAAGCCGGATTTACCGACATCGACTTGGAGTTCACCTCTGAAGCAGCCCAGGGGATGTACAACGCCCTTATTCGGGCGAGGCGTCCGTAGCGAGACCCAGGTCGGCCATCAGGCTGCGGACCCGAGATTCGATCTCGTCTCTAATCGGACGGACCCCGTTAGCCGTTTGGCCAGAAGGGTCGTCGATGTCCCAGTCGAGGTAACGCCGCCCGGGGAAAACCGGGCAGGTGTCGCCACAGCCCATCGTGACCACGATGTCGGCGGCCCGTAGGTCGTCTGTCGACCATGCCCGAGGAAGTTCCTGGCTTAGATCGATCCCGACCTCGCTCATCGACTCGACCACTGCCGGATTGACTCGATCGGCTGGCTCTGAGCCCCCGGACAGGACCCGCACCCGGTCGCCGGCGAGATGACGGAGCCAAGCCGCGGCCATCTGCGACCGACCAGCGTTGTGGACGCAAGCAAACATGACAGTGCGCTTTTTCATCCCACCTCTACAACTCGGCGCTAAACAGCACCGCGCCAGAGGGAGCGGGCAGGCCGCCGGCGGGCTCCTGGGTGATTGCCACCAGCTGGCCCGATCGAGCCTCGCCCTGGAGAAGCACGGTCGCTTCACCTGCCTCATCGGGAACAAAGACTCCGGCCGGGACCGGATCTCCCTCCCCGATCAACCAGAGCTGATACGTATTGCTTTCCTCCGGGGAAGCCAGGCCGCTGAACTCCACCGCCGCCGCTTCCTCCGACGCTGAGAAAACCACCTGAGCTTGCTCGGGCGGCGCGGCGGCGAAGGCTTCATGGACCGACAGCTCCACCGTGCGGACGTCGGCTGCTGCCATCAGGTGATCGAGTGGGTTGGGATTGAAAAGCGCCAACCCCCCGAATACGACGACGAGGACCGCGGCTGCTACCCAAGTCAGGCGCCAAAGCCGCCGTCGCCTCGGGGCAAGCTCGACCACCGGTGTGTCCGTCACCGACCTGATGCCATCCAGTACCCGGGTTCGGAGATCCGGCGGCGGCTCGACCGCCAAGGCACGGTCGAGAGTGATAACACCCTGCGCGAGGTCGTTCACCAACGCGGTGCACTCGGTGCATTCGAGGAGATGGGCTTCAAACCGGCTTCGCTCGTCGGGCTCCAAGGCCCCCAGTACGTAGGGCGCGGCGAGGTCTTCGAAGTCACTCATGAAGTCGCCCCCAGCGCTTGTCGAAGTCGCAGCAGACCATCACGCATTCGAGTCTTCACAGTGCCGAGCGGAAGGTCGAGCATGCGCGCCACCTCGGGGTACGTGCGTCCTCCGAAATAGGCGAGCTCTATTACCTGACGCTGGAGCTCGGTCAGCTGCGCCAATAGATTTCGGACCTCGCCTTGCTCAAAGGCGAGCGAGACCTCCTCCGCCACCCGGTCGGCGGGAACATCGACCCAGCTCGGCGCTACCCGTTCCTGGCGATCACGAGCAGCCTGCTCGCTCCGTACGCGGTCCGTGGCTCGAGCTCGGGCGATGAGCATGATCCAGGTGAGGACGGAGCCGCGGCTCGGATCCCAGTTGCGAGCCTTGCGCCAAATTTCGAGGTACACCTCCTGGGCCACTTCCTCGGCGTGCTCCTGTGAGCGGACGATCCTCCGAACGATGCCGAAGACCATCGCCGAGGTCCGGTCGTAGAGAACACCAAAGGCCGACTCGTCCCCCGAAGCCACGGCCCGCATGAGGTCGTCGAGCTCAGGAGTGATGCGCGACTGCGGGAGGAAGGAGTCCATTGGCGGAGCAACCCAGGCTACCGACGTCCCGGAGACGCGATCTCTGGCGAGAGCGGTTAGGAACATGACCACTTGGTGTTCGGAGCGAGCGCCGGTCCCGGTTTGGTGGCGATCGCCTGTGACTTGACCCAATGGCACAATCGAGTCATGACGCAGATCGATCATCTCGCCGCCGATTACTGGGACCGAAATCTCGAAGCCAACCCCACCAGCGCCACCATCATCGGCGATCGCCGCTTCGATCACCTGCTCGACGACATCTCTCCAGAGGCGACGGAGAAGGTCCTCTCGGAATACCGCCGAATCCATTCCGAAGCCGAGGCGATGGGCGAAGGCGGCCTCGATCATCAGGGCCGCATCACTCGGTCAATGCTCTTGTCGGAGACCCAAACCGATATCGACATGATTGAAACCGGTGTCCTCTACGGCGCCTGCGATCCCAACACCGGAGTGCTGGTGGGGCTGCTCCAGGCCGCGGGACAGACCGTAGCCACCAACCCTGAGAACGCCGCCGCCCTGCTGGAGCGCTATCGGCAGGTGCCGCGTCTCTTCGACCAGGCGCTGGAGCGACACATCACCGAATTTGGCGCCGGGCGAACGGCCACCGCCAGCAACATCTCCCGGGTTCTGAGCCAACTCGACGGCTACCTGGGCGGCGATTCCGCGGATGATCCCTTCGCCCAGACGGCCGGTCCGGACGACTGGGTTGGTCTGGACGAGTGGCGAGGAACGCTCGAACAAATAGCGAGCGAGATCATTCGACCCGCCTTGGCCAAATACCGGGAGGGTGTGCAGCAATTGCTCGTCCAGGGCCGCGATGACAAGCATCCGGGGCTTTGTCACATCCCAAGGGGCGAGGAGGACTACCTCCGCGCGATCAGGACCTTTACCAATCTCCCTTTTACCGCCCAGGAGCTCCACGAGATCGGCCGGGAAGAGGCAGAGGGTCGGCTCGCAGACGAGTTCCGAGCTCTGGGCGATAACGCGTTGGGGACATCTGATCTCAGCGAGGTTCTCGATCGACTGCGCAACGACCCCACCCTTCGCTATGAGAACGCGGCCGAGATCACAAGCGACGCCGAAACCTACGTCTCCCGCTCTTGGGCGGCGGCGCCTGACTGGTTCAATCTCCGCCCTACCGCCAACTGCGAGGTCAAGGAAGTTCCAGCGGCTCTCGCCAAGGATGTGCCCCCCGCTTACTACTTCCCACCAGCAACCGACGGTTCCCGCCCTGGGATCTACTTCATCAACACATACGACGCCCCAGGACGAGCCCGCTATTCCGGGCCAGCCGTGGCCTACCACGAGGCCAATCCCGGGCATCACTTCCAACTCACCCTTTCCACCGAGCTGACCGATCTCCCGGAGTTTCGAAAGCACGCCCTCACTTACGCGTTTGTCGAGGGCTGGGGCCTTTACTCCGAGCGGCTGGCTGATGAGATGGAGCTCTACTCAGATGATCTCATGCGCCTGGGAATGGTTTCGGCCGACGCCTGGAGGGCCTGCCGGCTGGTGGTCGACACCGGGATCCACGCCATGGGCTGGACCCGCCAGCAGGCTGTCGACTACATGCACAAGTGGTCTGCAATCGACGAACCCTCGGTGCAAGTGGAAGTCGATCGCTATATCGGAATGCCCGGTCAAGCCCTCGCCTACAAGGTCGGTCAACGAGAGATCTTCCGGCTGCGCGAAAAGGCTCAGGTCGATCTCGGTGATCGCTTCGATATCAAGGAATTCCACGACGTTTGCCTGGGGAGCGGCAACATCACTCTTCCGATATTGTCGAATCTCGTCGAGGCCTGGGTGGAGGAGGCCCGCTCGGCTTGAGGAGCGAGCTTCTCTTCGTATCGCCTTCCGTGGCCGTTCTGGATGTGACATGCATGCCGGGGCCGCAGCCTCCGAGTGACGTCGAGGTCGAACCGGCTTTCGGGATCAGTTTTCCCCGTCAGGGCATCTATATCCATGAGACCCCCGAAGGGCGGGTCATCGCCGATCCGACGGTGGCCCTCTTCCGCAGCCAGGGTCATGAGCAAACCACGATTCATCCCACCCGCGCCGGAGACTCCAACACCGAGATCCAGTTCCCGGAACTGATCATCGAGCCGTTGCTCGATCGGCACGGGCGCTTTCGCCACGGCTCGGTGCCCATCGACAATTCTCTGGCGGTCAAACACCATCGGCTGCTGGCCAAGGCCCGATCGGGCAATTCGTCGTTGCTCGAGATCGAGGAGGAAGCCCTGACGATGCTCCGCCTCATCTACCCCCTGGCTTCGCCGTGGGCCACCACCGAGCGGTCGCGGGCTCTCGTGGCCGACACGAGGGAGGAACTCGCCGCCAGCTATCACGAGAACCTTGACCTCGCCACGATCGCCCGCCGAGTGGGCTCGTCGCCCTTTCATCTCAGCCGGGTCTTCAAACGGGTGTCCGGGAAGTCGATCACAGAACATAGGACCACGCTTCGGGTTCGACACGTCCTCAACCGACTGACGGAAGGCGCTGACGATCTCTCGCGCCTGGCGATCGAGGCCGGCTTCTACGACCACGCCCACATGACCAAGGAGTTTCGCCGCCGAATCGGGTCGGTCCCCTCGGCGATGAGGTCGCTCTTCGCCGGCTGAGAAACGCAAAGAACTACAAGCCCGTTCCAGGTCGTTTGCGGACAATCGCCAAATGACCTCTTCCTCGGGGTTTCGACGCCTCCTGGCGGCGTCCACCATTTCCAACCTGGGCGACGGCGTCGTCATCGCCGCGTTCCCCCTGATAGCGGCGTCGATCTCCTCGTCGCCGCAGGCGGTGGCGGGAATGACTGCCGCTGCCACTTTGCCGTGGCTTCTATTCGGACTGCCGGCCGGTGTCGTCGTCGACCGAGTCGATCGAGTCAGGCTGATGTGGCTGATCGACCTGCTGCGGGCACTAGCAGTGGGGCTGTTGGGATTGGCGATGACAGCTGGCGATGTCACCATGGCCGCTCTTTACGCGGTGGTGTTCATCCTTGGCATCGCCGAGACGCTCTTCGATTCCGCGGCCATGGCGGTGGTACCGGCGGTGGTGGAGGGCGGATCACTGGAGACGGCTAACGGTCGCCTCTTCGCCGGGCAACTCCTGGCCAACCAGTTCGTCGGTCCTCCGATTGGGGCGCTGCTGTTTGGACTGATTGCAGCCTCGGCCGCCTTCTTCGACAGCGTCACCTTCCTTGTCAGCTCGCTTCTGCTGGTGGGACTTCGCCTGAACCAAGCCCCGAGATCAGTGGCGCACCGATCGATCAGGGCAGACCTGGCAGAGGGTTTGGTCTGGGTATGGCGCCATCACAACATTCGGACTCTGGCCATTGGTGCCGCCGTTATCAACCTTGCCCAAACCGGGGCGATGGCGATACTGGTTCTGTTCGCCACGGACGTGCTCGGGCTTCCTGAGATCGGGTTTGGTGCGTTGTTCGTCGTCGGGGCGGTGGGGGCGCTCACCGGAAGCCTCGGCGCCGGAAAGGCGGCAGCGCGCTGGGATCGGCGCCGTATTGTCGTCGGATCCGTGGCCGCGATGTCGGTGAGCCTCATCGCAATCGGATTGGCCCGATCCGTCCCGGTGACCTTCGTTGGAATGGCGGTTGTGAGCCTCAGCGCCGAGTTCTGGAATGTGGTGGCTGTCAGCTATCGCCAGGGCGCCACCCCCGATCGCCTTCTCGGCCGGGTGATGAGTGCCTATCGCTTTATCGCCTACGGCTCATTTCCGCTTGGAGCACTTCTCGGCGGCTGGCTGGCTGCCCGGTTTCGGCTGGAAACCACCTTCTTGGTCGGCGGGGCGTTGCTGGCCGCGCTCGTTGTCTTTGTAGCGCGGGCTCTCCACGACCTGACGCCGTTGGCGGAGAGGGAGGGATTTGAACCCTCGGGAGAGCTATATCACCCTCCACTCGCTTAGCAGGCGAGCGCCTTCGACCACTCGGCCACCTCTCCAGGGCTCTGCTGCCTAAAACGGCCTCAGCGCCGGCCCCTATTCCATCATGGATCGCGGGCATTCGACAAGGCCGTCGGATCGAGCCGCCGAATTCCGAAGTCCCGGTTGACGAATTAGGAACCCGTATGAAGCGGCCGTGGTGTCGTTAAGAGTCCATCAGGCCCGGAAAATCAACGCCGTCACCAAGTAAACCCGATGGGGTGAACCGCTACCGAGAAACGACGTGACAGCAACCCTTGACCGGAAGGATCCCGAAACCTTTGTAGTTGTCGAGACAACTAGCCGGTGGCAGGCCCTCAAAGACGACCTCGTCCCGATGATGGCGCTGCTGGGTGCTGTTTTTGGCTGGGCCATCGCCTTGCTGGTAGCCGTGATCGCCATCGTGGTGTTGATCCTTCGCTAGAGCTCGAAGTCAGCGGCTGGTCAGAGCCTCCTCGAGTTCATTGGCAGTCGGCAGGTGGAAGGGCACGCTGGTAACGGCCACGTCGGGCTCGGCGGCGAATATCCCCTTGATGGCCAGACCCGTCTGGTTGTGAAGGAGCTGTCCGAGTCGTCCCGGAACTATGAACTCCGGGAGCAAGACGTTGATCAGTGTGCCCGGTGGTTCGTCCCGTCGACGGCGTCTCACATATCTCATCAGTGGACGAGTGATCCCCCGGTAGGGGCTATCGATGATTTCCAGTTCGGGCTCGAGGTCATGCTCGCGCCAGGCACCCTCGACTCGTACCCTTTGCTGCTCGTCAACGTCGACGTGGACGCAGTGGAGGCCATCCGGCCCTAGCTGTTTGGCGTACTCGAGCGCTTCGAGGGTTGGCCTGGTGACCTCGCTTACTGTCAGAACCAGAACATGCCGGGAGATCGTTGCCTGCGGCACGGCATGAACCCGCCGAGCCTGAACCACGGTCAGATCCGTCACCGCTACGCCGGGCTCGAACAACAGCAGCGCCTTGAGGACGAGGCTGTGAGGGTGGGAGAAGATGCTCCGGAGGCGACGGGTTCGAAATCGCTCGGCCAAGACGACTGTGATCCGTGCATCTGGGTGAGCATCCCGCTGCGCTCGAATGTATTTGCGAATCCTGCGAACAATGGGCTCGCGGTCCGGCTCCAGCAGCACGAGCGGATGCTGGGGATACAACCGACCCCAACTGTGTACGAGATCCTCACTCTCCTCCGACTCGACCGCATGGACCACCTCGATGCTCTCGGGGTCAATCAGAGCTGCGTAGCGGAGGGCCCGTTCTGTGGCCGAATCGGTGTGAGCAGCAAGCACGATGACGCGGTGTACCTTCCCGTGCCCGTTGGGAGGAACGCGACCCAGATGGAGGGCCACTCGCTGATAGTGACGTCGCATTACCATCATCCAAGCCACGAGCACGGGAACGGCGACCATCACTATCCACGCTCCATGGGAAAACTTGACGAAGGCCACTACGACCAGCACCACACCGGTGGTAACGGCACCGATCGCATTGATGACCACTGAGCGCCGCCAACCCTGCTCGCGAGTAGCTAGCCAGTGTCTAACCATCCCCGCCTGGCTGAGGGTAAAACTGGTAAACACCCCAACAACGTACAGCTGTATCAACCTCGATACCTGGGCGTCGAAGGCCACCAGCAACAGACTCGCCAAGATCGCCAGGGCAAGAATTCCGTTCGAAAAAACCAAGCGATCGCCACGGTTACGGAACTGCCGCGGCATGAATCGATAGCGCGACAGAATTGCGGATAAACGAGGAAAGTCCTGATAGGCAGTATTGGCGGCGAGCACCAGCACTCCGGCGGTCACTACCTGAAGGACCCAGAAGCCGATACCGCCGTCGAAGGCTGCGCGACCGATTTGTGAGATGACCGTTCCATAGTTATCGACCAATTCCTCTGAAATTCGCACGTCGAACAATCGTGCAAGTGTCGAGAGGCCGAGGAACATCGAGATCGAGATCAGGGCCATGACTCCGAGGGTGGCCGCGGCGTTGCGACTCTTTGGTTCGCGAAAAGCCTGTACTCCGTTGGCGACCGCTTCGACTCCGGTGAGTGCGGTCGATCCGGAGGCAAAGGCACGAAGCACCAAGAAGATCGTGACGCCTTCGACCATGGGCTCGAGTTCGATGCCGCTCGAGACGGCCTGAGGACATTCACCGTCCGCGCATCGAAGGAATCCGACCACCAACATCGTGAAAACGGTTGCAACGAAGGCGTAGGTAGGGAGGGCAAAAAGCCTCGACGACTCCTTGGCGCCGCGGAGATTGGCAACCGTCAGAATCACTACGAATGCCAAGGCCAGCTCAACTCTGCGGTCGAGAAGATTTGGGTACGCCGAGGTAATGGCGGCAACCCCGGCGGCCACCGAGACGGAAACCGTCAAGACGTAGTCAGCCAGGAGAGCAGCCGCAGCGGTGACTCCTGCTCTGACTCCGAGGTTCTCGTGTGCGACGATGAAGGCACCACCACCGTCCGGATAGGCCCGGATCGTCTGTCGGTATGAGATGACAACTATCGCCAAAAGAGCTGCCACAGCAAGACTCACGGGGGTCAACAGCCGAAGTGCGCCGGCGCCGGCCAAGGCAAGAACGATCATCGCTTCTTCCGAGGCGTAAGCCACCGACGAGAGCGGGTCGGAGGCAAAAACCGGCAAGGCCAAGCGCTTGGGGAGGAGCTGATCGTGTTCGTCGTGGGAGGCGAGGGGCCGACCAATCACCCGGCGCTTGACTGTCGTCCAGGAGGTCATCGGATTACCAACTAATCAGGAATGGCAACGGGGTGGAGGCGTCCGGCGACTACGTCGACAACTGGCTACGGGCCATTGCCCTATTGATAACCCGGCTCAGCCTCAAACCCTCGATCTTGACGATTTCCTAACGGGTCAGTCCGAATATTGACGCGTTCTCACAGCGGTAGCTTTCCAAGGTGAATCGCATGCATTCGCGATGGCTGCTGTCCCGGGCGGCCCTAGGTCGAACGCGCACCACAAGTGCATGGGCGGCAGCGATTCTTGGTCTCCCCCTCCTGACCTGGCTCCTCGACGGTCTCTCCGAACGCCTCGGTCTGCACAATGTGCTCCTTCTCTATCTCCTCACAGCTGTGGTGGTGGGTGTCGTCGGGGGCGTCCTTCCCGCAGTGGCCACCGCCCTCGCCGGATTCTTTCTCGCCAACTGGTTCTTCACCGAACCGCTCCACACTCTCATGGTTGGTGATCCCGATCACCTGGTCTCGATTTTCGTTTTTCTATTTGTGGCGCTGGCAGTGGGGCTGCTGGTGGGAATCTCAACCCGGCGCAGTGCCGAAGCGAGGCGGGCTCGTGTCCAAGCGGAGGCCCTCGCCACCAGCCTCTCCGGAGGTCGCTCCGGAACCTATGAGCAAGACCTCGTCGGCCGGATCCGTGAGGTCTTCTCCCTGACCGCGGTGAGCCTGCTTCACCGAGAAGGAAGCGCTTGGCGGTCACTGGCTTGGTCCGGCAACCGTGAGCTCTTGGCGCCGGCCGAAGGGACAGAGGCGATCGAACTTTCGAGAGAAACAGTGCTGGTGCTACTAGACGGGCGCCTCACCCCCGATGACCGAATGGTCCTCCGGGCTTTCGCCGCCCAGATCATCTCGGCGATGGAACGCGAGGAACTCGAACGGGACGCGCAAGCTGCGGAGGCGATGGTGGCGACCGATCGACTGCGAACCGCTCTCCTCGATGCGGTGTCTCACGACCTGCGAACGCCTTTGGCGACCATCAAGGCTTCCCTCACCAGCTTGCTCGAAACCGGCGTGGACTGGTCCCCTACCGAAACCCGGTCGTTTGTCCAGGAGGCGGTGGATCAGGCAGAACGCCTAAACCGGATGGTTGGTCGTCTGCTGGACGCCGGCAGGCTTCAGGCCGGGGCGATCAACGTCTTCTTTCGTCCCGTTGGACTCGACGAAGTCGTCTCTTCTGCCCTCTCGGGGCTAGCGCATGTCTCGGAAAGAGTGTCGGTCGACATCCCGGAGTCGTTGGATCCCGTGCAAACCGACCCCGACCTGCTGGAACGGGCTGTGGCCAACTTGGTCGAGAACGCCATGACCTGGTCCAGACCGGGAAAAACTGTCGATGTGACTGCAATGGAGGAAGGCGGTCGGGTGACGCTGCGAATTATCGACCGCGGGCCTGGCATTCCGCTTCGTGACCGCGAGCTGGTTTTCCAACCATTCCAGCGCCTCGGTCAACAGGTCGGCAAAGGAGTCGGCCTGGGTCTTGCCGTCTCCCGCGGCCTACTGGAAGCCATGGGCAACAGCCTGAGCATCGAAGACACAGCAGGCGGCGGAACGACCATGGTGATCGATTTCAAAACCGCCCGTTCCGAAAAGCCGGTGGAGCTGTACCACCAGGCGCGTCGTGGCTGAGCAACAACGAATCCTCCTCGTGGATGACGAGCCGGGGATCGTCCGCGCTCTTGGCATCAACCTGAAGGCTCTCGGATATCAGATCGAGGCCGCCGCCGATGGAGAAGATGCCCTCCGCAAAGCGGCCGATCATCGACCCGATGCAGTCATCCTTGACCTAGGCCTTCCCGGGATCGACGGGATCGATGTGATCCGGGGACTGCGGGGCTGGACCTCCGTCCCGATCATCGTACTTTCGGTTCGGGAGGCCGAACGGGAGAAGATCGCCGCCCTCGACGCAGGGGCCGACGATTACGTCACCAAGCCCTTCGGCATGGGCGAGCTCCTGGCTCGTCTGCGGGCCGCATTACGGCGCGAGCTCGAGCCCGAAGCCGAGGTACCCGTCCTGGTGACTCCAGATTTCACCATCGACCTCGCTGTCAAACGGGTGACGAAAGGCGATCAGGAGATCAAGCTCACACCGACCGAATGGGGGATCGTTGAAGTCCTGGTCCGAAACCAAGGAAAGCTAGTCAGCCAAACTCAGCTCCTGAAGGAGGTCTGGGGTCCGCAGTATGGGGAAGAAACGAACTACCTGCGGGTCTTCATCGCCCAGGTGCGACGCAAGCTCGAACCCCAGCCGAGCAACCCGCGCTATTTCCTCACCGAACCCGGGATGGGCTACCGCTTTGAAATACCGGGTTCGCCACCGACTAGGCGATCACATCTCGGTGTCGAAATGAAGTGAACCCAATCACAGCGAGGAACGCACTTAGAGCGAACAGGACGGCGATCGGCAGAAGCTGGACGTTCTCGAGCCTTATCGCGGCCGTATGTGTAAACGGCGAGAGGTTGAGAAGCCAGTGTGGAAACCTCAGAATCTGCCCGACCTGGCCCAGAAAAAGGAATGCCACCAGTAGTCCCCAGGCGAACCCGGTGAATCGAGGCAGCATGCCGAAAAGAGCAGCCGTTGCTCCGGTGAGGACCCACACCGCCGGGAGCTGGGCCAGCGTCACCGCGATGACTCGAGGCAATTCCCCGCCGAGGTCGCCGACGGCGGAACCGTACGTAGCACCCATTACCAAGCCGCCGATCAGCAACATCAGTGCTGGTCCGATGAACGCAAATAAGAGATGGCTACCCATCCATCGCCAGCGTGCAATCGAGGCGGTCAACACCGCCTCCGCTCGCAACGCCTCCTCCTCCGCCCGAAGTCGATGCGCGGTACGAATCGAATAGGCGGCCGTGAACAGTGCAAGGACCCCCGCCGTGAAAGAGAAGAATGTATCCGTGAGCTGGTCCGCCCCTCCTAGCTGAGCGAGAGCATCGGCCAGCTGGGGATTTCCTCCGAAGAGCTCGTCGACGTTGTTGGCAACGGTTCCATATATCGCCGCCAGGACTGCCACTCCGAGCGACCAACCCAACAGCGCTGCTCTCTGCAATCTCCAAGCCAACCCTGTGGCATTTCGGAGGCCCTCCGGGGCTTCGGCGGGTCCGATACGCGTTGGCAGGACTCCGGCCCCGAGATCTCGACGTGACGCCAAGAGGTAAGCGCTCGCCGCGAGAACCACTGCCAAACTGATCGACAACCCAAGAACCCACCAACGTTCCCCGGCAAAGGGGCGCAGCCTGGTGAACCACCCTATCGGCGAAATCCAACCCAGCACCTCAGCTTCGGTGGCGTCGCCGACGGCTCGCAAAAGGAACGCCACGCCAAGTATCCCCATGCCGAGCCCGCGGGCAGCTCCGCCACCACTCGTGAGCTGAGCGGCGATTCCACCGAACGATGCGAAAACGGTGGTCAGTGACGCCACACCCACTCCGTACGCGACCGCCCCACTGATCTCAAGCCCTAACCCTGCGAGCCCGACCGTCACCAGAGTTCCGATGATGAACCCGGCGCCAACTACGACTGACATGGAGGCGGTCAGGGGTGCATGGCGACCGACAACGGTGGCTCCGAGCAATTCTTGGCGACCAGCTTCTTCTTCATCGCGGGTATGCCGAATCACGATGAGGATCGCCATCAAGCCGATAAGAACGCCACCGATCACGCCGATTCGCCACGCTGTTAGCGCTCCGATTGACGAGTCGTAAATCGGCCCCAACAGCGCTGAGTACGCAGGGCTGGAGCCGAAGGTTGCAATCAGGCCGGCACGCGCCGACGGAGCCCCATATAGCTCGAGGAGAGCGTTGGCGGTAATGATCGGAAAGCCTGCCAAGACCAGTATCCAGGCAATGAGCCGTCCCCGATCTCGTTTCAGGATCAACCCTATCAATTGCGAAGTACCAGCAAGGGTGCTCACGCTCGGTCCGAGTCTTGGCGGTAGTGGCGCAGGAAAAGCTCTTCGAGAGTTGGCGGATGGCTCACCAGGTTGCTAACTCCGAGCCGGGAAAGTTGTGAGAGCGCAGTTCCGAGATGCTGGGAGTCCACTTCGAATGTCACCCGGTGATCTTCCAGCCGAAGTCCGTGAATACCGGGTAGACCTCTGAGGGAAGAGGCCTCGGTCGCCACTTCGGCTGTAACACTGGTGCGGCTGAGGTGGCGAAGTTCTGCCAACGAACCCGACTCGATAGTTCGACCGTCACGAATGATCGAGACACGATCGCAGAGAGCTTCCACCTCGCTAAGGATGTGACTTGAGAGAAGGACGGTGCGCTCCGTCGAACGCTCTTCGTTGATCACGGCTCTGAACTCGGATTCCATCAAGGGATCCAGGCCGCCCGTTGGTTCGTCGAGGATCAACAGCTCGACGTTGGAGGCGAGAGCGGCAACCAATGCCACCTTCTGGCGATTGCCC
Source organism: Acidimicrobiia bacterium (assembly GCA_036556085.1). Taxonomy (GTDB): domain Bacteria; phylum Actinomycetota; class Acidimicrobiia; order Spongiisociales; family ZC4RG35; genus JACCTH01. The sequence goes on along the minus strand of DATBKE010000014.1, from coordinate 2,465 downwards.
TTGGAATACGACCGTCCCTTCTTCGTCGGATCGAGATCGAATCGATCAAGGAGCCTCGCTCTCTTCTTCCCATCGAGCCCACCTCGGAGGCGCCCGAGGAGGTCAATCACCTCCCCGCCGGAGAGGTTGGGCCAAAGGCTCACATCACCGGGAACGTAGGCCAGGCGGCGATGCAGATCCGTGGCATCGTTCCATGGGTCTTTGCCCAAAAGCGTCGCCGTGCCCCCGTCCTGGCGGAGAAGGCCCAGCAAAATGCGAATCGTGGTCGTCTTCCCCGAGCCATTGGGGCCCAGAAAGCCATGCACCTCACCGGTGGAGACGCTCAGGTCCAATCCGTCGAGCGCTCTGATCCGACCGAAGTTCTTGGTGAGGTTGGAAACGTGGATAGCAGTCAAAACTTGTTCACGATCTTGGCCGGCTCGATCGGACTACTTGTTCTACGACACATAGACGGCAAAAGCAGCAGGGATTCATAGGTGGCACAGTCGCAATCGATATGAAGACAAAGCCGGCGCCAACTCAGGATCCGACATCCTCGACGGCAAACAGCCTCCATCGGCCTGGCACCCCCTTGAGCACATGCGACCCCCGATCTCGGAAAGTGATGCTGGACCCGGCTACCAGATCGCGGACGGTGCTCGATGCCAGGATCTCGCTAGCTCCAGCCAGGCCGGCCACGCGGGCGCCGATGTGGACCGCGACACCGGCTACGTCGTTATCGAGCAATTCGATCTCCCCGGTGTGAAGGCCGGCTCGAACTTCAAGCCCCAGGGTCGCCACGGCTTGGCGGATGGCGTCGGCGGCTCTAATGGCGCGAGCGGGCCCGTCAAAGGTCAAAAGGAAGCCGTCGCCGGTCCGCTTCACTTCGCGACCGCCCCGGCGGTCGAGTTCCGTCCGGATGAGCCGGTCGTGATCATCGAGGAGCGCCCGCCACCGACGGTCACCCAGGTGCGCCGCTCGCGCCGTTGAACCGACGATGTCGGTGAACATCACGGTGGCGAGGACCCGATCGGGTTCGATGATCGGTCTGACGCCCGTTATGAACTCCTGGATCTCGGCAATGACCGCGTCCTGGTCGCCCGCCCAGATGAGATTGTCCGCACCAGGAAGCATCACCAGCTTGGCGGATGGAATGTGATCGGCGATGTAGCGGCCCAAGGCGGGCGGATGGGTGCGCACGTCCGTGTGCTGAATAACGAGAGTCGGAACCCGGACGACGGGAAGCACGCTCCGAACGTCGGCGCCGTACATCATCTTGATCATCGCCACCGCGGTCCCGGGACTGGCAGATTGACGCTCGTAACGCGCGAAGGTGTCGATTAGCCGGGTGTCGCTAGCCAGGCTCGGGGCGAAGAACTTGACAAGGATTCCGCGGCCGTGCTCAGTTTCGATTTTGGCCAGTCGGTCTTCGACCGCGTCATCCGGTTCGCCCTCGGGATAGTCGGGTGCGCGCCTGATGCGGGCGTAGCCGTCGGCAACGATCAGCGCCGAGATCCGATCTGGATAGGTCGCAGCGCACACAATCGACATCAGTCCCCCACCGAGGTTGGCGATTAAGGCCGCCCGTTCAGACCCGACCGCGTCAAGCACTGTGCGCAGATCCTCGATCCACTCTTCGATTGTGGGTAATTGCGCAATCGGGACTGGGTCGGAAAGGCCGATGCCGCGCTTGTCGAACATGATCAACCGGCTGAAGGAGGCGAGCCGGCGGCGGAACTCTGCCGCCGGAGCCACGTCCCATTGTCCGTCCATGTGGCTGAACCACTGGTCGACGAGGACGATGTCGGTAGGTCCGTTACCCAGCACCTGGTAGGCGACATGCGCGCCGCCTGCCCGCGCGTAGCGCGTTTCGGGGATCACCGGCCGAGGCTACTGCTAACGGACCGCGCGGTTCATACCATGTCCTCGAATGGGCGGGTTCAGGCGCTCGGACGCGTGAACGTCAGATGGGTCACACCGCTGGGCGAGGAGGTGGCCTCGATCTGATAGCTCTTCTCGAAACCCTCCAGTCCGTCCCAGAGTCGAACGCCTCGGCCGAGCAGGATCGGAACCACCACAATGTGCAGGTAGTCAACAAGCCCGGCGGCAGCGAACTCGCGAATCATGGTGGCACCCCCGCCGAGGCGCACGTCCTGGCCACCCGCAGCATCACGGGCCGTCTCCAGCGCCTCGGCAGGAGAGGCGTCGAGGAAGTGGAACGTCGTGCCCCCCTCCATCTCGATCGGCGGGCGAGGGTGGTGGGTCAGGACGAATGTCGGCGTGTGAAACGGCGGATTAGAACCCCACCAGCCTTTCCAGTCGGGGTCCTCGTGCCATCCGGGTGGGCCGAACTTTCCGGCACCCATGATCTCGGCGCCTATCCCAGGTCCGTGGCCCTCGGCGAAGGCGTTATCGACGCCGCGGGAGCCGCCGGGCTGGCCGACCATCTCGCTCCAAAACCGGGTGGCGAACATCCACTCATGCAG
>DATBKE010000013.1:0-12031 GCA_036556085.1 Acidimicrobiia bacterium | reverse complement strand
TGACTCTGCGCTTGATAGGTGGACTCAAGACATCGGAGATTTCTGGTCTTTTTCTCGTACCCGAGGCCACCATTGGCCAAAGGATCAACCGAGCCAAAAAGAAGATCGCACTCGCCCGCATCCCCTATCGGGTGCCCTCCTTACATGAGCTGCCGGATCGCCTGGCGGGCGTTTTGGCGGTGATATATCTCATATTCACTACCGGCCATCACGCCTTCGAAGGCGCCCTCGATTCGCGTTTCGACCTAGCCGCAGAGGCGATACGTCTTGGTCGATTGCTGTTGGCTTTGATGCCCGATGAGCCCGAGGCACAGGGATTGCTCGCCCTCATGCTCGCCACCCACGCCCGTCAGCGGGCAAGGCTCGACCAACAGGGAGACCTTGTGCTGCTTGCCGATCAGGATCGTTCGCTGTGGGATCTGAAAGCGATCGCTGAGGCCTCGCTTGTGATCGAGCACGCCCTGCGCCGCCGGAGGGTGGGGTCCTACCAGATCCAAGGTGCCATTGCTTGCCTGCACGGTCAAGCCCGGTCGGATGCCGATACCGATTGGCGTCAGATTTCCGATCTCTATCGGTTCCTCGAGTCGTTCAACGATGGACCTGTGATCCGCGTCAATCGAGCGGTGGCCGAGTCGAAGGTTTTCGGTCCTCAGGCGGGTCTGGAGTTACTGGAAGGAATAACCGGGGTTGATGGCTGGCACCTCTATTGGTCGACCCGCGCCGACTTCCTCCGGCAGCTGGGCCGCGCGCCTGAAGCCGCGGCCGCGTATCGCTCCGCCCTGGCGATAAACATGAACGATGCCGATCGCCGGTTTCTCGAGCGGCGGCTGGCGTCGCTGTCGTTAGCCTGATTTTCAGTGCCACACTTGCCGGCCTTGCCAGCGCCTGACTTCCACCTGATTCCCGGCGAGGACCTTTCCGGCGGCCTCCAGCGGATATGCCTCGAACAGTTTGAGTCCTCGCTCGCCAGCCTCTCGTCGCGCTCCGATCTCAACCTGGCCATCCATGAACTGCGTAAGTCGAACAAACGAGTGCGGGCGCTGTTGCGCATGGTCCGCCCGGTCATTGGCGACAAGGTATATCGAGCCGAGAACGATGCCCTGGCGCAGGCCTCCCGCCTGGTGGCGCCGGTTCGAAATGGCAAGGTGTTGTTGGATGCCGTGACCCGGTTGCGGGGCCGCTACAGCCACTTGCTGGCTCCAGGGGTATTCGGCGGAATCGAGGATCGGCTCCGTAATCGCCACGAGCGGATGATGATTCGCATCCTCGACGATCCGGAAGTGCTCCGCCAGGTGACAGCAATCATTTACCGCGCCCGGTCGCGGTATGCGGCTTGGCCCACTGATCCCTCTGACCCCCGCTACGGCGCCCGCATCATCCCCAACTCCTTTCGATCGATCGGGGGAGGCGTTGGTCGCACCTATGAGCAGGGCCGCAAGGCGATGGAGATCGCCTACCGCACTCGGGTGCCCGGGCAGTTCCACGAATGGCGCAAGCAGGTCAAGTACCTCCGGCATCAGATGGAGATCCTCGATCCACTCTGGCCGGAAGTGATCGGAGGTCTGGCGGCATCGCTCGAGCACCTGGGTGACGTCCTGGGCGACGACCACGATCAGACCGAGTTGATCGCCCTACTGGCGGCGCTCCCCGATCTCGCCCCCGATCCCGACGAGCGCAACCTTCTGGTCGCCCTCTCCCATCAACGCCGGCGGGAGCTCGAGGGGGCCGCTCGAGTCATGGGTGGCCGTATATACGCCGAAGGAGCAAAGCAGTTCACCGGTCGTCTCAAGGCGTATTGGTCGGCTTGGTCCTACGGCCGCGACTGAGCGACGGCTCGATGGATGAAATTCCTGATCCCGCTCTCGTCGTTCTGGTTGGTCCGTCCGGTTCGGGAAAGAGCAGCTGGGCGGAGCAGCGATATCGACACGAGGAAATTGTTTCTTCCGATCGTTTGCGGGCGCTGGTAGGTAGTGGCGAGCACGATCTCGATGCGAGCGACGTCGCTTTCGACATCCTCGACCGCATTGTCGCCTCACGGGTCGGCCGACGCCTGACGGCCGTAGTCGACACTCTTGGCTTCGATTCAACCCGCCGCCAGATGCACCGAGCTGCCGCCAGCAAGGCCGGGTTGCCGGCGGTGGCGGTGGTGTTTGACACATCCGAATCCCTTTGTCGAGCCCGCAATCGCAGTCGCTCCCGCCCGGTGCCGGCGGCAGTCCTGACCGGGCAATTTCGCCGACTGCGCGAGGCCCGCGCCCAAATCGACGAAGAGGCTTGGGACTTGATCGTTCGTGTTCATGACGAGAGCGGCCAGGTATCGATGAGCCCTCCGGTGCCAGCGGAGGAACCGTCCCGCCGCACCGGTCTTGATCTCTATCTCCAGGTTTCCCGGTTCCCCGACAAGGAGCCGCTCGGTCCCTGGTTGACGCGAATGGCCACCACTGCTGAAACTGTGGGATTCCGGGGAATGGCCTTGATGGATCACCTTGTGCAGATCCCTCAGGTGGGGCGGGAGTGGGACAACATGGTCGAGGCCTATACCGGCTTGGCCTTCATGGCAGCTTCGACCTCGAGCTTGCAGCTCGGAACGTTGGTGACCGGCGTCACCCTCCGCAACCCGGCCCTCCTGGCAAAGATGTTGTCGAGTCTCGATGTTTTGAGCGGAGGACGTGCGTTTTGTGGTCTCGGGGCGGGCTGGTTCGAGGCGGAACAAGTCGCCTATGGCTACGAGAGGCTCGATGCGAGGAGACGCCTCCAGAGCCTGGAGGACACGATCCAGATCCTTCGCCTGATGTGGGCACCCGGCAAGGCCACCTTTACCGGGAAGATTCATTCGATCCGCGATGCGGTTTGTTATCCGCGCCCGCTCCACTCCATCTCGATCTACATCGGAGGGAAGGGCAAGCGAACGGTTTCCCTGGCCAGCCGGTTGGCCGATGGTCTCAACATCGTTGGAGAGGGGCACCTCGATGAGGTACTGCCCGCGGTCCAGGGGAGATTGGATGACGAATCGGGTTTCCAGCTTTCGATTCTCGATACTCCCCTGGTGGGGCTTGATCGGTCAGCGGTAGCGTCGAATGTCGAGCAGTGGCGCGGTCGGACCAGAGCGGAGATCTTCGCCGAGCGCCATCGGGCCGGGGTTCCCCGACGCCACCTCCAGCGTTATCGGGAATTGGCCAGCCGGGGGGTGGGTGCCATCTTCATTGCGCCGGTGGGTCTTAACGATGCGGCCGAATTGGAAGCATGGACCGACGTCACCGAAGCCCTGAAGCAATAGGAATTGTTTCCTCCCCCAGCGAGCGAAGCGAGTGTTGGGGGAGGTGTCTCCGCAGGCGACGGAGGGGGCCCGGGCCCCAGCGAGCGAAGTGAGCGTTGGGGGAGGTGTCGCCGACGAGGGGCTAGCCGGCGGCGGTAGTGGTGGTCACCGCTCCCTCGGGCGTGATGGCGAACTCGAGCGTGTTCTGTTCGGCCTGATACACCATCCGATAAGCGAGACCGTTGTGAGTGAGTGACCCGTCGATTCCGCCCAGCTCCGGTCGATCCACGTCGAGCCCAAGCTGAGCCAGTAATGCCTTCCGATCGCTGCCATCCAGTGACGGATCGGCGGTCCCAATCAGGATCCCGAGAGCGTTGAGGATGGCCCCGTCCCCCTCCGGGGTCCCCGTAGGAGTGGCGCGCATCGTGACGTTGCCGGCCACGGGGTCGAGCACCCCTTCCAGCGTCACGTTCGGAGTCAGGAGCAGGATGAAGGGAGAGGTGAGATCGGAAAAGAGCACCATGTTGGGCGCGGAGACCTCGGCCAGGGTGTTCCATCGCTCGGTGAGCGTCGCCGCGTCGGTTTGAAAGAACGTGGTGTCCCCTAGAGCGGGAGCGGCCGTGGTGGCAACCGTGACCGGCGGAGCGGTGGTGATGACGATCGTTATCGGGGGAGCGGTGGCCTCGGGCTGAGTAGTGGCGGTGGCTCCCCGATCGCCGGTGCGGCCCATGAGAAGCATCACCGCATAGGCGGCTCCGGCCAGGATGGCGACGAGGCCGATGACGACCGCAGCCTTGATGAGCATGCCCCGAAGGTCATTGGGACGGAAGCGGCGGGCGCGGACGGTCTTCCGATCGCTGCGAGCGCGTACCTCATCCGCAATCGTGACGTCTTCGCCTGCCTCCTCGGCCGCCTCGGGTTGGGGGACAAGTTCCTCGACTGGACGAGGAGCAACCGGCACCGGCACCGGCGCCTCCGAGCCTTCCGAACGGAAGTTCTTGATTCGAGGCCTTCTGACCGCAGCCGCCGCCACAGAGACTTCGGGGGTGACAGATTCGGTAGGTGACTGTGGCGCCTCGGCTTCGTTGTCCGGCGGCTGATCCTCAACGGATCCTTCGGCTCCGGTTGGAGGCTCCTGCGCGGTAGTGGCGGCGGCGATGGCGTTGTCCAGCCCACTCGGGTCGTCGGCCGTGAATGTCAGGGTCTCGCCCTCGGCCTGGATGGCGAAGCGAGAAAAGGTCAGTCGGGCGATCTTGGCCTGAGAGTGTTTCCAGGTCCCGATCTCCGCACCTCCACCCCAGAGGACGATCCCGGCGCTACCGACCACGATCGAGGAATTGAGGACCTCAGAACCAGTCACCAGGGTTCCGGTGAACCCCGGGGTGGGAGGAGGGGAGGCGGCTGCAGACAGCTTCGGGGTCGATTCCGGCTCCGGTACCGGCTCAAGGGCTTCCGGCTCGGGAGCTTCCGTCACAGGAGCCGGGGCCTCGGGCACTGCTGCAACCGGCTCGGGCGGGGGCGGTGAGGGCTCTGCAGCCGCGGCGAATTTTTGGTGGGTGGAGCCGTTAGGCATCGACCAGAGTCGTTCGTAATCCGAGTTGGCCCGCGTCAGCGGGCTCCAGGCCTCCGCCTTCTCATCTTCGACTGCGAAGGAGGGAACCAGGTCGAGCGGTGCCTGCTCGGAGGGCGCCTCCGAGGCGGGGTCGCCGGCGGGAGTAGTTTCTGGCGTATCGGCCATAGTCAATTCTGATATTTATCGCCCCGATGCGCCAAGCATTGAAGCCAATTTGGCTAGGGCGGCTGGCTCATCCTCCGGCAAAGCCCTCCCGGGCCAGCAACATACGTTTGTTATCGGCTCCACCGAGCGAATAGGCCCCGAGCGAGCCATCGGCGCGCACGACCCGATGACAGGGCACGATCAAGGGAATCGGATTGTTGGCCATGGCACTTCCGACCGCCCGAGCTGCACCCGGACGGCCGGCCTGGCGGGCCAACCATTGATAGGGCCGCACTTCACCGCGGGGAATGGTGGTGGCGATGAGCATGATCTCTCGTCGGAAGGCAGTAACCCCCCTCAGGTCGAGAGGGAGCTGTCCCGGGTTTCCGGCCTCGATTCCCCGATTGATCAACCTCTCCCACCCCGCCGGCGGCCGGGCTTCAATTAGTCGCCGACCGAATCGATCGGCGAAGTAGTCCTCGAAGTCAAGCTCAGCCAGACTCACCGACGAAACGCCGTGAGGATTGAACGTCACCGCCAGTTCGCCCACCGGACTCTGGAAGATGGAAACGCCGTCGACCAAGCCGATGCCGAGATCGACATTCGCCTTCAGCGATGCCGGCGGATCGCGACGCAGTCCGGCGAGCGCTTTCTCAATGTTCATTGTTCGTCCTCCATGATCGTTTTCAGTCTCTGCAGCCCGCGATGGACGTCTGCTTTCACCGTTCCCACTGGTCGCCCTGTCACCGACGAGATCTCGGGGTAGTCGAGGCCAACCACATGGCGGAGCACCACGGCCTTCCTGATCGGGAGGCTCAATTTCTGCAAACGAGTTTCCCAAGCCATCCAGTCGATGGGCTCGGGATCATTCCTCCCCACATCCAAGAGCTCATTGGCTACCGTCGGTCGGCGGGCACGATCACGAAGATGGTTGCGCCCCAGGTTGAGGGCGATGGTCCAGATCCAGCCCCGCAGCGAGAGGGCGCGGACCCGTGCTGCGTCGTAGCTCGCGAGGGCCCGGTACGCCCGAATGAATGTTTCCTGGGCGAGGTCTTCGGCATCACCCCCCGCCAACGATCGCAAACCCGAGTAGAGCTCGGCTTGCAAGCCTTCGACCAAGTCGGGAAAGGCCCCATCGAGGTCATCCGCAAGCCGAACAGGGAGATCGTCCATCAATCAAGGAACCCCAAAAGGGTGCACCCGGTTGCAGCCATCTCAGATGGCGTGAGCGGGCTCGCTCCAATATCTCGTGGTGACGCGACGCCAAACGAGCCCAAAAACGATTGCTGCCAGCGCCAACCCCAGGAAGATCGAGCGCACCGAGTAGGAGGTCGCCAGCCATCCGAACAGCAACTGCGACATCGTCGAGGTGAGGGTGACGGCAGCAAAGTCGAGCCCGAAGATGCGACCTTTGATGTTGTTGTCGGTGTAAAGCTGAAGGCCATAGGAAGAGAAGCTCCATTGGCTTCCGGCACCAGCGTGTCCCAGAAACACGGCTGCGGCGGCGAAAAGCAGCGACGGAGCCGTGGCCGTGCCCAGGTAGGAGAGACCCCAAAAGGCCATACACGCCCCGATGGACGTGAGTACGGCTCGATCGGAGCCACCCACCATGCGGCGGATGATGAACGGGCCAATGACGACGCCGATCCCCCGAGCGGCGAGGAGCCAGCCGACGCCATCGTCACCTGCTCCGAACGAATCAAGGGCGAGGACCGGGAGGAGCGCCACCGCCCCACCCCCGAAGATGGCGAAGCCCGCTTTCGACGTGAGCAGGGCCGCGACTGTCGGCTTCTGGGCGATGTAAGTGAACGCCGAGCGGAGACGGGCTGGAGGCTCGCCACTGGCTCGCTCCCTGTGCGGAGAAAGATTGGCTCGTACGCGCCATATCAGTGTGGCGGCGACGAGGAAGCTGGTGACGTCGACTGCTACCGCCGCCCGGCGACCGAACAGAGTGGCGACCACCCCGCCAAGGGCAGCTCCAACCGCGGCCATAGTGCCCCAGGTCGATTCGAGAAGGAATGATGCATCTCCCAACTCGGCTGGCTTGACGATCACGGGCAGCGACGCCGAGGAGGCGGGCGTGATCAATGCACTAAGCGCGGCGAGAATCGACATCGCCCCCAGGACCAACGGGACTCCCAGCCCGTTGTCGCGAACAAACGAGGAGTCGACGAAAAGAATTGTGGAGCTTGCCCCGGCGGCGACCACGCTCGACCAGACGATGATCTTTTTGCGATTGACCCGGTCGGCCAGGACCCCCCCGATGGGAGAAAGCAGGAAGGCCGGGAGCGTGTTGGCGGTCAGCACGGCCGCGGTGAGGAAGGGCGAGCGGCTCAGGTCGTGAACCAGCGAGAGCATGGGCACCAGCAGGAACCAATCACCTCCGAAGGAAACAAGTCGGGCTAGATAGAGCCTCCGGAAGTCGGCATTCTCGGCGAGCAATCGGAGGTATCGGCCCCCGGTTCGAGCGGTCATATGTGGTTGCCGCGGAGGGCGTCGAACTCGGCCGTCTCCTCGAGGAGGATCGAACCATCCGTCTCGTGCATTTGGGTGTGGGTGGCGAGGAGCAGTTCGAAATCAGGCGGCCGCTCAACGTCGACCGCGATCAGGTGTCGCGACCTTGGTTCGCCGGTTCGATCGAACGATCGGGCGCGGCGGATGAGTTCAGCCGAGACGTCGTCGATGCGCCGATGCTGGTTGAGGTGCTCTCGCCACGAGACGACGAGGAACATCTCGATCAGGCGACGGGGATCGGAGGCGTCTCGATACAGACGCCAGCGATAGGCACCGGTCCTAAGGCGAACGAGGCGCAGATCCTGCATCACTTCCAGGAAATCGTCGACCTGACCGGGTTGAAGGTCGAAGGCGTTCAGGACCATCACCGGGCCGCTGTCGAGGGTTTCGACGTGTTCGGGGGGGCTGCGGTCAGGGTCGAATTCGGGTGGGACGATCTCACTCAGCACCGGAATCCCCGAGCGGACGGCGGCAACGGCTAACGCGAGACCAGCCGCGGAGATCAACAAATACGAAGAGCGAGTGGAGAGAGCGTCGGCGACGGCGCCGGCCAGGATCGCCCCGAACGGGGTCATTCCGGCGAACGCCAGCGACCAGAGACTCATGGTCCTCCCTCGAACCCATCGCGGACTCAGCATCTGGGCAGTCGAGTTGAGAGTTGTGGTGGCGAGGACCAACGAGGCGCCGGACAGAAGTAAGCCGGGAATGGCCCACAGCAAGGACGGGGCGAGCCCGACCGCGATGCCGCCGAGCGAATATCCACCGATGGCGGCGGGCACGGTCCACTTTCGCAGGCGTTCCGCCAAACGTCTTCGCGAAAACGCCGAGACGATGGCTCCAAAGCCCATCGTGCCGAGCAGCGCCCCGTAGGCGAGCGAGCCGCCCCCGAGAGCTTCGGTGTGACTGGGAAGGACGGTGGGAACTACCGAAGACGACAATCCAAAAAGAGCCCCAAACAGGAGCACCCGTCGAAAGCTGTGGGTATAGCGGGCAAATCGCCAGCCCAGAGCCATCGCCGTCGTCAGCGGGGCGGCATCGGCAGGCTTGTGCGTGTCGGAGCGTCCGATGAACCAAAGCGCTACGACGACTGAGATGTAAGAAAGAGCATTGAGCCCGAAACCTGCCTCGGCCCCAATGGTGGCGATCAGGAGGCCGCCGAGGGCGGGGCCCACCGCCCGGGCGACGTTGAACGAGACGGAGTTGAGCGCTACCGCGGACGCAATCATTTCTCGAGGGACCAGGTCGGGGACCAGAGCCTGCCAGGCGGGAAGATTGAACGAGCCGGCGACACCGATGAGCAATCCCAGGACGAGGAGGCGGACCGGAGTGGCCTCACCCAGAAAGGCCAGGAGGGCCATGGCGGCAGCAGCAGTGGCCATCGCGATCTGAGAAACGAGCAGGATTCGCACCCTGTCGGTCATGTCGGCTACGGCCCCGGCGAGCAGAGCCAGGGCGAGAAAGGGGAGCGTGGTTGATGCAGATATCAGCCCGACCCAGGTGGCGGAGCCAGTGAGGTCGAGCATCAGCCAGGCAGCCGCCGAGGCCTGGAGAAAACCTCCGATGTTCGAGAAAAGGGATGCCCCCCATAACGAACGAAAACCACGGAGCTGAAGAGGGGCTACCGACGAGGTCATGAGCCCGGCGAGTGTACGAGGTGGATTTGCGCGGATTATTCCGGGCTATGAGCCCGGCACAGACCGCGCACCGGCCAAGCGCTCAGGCCCGGGGTGGACCGATGTTCACCATCCAGGGAATTCCGAACTGATCGACGCACATGCCGAATTCGTCCCCCCACATCTGCTTCTCGAGGGGCACCGACACCTGCCCGCCCGTCGATAGCTTCCTCCAATACCCCCGAAGCTCAGAGGCGTCCTCGCCGCTCAAGCTCACGGCGAAATTGTTCCCCGCCTGGTGCTCTTGTCCGGGCGGGGTGTCGGCTGCCATCAATGTCAGCCCGCTTTCGGTGTCGAGCTGGCCATGCATGATGTTGTTAGCGTCGGGTCCGTCAGGGGCTCCGTACTCCCCGAACGTGTTAAGAGTGAGCTTTCCCCCGAACACCGACTGGTAGAACTCCATTGCCTGCCGAGCGTTGTCTGTGAACGAGATGTAAGGATTGAGCCGAGTAGCCATTAAGCCTCCTTCTGCGGCCGCCCCTCGACGCTACTACCGCCTAGTTCTTTAGATACCGAGAGGCGGCCGGGCGGAGTAGCGCTCGATCAAGGCCACTGCACCGACTACCAAAACGCCACCCAGAACCTGGAAGGGAGTCAGGACCTGGTCGAGCCACCACCACGCCACGGCTGCCGCAATCGCGGGCTCGAGAGTGGCTACCACACCAACGGTGCCGGGATCCGTGAGGGAAAGGGCGGCCACTTCGAGAAGGAACGGAGCCACGGTGCCCAACAGCACCAACCAGACAAGCCCTCCCAGGACCCGTGGCTCGGTGGGTGGCCAGGCCACCCTGAAGGCGGCCAGCAGGAAAAGCGCCGAGAAGGAGAAGCCATAGGCGGCGATTGTGATCGTGGGCAGCCGCTGACCGAGGGAGCCCGAAAGGATGATGTAGGTAGCGAAGCTGATAGCGGCGATGCCTGCTGCCAAAAGACCGAGTGGGTCGAGGCGTCCGAAGTTGGGAGCGCCGCTGACCAAGGCCACCCCGATCAGGGCGACCAGCGCCGCCATCCACGCCAATGCAGGCAACCGGCGCTTGTTCACTAGTCGAATCCAGGCCAAGACCAGCACCGGAGCACTGAACTGGATGGTCACGCCCGGACCCACTCCGAGCCGAGAAATGGCAACCAAGAAGGACGAGCTGACGACTGCGAGGTTGAGCCCGAAGCCCACCAGGGCGAGGAGCCTGCCGCCGGTGGCGACAGCTCTCCGGCGATAGGCGATCACTCCCAGAACGAGGGCCGCGAGGACCGAGCGAAGTTGGGCGACGTTGCCGGCGGGTATCGCCCTTAGCAGATCGGCAGCAACTGCCCCGTTCACTCCGAAGAGCAAGGCCGCGAGGGCGGTATAGGCGATCCCTCGCCGGTGCTTTTCAGATAGAGATGAACTCGTGGTCACAATTCGAAGCCATGTCTGGGTTGGCTTACTACGTCGGGCCCCCTCAGCCGGCTAATCCGGTCTTGTTGCTCCATTCGTGGCACGGCCTCAACGGGGCCACGAAGAAACTGGCTGACCGCCTCGCCGACGAGGGCTGCACCGTACTCGTTCCCGATCTCCTGTCAGAGGCGCTTCCTTCCAACCAAGCCGAGGCCGAGGAGGTCCTGGGGGCGATAGATCCCAATCACCTGGTCTCGGCCACACTCGGCGGCCTCGAGGTACTGGGGAACTCCGCTAGCGGCCCGGCGACGATCCTCGGCCTGGGCATGGGCGGTTCGCTGGCACTGTGGCTATCGGTGCGTCGACCCGAGCGTGTGATCGGAGTGGTTTCGTTCTATGGCACTCAGACCATCGACTTCGCCGGGTCAAGAGCTCGCTATCAACTCCACCTGGCGGAAGACGATCCTTGGGTCAGCTCCGATGATGCTGCCTTCATGGAAGCAACGATGGGCCTCGAAGGAATCGAGTTCGAGACCTTTCTATATCCCGGCACTCATCCCGGCTTCTTCGAAGAGGGGAGCCACTTCGATGCCGAAGCCGCTGATCTCGCCTGGTCGAGGACGCTGACTTTTCTTCAGTCAGTCCGGGTGAATTGATCGCCGGGCGCGATCGATCCTTCCACCAGCACCCGGGCATACACGCGGGCGAATCCCGGGTGGCGTGACTGGCTGATTCTGGTGAACTGGCCGCCGGAGAACCAGCCTGCATTCTTGTAGCAGGGGGTGGTGTAGCTCGTGACCTCGACTTCGGCTTCGTCGCCGATTTCCCAGCGGCTGCCGGGCACCACATCGATCCAACTCACTCCGCTCACAGTCACATTCTCTCCGGCCGCCCCGGCGAAGATCGGGTGGCCCTCGGCCCGGAGGGCGGCGATGACATCATCCGAGAAGAGGCAGACGGCGCGTAGAGGACCGCCGTGATGAACTCGATCGTCATGGCGATCTCCTTCGAGGCCATTGGCGAAGAGAAAGGCGCGCTCAACGGGGAGCTTGGGTACGCCGCCGGTGGAAATGTTGACAGCGACGACGCGACCGGTTGTCAAACACCCACCTCGTGCGGCAGGGGAAACCAGCGAAGGGACTCTGCCTCGGCATCGAGGATGTCATCTATGACCTCGGAATCGACCGCAGCGGTGGCAAAAAGGGTGCGGGCGTCGTTCACGTATCGGGGGTACTCGTCGGCGCTGGCGGACGCCCGACCACTGGCCCGATGCTCGAGAAGTCCGTGGCCGTAATCGATCTCGAAGAGCGACAGCGGCGGGTGGGGCAGGCCTCGGCGGTGTCTCCATAAGGCGGTGCCTGCCTCAAACCGGTAGTGCGGTAGCAGCCTCCAACCGAACTGTGCGATGAGGTGGACTCCCTCGACGATGAACTCGAACTCCTCCTCGCTGATGAAGTAGTTGAAGTTGACGCGTACCCATCCCGGCTTTACGACCTCGC
>DATBKE010000012.1:0-2405 GCA_036556085.1 Acidimicrobiia bacterium | reverse complement strand
GGTCTTGTAGGGCGTCTTGTCCTTGGAGAAACGGATGTCGCGGTATGGGCGGAGAAGCGAGCCGCCCTGGACCCGGGGGTCGGCTTCGAAGTGCGGAGAAATTTTGCGGAGTTGGGGCCCGAAGTCAGATATGAAAGCCAGAGCCGGCTCCTGCACCAGGTCGAGGTAGCGCTCCTTGTTGGCCGCAAACCAGTCCCGCTCGTTATTGGCGGCCAGCTCGCGCAGAAACTTGAAGCTGCCGGGGGTGAAGTAGGTAGGCATGCCTTCTTATACAGCTGCCCGAGTTTCATTGGAAGGGGGGCGCCAGCGATCGTTCCCCCTCCCCCAGCGAGCGCCGCGAGCCGCTTGTTCTTCCTCCCCCGCGAGCGCAGCGAGTGTTGGGGGAGGTGGCGCCGCAGGCGCCGGAGGGGGCAGGTCCGAAGGGGTTAGCCGAGCAGGGCCTGGAGGCTTTGGATGGTGTCGGCCTCTTCAGCTCTCTTGTCCGATCGGTATCGCTTCACGCGGGCAAACCGCAGCGCAACTCCGCCGGGATAGCGGGTTGAGGCTTGGACTCCGTCGATGGCGACCTCCACTACCTGCTGGGGTAGGAGGTAGACCGCCCATTGGTCGCGATGGGTTTCCAAGGTTGGAAAGTATTCGGTCTGCCAGGCGAGGAGTTCGTCGGTCATCCCTTTGAACGTCTTTCCCACCATGACGAACTCGCCGGTGGCGTCATCGCGAGCGCCGAGGTGAATGTTCGAGAGGTAGCCCGAGCGGCGACCATGGCCCCACTCGGCCGCCAGCACCACCAGGTCATAGGTGTGAACCGGTTTGACCTTGCGCCATGTCTTTCCCCTTCGCCCCGCCTCGTACTTCGACTCGAGGTCCTTGATCATGACCCCTTCCTGACCCGCCGCCAAGGCATCATCGGCAAAGGCCTCGGCTTGGGCCACGTCAGCGGTAGTGATGCGGGGAACCCGCCTCTCGCCGGGGATGATCTTCTCGAGGATCACGAGCCGCTTATGCAACGGGACATCGATTAGGTCCTCTCCGTCGAGGTGGAGGATGTCGAAGAAGAAGGGCACCACCGGAACCTCGGCGAAGGCTCGTTCCTCCGTTCCGAATCGGCTCATGGTCTCCTGGAATGGTTGCGGGGTCCCGTCCGCCCGCAATGCCATCGCCTCTCCATCGAGAACCGCGGCCTCCACCGCCAGATCCATCGCCGCGGCCACAACCTCCGGCATGCGAGCGGTGATGTCGTTGAGGTTGCGCGTGTACACCACCACGTTTTCGCCCAACCGGTGCACCTGGATCCGGGCCCCGTCCAGTTTCCACTCCACCGATGTCGGTCCTTTGATCGATTCGCCAACGGTTGCTCCCGGCGAGGCCAGCATCGGCTGGATGGGCGATAGGACCCGCAGTCCGATGGTGAGTAAGCCCTCTTCCCCCTTGGTGGCCGCGATGCGAGCGACCTCGCCTAGATCGGCTTGCAGCATGGAGGCTCGACGGACCACCACGGGAGGTATCGAGAACGCCCTCGCCACGGCCTCAGTAAGAATCCCGGCCAGTGCCCCCTGACGGATCTCGCCGGTGAGGGAGCGACGCAGAAAGTCCTGCTCGTCTCTCGTGGCGCGTCCGAACAGGCCTCCCAGGAGACGGGCCCGCCGCGCTTGCGAACCAGCACCGGTGGATTCCTGCAACCGGTCAAAGTAGGCGTCAACCTCGGCAACGGTCAGGCTCGGACCCGGCGATGGTTCGACCGAGGTCCCGAACGCCGAGGCATAGCCCACCCCGATGCGTCCTTGCCGGGGTTCGCCTCGCAAAAGTCCGATGGCGGTTGGCAACTCATCCGGATCGAGAGCGTTGAGAAGCGAGGCCAAGCGAGAGGTCTTGGCATTGCGAGAACTGGTCTTCGCCACTTCCGAAGATGCCGCAATCAGCTCGGCCAAGAGGGTGCTCACGATGGCACGATAAGCTGCGCCTACCGTGGCGCCGTGACTGACGACGACGCCCTTTGGTCGGCGTTTCTTACCTTCATCGAGCAAGCCCCCGCCGTCCAAATTCCTGCGGTCCTATTTGAAGGTTTCCGGGACCAAATGATTGCCGAAGGTGTGCCGTCGGAGCGAGCCACCCAATCGATCCGCGCCATCATCTCCATGGCAGTCACCCGCAGGGATTGGTCTGCACCCATGTTTGATCGCATCTACGCATGTTCTAAACCGGGATTCAGCACTCAACCCAACGCATTCCTGGTAGAGGCGAGCGCGGGCAGGAGGCCGGGGACTGCGCTCGACATTGCTATGGGTCAGGGCCGCAACGCTCTCTATTTGGCGTCTCGGGGCTGGAAGGTGACCGGCTTCGATGTGTCGCGTGAGGGGGTAGCGGCCGCTCGGCAAGCAGCCGCTCAGCGAGATCTGAACGTCGAG
>DATBKE010000011.1:0-7765 GCA_036556085.1 Acidimicrobiia bacterium | reverse complement strand
CCCAGTCCACTGGTTGCCGCCGGGCGGGCTACATCGCCAGAGCCTCGTAGATCCTGACGCTGGTCTTAAAGGGGCAGTTCGCAAGCAGCTTCTCGGCTCCTTCAATGCTGTCGGCATTGACGATGGCGTAGCCGGTGGCGGTGTTGCCGTTCTTGGCCAGGTCCCGACCGCCGGTAGGGGTGACTTCTCTGCCCGGGCCGAAGGGATTGCCGCTGTCGACGATGCTCTCGCCGATTTCGGCAAACCAGTTCATCCAGGCATCCTG
The DNA here is from genome assembly GCA_036556085.1 of Acidimicrobiia bacterium. Taxonomy (GTDB): domain Bacteria; phylum Actinomycetota; class Acidimicrobiia; order Spongiisociales; family ZC4RG35; genus JACCTH01. The sequence continues at coordinate 7,500 of DATBKE010000011.1, read as the reverse complement.
GGCCTCCTGATTGGGTTCCCACTGATCATGGAACAGGTAGACGAACTTCTTCATCTTGGCGCCTCCTTTGCGAGGGGTTCGCTGCCCAGGTATTGGGCATAGTTCTCGAGAGTCTCTTGCTCGGTTCCCCAATGCGGGTTGAATCCACCGATCCACTGGGCCAACCCGCGCAGCGGTGCCCGGTTGAGAGCCAGGAAGTTGGTCCGTCCCACCTTTTTCCGCACCACCAACTCGGCGCTCTCCAGCACCCGGATGTGCTTGTGGATAGCGGGCAACGAGAGACTCCTCATTTCGGCCAGCTGACTGATCGAACGCGGCTGCAAACCCAACGCCGAGATGATCTCCCGGCGGTGGCCATTGGCCAGGGCTTCGAATGGCCCATCGAGGTCCAGTTCATCGATCACAACAGTTAACCTTCTGGTTAACCTTAACTTCGGGGAGCACGGATGTCAAAGTCTCGGGTCCCAGGGTCCGCGGCTCTGGCTCGGTAAAATTCATTAGTGGCTCTGACCGGGTTGAAGATCGCTCTCGATCTCACCGAGCTGGGGGCCGAACTCCGAGCCCAACGCCACCGCCGCGAACACCCCGACGCCTCCGAAGCCGAAGTCCGCCAAATTGTGGCTGCATGGCTCGGCGCCAGGCCGATGGCGCCGGAAGGCGACGGTGTTGGTCGAATAGTGCCCTGGCCTCGGTGACCGAACTCGAGAGCGCGCTCCGCCGGTTGGTGGGCGACCTCATCGCCGAGAAAGTTGATTTCGCGTTGGTCGGAGGCCTGGCGGTGTCAGTACGCGCCGAGCCTCGTTTGACTCGTGACGTCGACGTGGCGGTCTCAGTGAGCGACGACACCGTGGCCGAGGAGATCGTGCGCAATCTCGCTGTCCGTGGATACCGCCCCGATTTGGTGCAAGAGCACGAGCGCGGCCGACTCGCCACTGTGCGTCTGACCAACCCGGAGAGTCCAATCATCGCGGACCTGCTCTTCGCCTCTTCCGGTATCGAACCAGAAGTCGTTGCTGCGGCCGAAGTCCTCGAAGTCCTGCCGGGGCTTGAGATTGCGGTCGCCACTCTCGGTCATCTGATCGCACTCAAACTGCTCGCCCGTGACGATCGAGTACGGCCCGCCGATGCTGACGATCTCCGCGCCCTGGCGGCGCTTGCAGAAGAAGCCGATTGGAACGTGGCCCGCTCCGCCGTCGAGCTCATCCATCAGCGCGGATATGAGCGGGGGCGCGACCTGGAATCGGCTCTATTCGAGCTAGGTACCGGCTCGTTCTGATTCGGCACGTCAGGATCATTCAAACTCCGAGGAGGGCAGCGACCACCTCGGGGCTGGCGGCCAGCTCGGCGGCCGAGCCCTGCTGGACGATCCGGCCTTCGGCCAGCACGTAGGCACGGGTGGAGATATCGAGGGCCCGCTTCACGTTTTGTTCCACCAACACCACGCTCACCCCTTCGGCCCGCACCCTCTCGATCCGTTCGAATACCTCGTCGACTATCACCGGGGCCAAGCCAAGCGAGGGCTCGTCCATCAGCAGGAGACGGGGCCGGGCCATCAACGCCCGACCGATCGCGACCATCTGCTGCTCGCCCCCACTCAGTGTTCCCGCCAGCTGGTCGCGCCGCTCGGACAAGCGGGGGAAGAGCTCATGGACCCACGCCAATGACTCCTGGTGGTGACTTCGCGCCGCGCGGTTGAAGGCCCCCAGGTCGAGATTCTCTTGAACCGACAGCGAGGGAAAGAGCCTGCGGCCCTCGGGAACGATCGCAATCCCCTGCCGGCAGGTGCGGTGACCCGGGAGAGTGGTTAGCTCGACCCCCGCGAGGAGGATGCTCCCCCGCCGGGCCCGATTGATGCCCATCACCGCGTTGACAAAGGTGGACTTCCCGGCTCCGTTCGCGCCCACGATCGCAACCACTTCGCCCGCGCCCACCATCATCGAGACCTCCCACAGCGCCTGAGCGTCGCCGTAGAAGACGTCGAGGTCGGTGACCCTAAGCATGAGCTTCACTCCCCAGATACGCGCTTACCACCGCCGGATTCTTCATCACCGTGGTTGGATCTCCCTCGGCGAGCAGGCGCCCTTGGTCAAGAACCACGATCCGGGTGGCGAGCTGGTTCACCACTCGGAGAAGATGCTCGACCAATACGATCGAGACGCCGGAACGGTGGATTCGCCTGACCACTGCAACTGCATTGTCGATCTCGACGGGGTTCAGCCCCGCCAGCGCTTCGTCGAGCAGAAGAATCCGGGGGCGAGTGGCCATCGCCCGGGCCATCTCGAGCAGCTGTCGCTCGTGAAGGTTGATCCCGCCGGGACGGACCTCGCCGAGGTCGGAGAGACCCATCATCTCGAGATACTCCTCCGCCGCCTTGCGGGACGCGGACAATCCCCGCGGGTCTCGGCCGAACATGATGGCGATGACCACGTTGTCCCGAACCGTCAAGGAGTTGAACGGCCGCGGGATCTGGTAGGTGCGGGCGATCCCCTGGTGAACGATCTTGTGAGGAGCCATATCGACGAGGTCGGCTCCGTCGATCGTGATCGAACCCGACGTGGGGCGAAGCGCCCCCGAGAGCACGTTGACCAAGGTGGTCTTTCCTGACCCGTTCGGACCTACCAAGCCCAACAGCTCGCCCTCCGACAAGCGCATCGAGACTCCGCGCAAGGCGTGGATGCCTCCGAAGCGCCGGGTCACCTCGTCGGCCTCTAATAGCGTGTCCCCTATGGCCGGTGGAGTCAGGTCCGGGCCTGGGTGAGCACTGGCGGCGCCGAAGCCGCTGGCCGGAGCCGTCCTTCGGCCGGAAATCCTTCCGGCCGGAACCAGCGCCACCACCGCGGCACCTCCCAGGGCGAGGGCAAACCAAGTGACGGGATCGCCCCATTCCCCGTAAAGGGCCAAGGCGGCCAGCACTCCCGCCACTACGGCAACGATGGTCCAGGGGCGAAGGACGAAGCGAGCCATGATTCCTTCCGGGGCAAAGAGCACCAACAGGACCAGAACCGCCCCGAGGATGATCAGGCTCCAGCCCTCGAACCCTCCCGCCAGCCGGTTTTGAAGTGTGACGACATAGATGGCGCCCACCGCCGGGCCGGCCCAGAAAAGGCGGCCGCCGAGCACGCTCATCACGATGACGAAGAGCGGCACTCGCAGATTGAAGGTCCCTTCCGGGCTGATGAAACCCACTTGGAGGGCGCTGACCGCGCCCGACAACCCGGCGATGAGGCCGTTGGCGGCGATGGCGATCATCTTGTGCCGGAAGGTCGGGACCCCCAATCCCTCCGCCACCGCCTCATCGTCGTGAATGGCAAAGAGCGCCCACCCGTAGCGAGTCTTCACCATGCCGTAAGCAACAGCGAGAGCGAGCAAGGCCACCGCCCCGCTGAGCCAAAAGATGAACTGCTGAAAAGGGCCAAAGAAATCCGGATAGTCCGGAACCGGGAGAATGATCCCCTGCCCCCCGTCGATGGAATCGGTCACCCGGGCGATCGCGGAGAGGATGAACGGTATGGCCAGGGTGAGGAGGGCGAAGACCTCACCTCGAAGCGATCGGAGGCGAAAAGCGATGGTCCCGATCACGAGCGCCAAGAGCAGGCCCGCCAAGCCGGCGAACATCAAGGCGAGCCACCATGACTGCCCGTGGCGTCCTACCAGCACCGCCAGGGTGTAGACGCCCACGCCGTAGAAGGCGCCTTGCCCGAAGCTGAAGTAGCCGCTGTAGCCGGAGAGGATGTTCCAGCTGGTGGCTTGCGCGGTCCAGAAGAGAACACCGCTCAGCAGCACGAGATAAGAGGCGGGAAATCCGGTGAGCTCTCGCAGCCAAGGCAGGACTGCGATGGAGAGGGCAATGGCGGCGAGGGGGATCCAGCCCCTGCTCCCCTTCAATGCCGACCTGCCCGACGGGGAAAGAGGCCCTCGGGCCGGAAGACCAGAGCCAGCACCACCATCGAGAACACCACCAGAGGTGAATGGGAGGGCGTCCAGAGAAGCGCCACCACCCCGGAGACGGCACCCACCAAGAGCCCGGCGAAGAGGGTCCCGGCCACATTGCCGATCCCCCCGAGGATGACGATTGCGAATACCAGCCCGACCCACTCAAAGGCGGCGTCGGGAGTGATCGTGCCGCGAAGAGCGAAGAGCATCCCGGCGATGGCGGCGCTCGCCCCGGCCACACCGGCCAGCACCACCCCGATGAGGCGGTGATCGATCCCGAACGCCGAGGCGATGTCTCGGTCCTGCCCGAATGCTCGCAGCGCCCTGCCGGCATAGGTCCGATTGACGATGGTGCCGACCAGCACCACCAACCCCAACCCGAAAGCCGCGGCCAGCAGAGTGGGGAGGGGAAAGCTCAGGTCACCCAACCTGATCGAGCGAGTGGCATAGGGATTGACCGTGGCATCCATGCGCTGAAAGTCGGCGCTCCATATGTTGTGAACCACCTGGACGAGGATGATGAGCAGCCCGTAGCTGACCAACAAGGAACTCAGCTCGGATACCTCGAAACGGTCGTAGGCGAGATGAATGGCGGCCCCCAACACACCCAGGACCGGGGCGGTGACCAAGAGAGTATTGATCGGACCCAACGGAGTGCTCGTCGCCAATTCAAACGTGAGGTAGGAGCCAAGAAGGATCAGTCCGAAGTGGGCGAGGTTGATCACCTTGAGAAAGCCCCAGGTCAAAGAGAGGCCGAGAGCCATCAGGGCGAACAGGCTGCCGCCCAGGGCGCCGGCCAGCCCGGCCTGAAGGACGTTCACGGCGCACTCACCTCGGAGGGCTTGAATCCCCGGTGATTACGAACCGGGCCGCCCACCATCAGTTGAGCGACCCGATCCGATGGCCGGGAGTTTCAGCTGGTGGGGCCTCTGAGTTCAGCAGCAGCTCTCTCTGCGGGCCACACCATGACCCAGTCGCCGTCCTGGATCTGTTTGATTCCGAGAGTGGTCTCCCAGAAGTTGTTGAGCGACTCGTCGAACTCAACCGGGCCTGCAAAGGTCAGGTCTGCCCCGCTTTCGTGGAGATAGTCACAAATCGCCTGGTGGTCGAGTGACCCCGCCCCCTCGACGCCTTGGACGAGGATCTCCCATGCGTTCCACGAGGCCGCCGCCTGCGTTTCGAAGACGGTGTAGGGAACCCCGGCGGCGGTGGCACGCTCGGCGAATTCCTCCACGATCTCGGTGACTGATGGGTCCATGTCGGCGAGGATCGACTCGTTGGGCTCGAAGATCGAGACCGAGAGGGCTTCTATGCCGCTGCTCGACCCGAGGGCCAGCAACGGTCCCGGGGCCGGGAAGAGAGCGAAGATCATCGGCGGCCGGTAACCATCGAGGGCCAACATGGCCTCGATCAACCCGTTGGCATCGACGCCGAGGCCGTTGATCATTAAAAGGTCAGGATCGGCCTGGCGGACCTCGGCGGCGATCGCATCCCACTCGGTGTTGCCCGGCGGATAGGGGATGTTGGCCACCACCTCATAACCCCGCTCGGGAAAAATGGTCTGGGCCGCCGGCTCCTCGACGTCCGGGCGCCCAAACGTCACGAAGGCCGCCGACCCGGATTGGTTGGTCACCAGCGCCACGGTCTGGACGGCCCCGCCCAGACTGTCCATGGCGTCGGCCAGCTGGTTGGGAATAAAGGCATTGGGTTCGAACCCAATCGACCAGGCGGGGAACTGGCAGGGATAGGTCAGCGTCGGAGCCAGCACCGCCGTGTGCTGGGGCAGGACGAAGCCGTGCCTCTCGGCGATCGGCATCGCGGCCAGGATGTTGGGAGTGGCGTAGGGGCCGATTATCAAATCGACTCCGTCTTGACCGATGAGCTGCTCGTAGAGTGTCGCCACGTTGTCGGTCACCGACTCATCGTCCCGCAGGTCCCACTCGACCGGTTGGCCGAGCAGGCCACCGGCCTCGTTGAGGCGGTCAATGAATAGCTCTCCGGCGATCTGATGGATGACACCGGTCGGGCCGAATGCACCTGTCAGCGACAGAGTGCTGCCCACCACAATCGGCTCCCCGCTGGCAGCGGCCGTCGTCTCGGGCGGGGCAGTGGTTTCGGCCCCGGCGGTGGTGGTGCTCTGTGGGGCGGCCGTGGTGATCGTGGCAGATGTCGTGTCGGTTCCGCTTCCTCCACAGGCGGATACCACCAACGCCAGCGCCACCGCCGCGTGAACGATCCTGGTACTCCTCGTCACGGCTCTCCTCCTTCTCTGGACAGTGACCAGCCGCGAAAGCACGGTCACCCAGGGGCAGCTTGGTGTACAGCGAGACTGCTCAGCGTTCAACCTAACTGATCATTTTTTCTTTCGGTGGCTGATTCGGCCGCCTTGTGGGTAACGCCGGGAAATGCGATTCGCGACCTTCGAGCGAGACCCGACCCTGCTGGACGCGGTGGTGGTCGCCACCGCGATCCACAACGGCCACGACCTGCGTCCCGAGGTGGAGACGCACCTGGCTCTCGATCCCGCCACCCGGCTCCGGGAGGAGGATCCCTTCACCGACTTCTTCGCCGCCGCCTTCCCCGCCTCGGCAATAGTCCATCGCTCCCGATTCGAAGTCGACCTCAATCGTCCCCGCGAGATCGCCGTCTATGAGGATGCCGAAGAGTCCTGGGGGCTCGAGGTTTGGGCATCTCCGCTTCCCGCCCGAATCCGGGAGGAGTCGCTTCGGCTCTACGACCGCTTCTACAACGACCTCAGGTCCTGGCTCGATGAGATCGTCGATGCCCGGGGCGGGTTTGTGCTCTACGACCTCCATTCCTACAACCATCGCCGCGATGGAGCCTCCGCCCTCCCCGCTTCGCAGGATGAGAACCCGGTGGTCAATCTCGGCACCGGATCGCTCGCCGCCCAGTGGCAGGAGGTGGCCGACGCCTTCTGTGAGGCGTTGGCCGCGCAGCACATTGGCGGGGAGTCCATCGATGCGCGTCAGAACGTCAAGTTTCGGGGTCGCCAGCTCGCCGCCTGGGTCAACGAGCGCTACGGCGAAAATGGCTGTGCGCTGGCGATCGAATTGAAGAAGGTATGGATGGACGAGTGGTCGGGGGAGGTTGACGAAACCATGCAACGCCAGCTGCGCGACGGTCTGCTGGCCACCGTCGAGCCGGTGACCGCGGCTTGGAGATCGATTGCCAGTCACTGAAGCCGATCTCAAAGTCGATCTGACCCTGGCCGAGATCGGCGGGCAGCTGCCTCTGCTCAGCCTGGTGACCCCGATCAACGTCCCCGAGGCGCGAACTGCCTTCATCGCCGGCGAGGACCCGGTGTTTCTCTACCGCGAGCTCCCCGATCTCGCCGCCATTGCTACCCAGCTCGACGCGGTCGATCCCACCTCGACCGACGACCCCACCGTCGCCCATCTGGCCGAAGGTCTGGTGAAGGAACTGCGTCTCCGCCTCGAGCTCCTGCGTAACCGGAACACCGAGCAGGCATTCTTCGTCGCGGTCGAGCTCTTCGGACACGTCGAAGACCAGACCCTCGCCATCGCCGAGCAGATCCTCAGAGGGCCG
>DATBKE010000010.1:0-2003 GCA_036556085.1 Acidimicrobiia bacterium | reverse complement strand
TGGATGCTTGCCAGACATCTACTGGAACCTTCCGTTGAACCTTCATTGGAACCAGACCTATCTTGATGACGACACTGCTGCAATGAAGAAGGCCATAGGCGTTCATGAGTTGGGACATGTCTATGGGCTGTGGCACACCAACCACCAGGACTGCCATAACCAAGCTGGCCACGGCGCGATGATGTACAACGCTCCCTCGTGGATGTACACGAACTGTGGCTGGAACACACCAAAGGTGGACGATGTCAATGGCGTGGCAGCGATCTACTAAGGGGCCATTCCCAACGCTGGCGCTGGCCCTTCTACTACTGACAGGGTGTGAGGTCAGTCAAGCGCCCGCGACCACAGCCATCGGTACCTGGCAAACCTGGGAATCCGTGGAAGACCTAGCCGCCGACTCGGACCTCATTGTCATAGGGAAGGTGGGCCCCGAAGTATTCAAGCATGACATAAAAACCCCTCTGGGTGACGTCGCAAAGACAGATGTCTTTCATTCCTTCACGGTCGAGGAGGTCCTCGCCGGAGAAGTGGCACGTGGCGGATCGGAGATCATGGTGGGTTACTGGTTGGGGGGCGGTGAGAATGTCACGCCATACCGCTCAGGCGAGAGGCTGCTGCTGTTTCTTGCGGCCTACGACGCCGAGGGCGCAGAGAACAACACATGGGTCCCATTGGCATCGAACACTGGAGTCTTCGAGTTCGTCGATGACGATTCGACCGTGTCACGAGGCATTGTTGGACCAATAGCTGGTGTGAAACTCGATGTCGCTGAGGCTCGCGATTTAGAGACGTCCTGAAGAACTAACCGCCGCGGAACCATGCGCCGCGGGTATGGACGTTGCCGGGGGTCGGCGGGCAGCCTTCGCTGATGTGACGGCTACCACTCCCCAAGTGGCCCGGCGGCCCCAGCCGCCGTTGGACGCCCGATACGCTGGAACGGTGGGAAAGCATCCGCCAGAGCTGGTGGGAACACCCACTGTGAGATTCGCCGATGGAAGCGGGATCGTGTTTGGCGACGGAAGCAGAGCCGAACGGCAGGCCCTTCGCCGATTCCTTTCGGACCCTGACCTTCAGCAAATAGAGGCAGTAGCCACCTTGAGGCACCTCGTCCTGCCGGAGAGGTCCGGCGACCCCGGGCCCGTCCGCACCTCGCGGATCATCTTCAACGTGCTCTCGGCCGACGAGATGACTTTGGCGCAAACGGTCACGATCAATCCGAACTGGCTGGGAACACAGACCGGCGACCAATTCCGCATGATCGGTGACGTTCACACCGAGCTTCGTCGCATGGGCGTCGACCTGGCTCACGGCGACACGCCAGATCCCGACGACTAGCGGGAAGCTGCATGCCGCCGCGCAGCTGCCTATCCGCCCAGCTCAAAGGCGACGGTCCAGCCCATCGACTCCATCTCGGCATTCGAATAGGTGAGCTCGCCGCGGTGGGAGACTTCGAACGAGTAGAAGTCGCGGTCGGCCGGGACGGTCACTTGGAAGGTGAATTGGCAGTAGCCGCCGAGGTTGGCGGTGACTGGCATGCCTCCGCTGAGGGAGCTGGTGGCGATGATGGCTCCGGTCTCGTCCTTCACGACCACCTGGGCGCCCTCGTTGATGTCGTCATAGCTTTCTCGGCCCCGGCAGGTCGGGTTGTCTACGTTGGTCATCTCCTTCAGCACGAGCGACCCTTCGACCGCTTTGGTGCCGACAGTGGTTGTCGTCGCAGTGCAGCCGACAACAGCACCGCCACAGTCAGGAGTCTCCTCATCGCCGGAACGGTACGCCGTCGGCGCAGCCGCCTGCCGGGTCGATGGGGACCCCATTGTGGGACGCGATGTGGGACGCGGCCCCTGTCAACCACGCTCACATTGTTAGAGGAGGCGGTGATTATTCAAGGTTGGCGGAGGCGGACGGGAATCGAACCCGCCGGGGATCAGTAGACCCCCCACCGGTTTTGAAGACCGAGGAGCCCACCAGGCGCTCGGACGCCTCCGGGTTCGAGGGTAACG
>DATBKE010000009.1:0-18688 GCA_036556085.1 Acidimicrobiia bacterium | reverse complement strand
GGAGCCGGTATACCCTCGGTGGGACAGCTCACATCGGTGGTGAGCTTTGGCATTCTGGTCCTCGTGCTTATTTTCCTCCCGGGTGGATTCCTCGGAGCTCCCGAGGAGAAACGCGCTTGAGAGTGCCATCTCCGGTGCGAGCCGGACTCATCGGCGGCGCGGTTGTCCTCTACCTCGGCGCTGTGGGGATGCTCGAGCGATTCAGCGAGCGGTCGATCATCGTCGGCCTCATCCGATTCAACGTGGTCGTCATCATGGCGGCCTTCTTCGTATTCGCACTCTTCGCGTATCGGCGAGCAAGCGGGAAGGCGAACACGGATCTCGGCACCGGGATCACGGCGGGAACCGCGGCGGGGATGACCACGGGAGTGGTCGTGATCATCCTCTCGCTGCTAGTCGATGCCGGCGTCGATGTCCGCAGCATGTTCCTCCGCATCTCGCCCGCCTTCTTCGATGCCATCACCCTGGGAACCAATCCCTATGTCGGCCTGGTCGTTCTGACGGTCATGGGAGCCGTGATGGGAGCCGCGGCCGGAGGATTCCGCCGCCTATCGCCCACTCCTCGCACCGTCGTCATCACGGTGGTGGGGACCGTGTTGCTCCTCGGACTCGGGGCCCGTCTCTTCATCCCCATGTTGCAAGGTCTGGGGATTCCCACTGCCTGGCTCTATCGAAGCGATGCCCTCACCATCCTGGGGGCAATCATCGTTTCGGTTCTGGCGGTGGCGATCCGCCTCTACTTGCGGCGTAAAGGCGGTTTCCGCAAAGCGCTGGTCGAGGTTCCCGGTGTTACTCCCTCCAACGTTCGCCCCATTCTGTTTGTTTTGGGAGCCATCGCAGTTCTGGCCGCCCCGTGGATCGGTAAGCAGTTCGTGGCCGATGTATTGGGCACGGTGGGCCTCTACATCCTCTTGGGACTGGGTCTCAACATCGTCGTCGGATACGCGGGTTTACTCGACCTCGGCTACGTCGCCTTTTTCGCCGTCGGGGCCTACACCGTGGCGCTTCTCACAGCCCGCAGCTCCTCGATGGTGGGGGCGACGATCTTCGACTTGGCGCCGGAGCCGCTGACCAACTTCTGGGTCGCCCTCCCCATCACCCTCATCGTCGCTGTTGTGATCGGAATATTGATCGGCGCCCCGGTACTGCGGCTGCGGGGCGACTACCTCGCCATCGTCACCCTCGGCTTCGGCGAGATTATCCGCGTCCTGATCCTCAGCGACTGGCTCAAGCCGATCTTCGGCGGACCGCAAGGAATCACGGAAGTGGCCGACGTCCCTGCCTTTGGAGCCGACACCAATGATCCCCGGGTCCTCTACTACCTGATCATCGCCTTCGCCCTGATCTCGTTGTTCATCGCTGGACGCTTGAAGAACTCACGAGTGGGGAGGGCGTGGGCAGCAATGCGCGAGGACGAGGACATCGCCGAAGGGATGGGGGTTTCGGTGATCAAGTACAAGCTCCTCGCTTTTGCCATGGGCGCCGCCGTGGGCTGTCTGGGAGGAGCGTTCTTCCCTGCCAAGCTCGGAGTGGCCAATCCGGGATCTTTCACCCTGCTCGTTTCGATCAACGTCCTGGCGGTTGTGGTGCTGGGCGGGATGGGATCCATCCCCGGTGTCATCGTCGGCGCGGCGATCCTGGTGGGGCTGCCCGAGTTGCTGCGGGAATTCGGCGAATACCGCCTCCATATTTATGGCGCCATCCTGGTGATGATCATGATCCTGAAGCCGGAGGGGCTCATCCCCGACAAGCGTCGCGCCTTGGAGCTCCATGCCGAGGAACCGCACGAGTCGGTGGGTCCCCTGAGCGCGGCAGCAACTCCAGGAGTGCAATGAGCCTGCTCGAAATCAAAGGAGTTTCTATCAGGTTCGGCGGAGTGCAGGCTGTCAAAGATGTCGACTTCCACGCCGACCTTGGTGAGATCGTTGGGGTCATCGGACCGAACGGGGCGGGGAAGACCACTCTCTTCAACATCGTCACCGGCTTCTATACGCCCGACGAGGGCACCATGGTCTTCGACGGATCGAACATCTCCGGCCTCAAACCCAACGCCCTCACCCGGCTCGGGATGGCCCGCACGTTCCAATCCGTCCGACTGTTCAACGCCATGACCGTTCTCGAAAACGCCATGGTCGGCCAGCACACCCGGACCAGAGCAGGTTTGACCGGGGCTTTGATCAAAGGGAAGGCCACTCTTGAGGAAGAGGCGATGATCACCGCCAAGGCGCGGGAGGCGTTGGGTTTTTTCGGACAGCGGTTACTCCCCCGCCAGAATCAACTTGCTTCGAGCATGGCCTACGCCGATCGGCGCCGGCTGGAGATCGCCCGGGCCATGGCCACCGAGCCCAAACTGCTGCTACTGGACGAGCCAGCCGCCGGGATGAATCCGGCCGAAAAAGAACAGCTCATCGAGCAGGTGGGGCGGCTCCGCGATGAGAAGGGCTATGCGATCGTTCTCATCGAACATGACATGCCGGTGATCAAAAGCGTCTCCGACCGGGTGGTGGCCCTGGACCACGGCATCAAGATCGCGGAAGGCACCTACGACCAAGTGGCGAGCAACCAGCAGGTCATCGAGGCCTATCTCGGCAAGGCCGGCGAGGAAGCCAGAGCTGAAAAAGACGGCGAGGTCTCCCTATGAGCGCTCCTGCCCTGGAGATGAACGAAGTCGTTTCGGGCTACGGGGCGTCTGAGGTTCTCCACGGAATCAGCCTCACGGTCAACGAAGGCGAAACGGTCTGCCTCCTCGGTTCGAACGCGGCCGGCAAGTCGACCACCCTGCGAACGATCCTCGGCATGGTTCCGACTCGCCAAGGGAGCGTGACCCTACGGGGAGAAAGAATCGATGGCCTGGCAACCCCCGAGATCGTGGCCAAGGGAATCACGATGGTTCCGGAGAACCGGCGCCTCTTCGCCAAGATGACCGTGCGCGAGAACTTGGAGATCGGTGCCCAGCTGCGCGATGACCGACCGGCAATCGAATCCGACATCGATCGTGTCTTTACAATGTTTCCCCGGCTCAAAGAGCGGGTGGCCCAGAAGGCCGGGACGCTCTCCGGTGGGGAGCAGCAGATGCTCGCCATCGGCCGGGCATTGATGGCCCAGCCCTCGGTGTTACTGATGGACGAGCCGTCGATGGGTCTGGCGCCGATCCTGGTCGAGCAGGTCTTCGAGACCATCGACGAGATCTCGAAGCAAGGCATCACGATCCTCGTCGTCGAGCAGAACGCCAATGTCGCCCTCGGTATCGCCGACCGGGGCTATGTCATCCAGACCGGGCGGATAGTCATGAAAGACAGCGCCGAGGCCCTGCTGGCCAATCCCGAGCTCTCGAAGGCCTACCTGGGCGAACTCGAGGGCTGATTCCTTCCCATCGGGGAGCTACTTTTCGACCGGGACGACAGGACGCTCGGCGGTGTCGAAGAGCCGCTGCTGGCCGGCGACATTGCGGCGGCGGATCCCGACGATTCGATCCGGCGGTGGGGTCAACTCGATCATGCGCTGGGAAGCCTCGTCCCACGTCTGGCCCAGCATCCGAGTTCGCCACAAATGACCGACGACGATCCGAACGGCGGCGGTTAGCGGGACCGCCACCAGTACTCCCAGCAGTCCTGCCAGTGAGCCCCCGACAATCAGCGCCAGCACGATCACCATCGGCGATAGCTGCACCCGCGCCCGCTGGACCAGTGGCGTGATGACGTGGTTGTCGACCTGCTGGATCAAGGTAAACACCAAGATCGCCAGCAGAGCCTTGCCTACCGACCCGTCGAGGAGGGCGACGATGGCCGCCAAAGCGCCGCCGACCACCGGGCCGGCGAAAGGGATGAGATTGAGGATTCCGGCCAGGATGCCAATGATCAGCCAGAAGGGGATGCCGAGAAGCCAGAGGCCAATGGACGATGCCACCCCGACAATGAAGGCGACCAGGAGCTGTCCGCGGACGAAGGAACCAAGAGCGGTCGCCACCGCGCTGGCGACATAGACCGCCTCCTCGCGATGTCGGGGCGGAGTTAGCTCAACCGCCAACGCCTTACCGCGCCGGAGGTCGATCAACATATAGAGAGCCAGCAAGGGCGCCAGCACGAGTACCGCCAGGCCTTCGGCCACCCCTCGGACGAGCCTTCCCCCCAACGATCCGAAGTTGCCCACCACCTGTTGGATCGTCTCCTGGTTGGCGGGATCCGCCAACCACTCGGCAATCGCCCCCTGCGAAAGATCGACGTCGATATTGAATCTCTCTGCCACGTCATCGATCCAGGTCAGGACCACGTCATAGGTTTCGGGCAGCGAAGAAGCGAACGCCTCGGCCTGGGTTCGAATCGCTGGTACCAGCAGCGAGAAGCCGGCCACGATCACAGCGACGAAGAAGGCGAAGGCGAGGAAGGCGCCCGCCACCCGGGGGATCCGACGAGCCTCGAAGTAATTGACCAGTGGATTCAGTAGGAACACGAGTCCGGCCGCGAATGCCAGCGGTAGCCAGATGATGCGGATGCTTTCGGCGATGCGGATCAGCAGCCAAACCAGAGCCAGAACCCCGATGATGCTCCAGACGAGGAGGGCGAAGCGATGAATCCGCTCGCGGGTTGTCTCCTCGATCATCTGGGCGGAAGTTTACTTAGGGCTGGTTGACCCGAAGGGAGCCTTCCTCGGCGACGCTGATGATCCAACCCTCGCCCTCGACTCCGGAAGCGAACCCATCCTCGGTCTCGATCCACGCCTCCGGCACGTCGGCTTCGCCGCTGACACTGGCGACAGCTCCAGCCGGAAGAGTGATCACATACGAGCCGAGCACTGCCAGCGGCGTTGACTTGGTGACCGCGCTCAGAGTCACCGTGCCCGATCCGTTGAGGGTCAACGAGCCCAGGGCCAGGGCGCTGAGGTCGCCGCTGACGTCTCCGCCCAGATTAAGGTTCCAGACTGTTTCGGGGCGGAGCAAGAGCCGCCAGCCCGCGTAGCGGAACCAGCGGGTGGTCCCCCGATCGGAGACCGAAATGTTGAGGCCGGTGCCCCCCGTGACTTCTGTGGCCGCGGGAACCCCCACCGGCCCACCGAGCCGCAGAAAGCGCACCTGGTAGAGAGCATCGTCTGCGCTCGACTCGACGACGAGCCTGCCGCCAGGAGAGATCGATGCGGTGGCAAGCTCGATTCCTGCTGAGTTCGCGGGACCGATGAGCTCGCCCGACGATGAGGGGAGCGCCACCCAGGCCGAAAGGTGGGCGGCACTCGCCAACAGCAGCCAGGTGATGATCAATAGAGCGGGAACTGCTCCCGCTCGCCGGCGCCAGGCTTTTCGGAACGCGATTAATAGCAACGCGATCAGCGCGGGGACCAGGCCGGGCCACAGTGATATGGCGTCCAATAACAACCCGGGAGATAAAACCGAAGTCGAGATGGCGACAGCCATCGCAGTCGCGAGCATCGCCGCCATGATCCAGGCTCCGAGCGGCCAAGCGCTCTGTGGCCGCTCCCAGCTACCGGTCATCTCCCGTGTGGGAACGGCTCCGATATTCAGCCCTCGAATGAGGCGCCCAATATCACCACGATGTCAGCGTCCGGGGTGAGTTCATTGTTGAGTTCCACGAGGGCATCCGGAAACGCCACCCCCGCTAGCTCAAACGCCTCGGCTTCAAAAGCCGGTCCGTACCAGACCCGCGATTGCTCGAGGGCGGGCTGGTAGTTGGATGGTGTCAGCACCTGGTATCCGAAACCCTGCAGGTCTTCGGTTACTTCCGCCGCCAAACCGGTCACGCCGACCGCGTTCAAGACCAGGACTCGAACCTCTTCCGGCGCTCGCAAGCCGGCCAAAGTGGTCGACGGGGCCTCGGTAGTTGAAGTCGAATTGGTGACGATCTGGCGAGTTGTCGTCACCGCCGCCGTGGTCGAGACGGTCGGCTGCGCCGATTGCGACGTCGGTGGTGGTACGTTGTCGCGGCCGGCGAAGAGCCAGAGCAAACCATAGACCACGATTGCCACGACGATGATCCCTCCCACCATCGTTGCCAGGTCCCGGTAGAAGTTTCGCCCGACGGGTGCTGCATGTCGCCCGGACATGTCAGTTCGGAGGCAGGTGACGATCGAGCATCGGCAAAAAGGCTATCGAGCGAGCGCGGATACGACGGGCATTTGAATCCGATCGAAGATGACCGCGTGGCCAATAAAATTCAGTTCGCGCTGGCGTAGCTCAGTTGGCAGAGCACCCGCCTTGTAAGCGGGAGCGCGTGGGTTCGATTCCCTCCGCCAGCTCTTAGAGACCACGAACTCGGGAGACCTCAAACGCGGCCAAAGCGGCCGCAACGGAAGCGTTCAGGCTTTCAACCGAAGGAGCGATAGGGATTCGCACGCGGACTTCGACCCGTTCCGCCACCAGCCGGCTCAGACCCGTTCCTTCGTCCCCAACGACGAGGGCCACCGGCTCGCTGAGAAGGGGCAATCCCCAGAGGACCTGTTCCGCCTCCTGGTCGAGGCCGATCGACCACAAGCCGAGGCGCCGGAGACGACCGAGGGCTTCGGCAATCGAGCTGACCCGAGTGACGGCCACGGTCTCGAGCGCTCCCGCGGCTGCCTTGAAGGCAGCGGCCGAGAGGGGCGCTGCTCGCCGGCTCGGCAACACCAGACCCGAGAGCCCGGCGGCAGCTACCGAGCGGGCGATGGCGCCGAGGTTGTGCGGGTCGACGACATGATCGAGGACCATCACCGCAGCCGGCCCTGCTCCAGTCGTCAACTCGTCCAGCGAAGTCTCATGGCGCGGCACGCAACGGGCGACAAGACCTTGCGGTGCGGTTGTCTCGGCCAGCGAGATCACGTCGTCGACCTCGGACACGGTGCCGCTCGAGGCCAGCACGTACTCGACCACGGATTGGAATTCCGAGCGCCGCAGACGTCCCTGCTCCACCCAAAGCTGCGCGACCCGTCCCGCCGCGGCCGCAGCTGTTACGGCATGGAGGCCCTCGACCCTATCGCCGAAACCAGCGGGCGCCATCAGCGGTGTCCTCGACGACGATCCCCGCGGCTTCCAGGCGATCTCTGATGAGATCCGACCGAGCGAAATCACGCTGGGATCGAGCCTCGGCCCGGGCGGAAAGGATCGCGTTCATGGTTGCATCGAGCCCATCTGCTGACAGCCCGAGCTCTGCCGCCAACCGATTGATCTCCTTGTCGTCAATCTGTTTCGGCGCAAATCCGAGGACCGTCAAAATCTCCCTGACGGCGGCTTCGTGGCCGGTCATCGAGCTGCCGGCGTCGAGGGCGCGATTGGCTTCACCCACCGCCTCGAATACCAGGGCCATCGCCTCTGGGGTTCCGAAGTCGTCGTCCATGGCGGTCACGAATCGTTCCATCAGGTCCGGGTCGGGCTCGACCTCGTTTGTTGTCTGCGATCGGGCCAGGAACCGTTGCAGCCGTTCGTAACTCGAGGCGGCGCCTTCGAGCAGCTCCTCGGAAAACTCCAGAGGCGAGCGGTAGTGGGCCCGGAGATAGAAGAGTCGGAGACTCATCCCTCCAAATCTCTTGATTGCCTCGCTGAGCTCGATCAGCCGTCCGGTGGACTTCGACATCTTCTCGCCGGAGAGATTGAGCATCCCGTTATGCAGCCAGTATCTGGCAAAGGTCTTCCCGGTGGCGCCTTCGGACTGGGCGATTTCGTTCTCGTGGTGAGGGAAGATGAGGTCGTTCCCTCCCCCGTGGATGGCGAAATCAGGTCCGAGATAGCGCGCCGCCATGGCCGAGCACTCAATGTGCCATCCGGGACGCCCGGGTCCCCACGGTGAATCCCAGGAAGGCTCGCCCGACTTGGCCGCCTTCCACAGGGCGAAATCAAGGGGATCGTTCTTCATTTCCGATACTTCGATGCGCGCCCCCGCCCGCAACTCTTCAGGGTTGCGGCCGGAGAGCTTGCCGTAGCTCTCCAAAACCCGAACCGCGAAATAGACGTCTCCGTTAGAGGCCGGATATGCCAAGCCCCGGTCGATCAGGGTCTCGATCAGGGCGACCATGTCGGCGACGTGTTCGGTGGCCCGAGGTTCGACATCGGGTGGAAGGACCCCCAGGGCCTGATACGACTCATCAAAAAGCGCCTCGATCCTTTTGGCCCGGTCGGCCACCGTCTCGCCGGCCGCGGCGGCGGCGGCGATGATCTTGTCGTCGATATCAGTGACGTTGCGGACGTATCGCACCTTGTTCCCCCGCCAGGTCAGATAGCGACGGATGACATCGAAGACGACGGCATAGCGACCATGTCCGACATGGGGCTCGGATTGAACCGTGGCTCCGCAGACATAGATCCCGACCTCACCCGGTGAAGCCGGTTCGAGCTCAACCAGCCCGCGGTGAAGAGTGGAATGGACCTGCAAGCATCAAATCGTAACGGTGACCACCGCCAGGGCAGCGAGGCCTTCCCCGCGCCCGATCGCCCCCATCTGGTCGGTGGTAGTCGCCTTGATCGAAACTGCCTCGCACTCGAGCAGGGACTTGACAGCCCCGATCATCGCCTCACGGTGGGGGGAGACTCGCAGGTCCTGGGCGATAACGGTTACGTCGACGCTGTTGATCCACCACCTCCACGCTCGGGCGAGACGAAAAACCGTTCGCAGGAGCAGCATGCTGTCGGCGTTCTGAGACCGAGGATCATCGGATGGAAAGTGATCGCCTAGGTCGCCCAGACCGCAGGCTCCGAGAATGGCATCGGCAACGGCGTGAGCGACGACGTCCCCGTCCGATGTTGCCTCGATCCCTCGCTCCGAGTCGACCACGATCCCCGCCAGCTTGATGGGGGGGTGAGGCCCGAAGCGGTGGGCATCGAAGCCGATCCCGGCCCGGAACTCGCTCACTTTTCAGACGATGGGAACGAGAGCGCCCTCGACCTTGGGCAAAGCCCGATCGAGACGATTGGTTGCTTCCTCCTCGTCGACTTCGAGCGAGAACGAAAGCTCCGAGATCAAAGTCATGCGTGCTTTCGAGAGCATCCGCTTCAGAGCTGGCGAAATCCCCTTGGTCTGTTGCGAGAAAGAGAGGTCTCGAACCACCTCCGCCACCTGGAAGATGTCGCCTGAATACATCTTCTCGGTGAGGACTTTGTACCAACGACTCCAGTTGGCTCCGGCCTCCTGTGGTTCACCCTTCAAAGAGGCGAGGACGTTCTTGGATGCAGTCTTGGAGATCACCGATCTCACCACGGAATCGACTCTGTCGACCGGGATCATCACAGTCAAAGACTCGGTCGAGATGTCGAGTACGTAGTACTCGCGAGACTGTCCGTCGAAGGCCTGCTTGACCCGCTTAGCAATGGTGGCAGCGCCGTGCTGGGGATGGACCACCTTGTCGCCGACGCTGTATCGGGAGGTGGCCGGACCCTTCTTCGGTTCGGGCGGTTTGGTTTCCTCCGGGGCTCGTTCGACTTTCTTGGCCACGGCCTTCGCGGGGGCCGGGGCCTTCTTGGCTGGTGCCTTCGCGGCGGCCGTCTTGTGGGCGGGAACCTTCTTGGCCGGAGCTTTCTTGGCCGGTGCCTTCTTGGCGGCGGCCTTCTTCACTGGAGCTTTCTTGGCCGCCCTGGCAGGGCCGGTCTTGGTCCCAGACTTCTTGACGGGAGCCTTCTTGGCCGGGGCGGACGAGCGCTTTACGGAGCGGTTGGTTTTCTTTGCAGCCAAGGGACGGGCATTGTACCCGTCAGGTCGGATCCGGATCCCAAGTGGCTGCCGCTGACCGCCACCGATCGAAGTAGCGGCGCAGCATCGCCGCCCGGGCATCACCGATGCCTTCTACCTCTTCGAGCTCAGCCGCGGAGGCGGCGAAGAGTCGCTCGACGGTCTTGAAATGACGCAACAAATTCTCCCGGGTCGCTTCCGGGAGACGGCCGACTTTGGCCAGAAGTCTCACCCCGCGGGGCCGGGCAATCTCGTCGAGGTCTCCGAACCCAACGGCTTTGCCGACAAGAGTGGCGTCCTCCAGCTCCTCGTCGCTCAACTGAGCCAAGCTGTCTGTCGCCTCCGGCACGAATCGGGCCCGACGGCCTCCCAGGTAATCAGCCAGGGTGGAAGCGACCAGCTGTTCGATCCCGCGAGTGAGCTCGGTTAGCTGCACCACGATCAGCCTCGCTTCACCCCCGAGGGTCACCGTCTGTGTCTCGATCTGGCGTCCTATTCGACGTACCAACTCACCCTGTTGCAGAACATGAACCACGTTGCGGAAGGTGGCCAGCCCAGTGATCTCGAGATGCATCAAACGCTCGTCGGAGTCATCGACGCGGCGCCGCAACCGTTCCAGCATGTGCAGATCCTGGTTGGCCCGTGCCGCTTGGACCGTGGGCCGAGCCAGCTCGACCTTGTGGCCATCGTGGAAAAGGGTCGCCAAACGCCGACCTTCGGATACCGAAACTACGGGCTTCCCGGTCTGGCGGGCGAGGCGCTCGGCGGTTCGGTGGCGGGAGCCGGTCTCGTCGGTGGGTAAGTCAGGATCGGGGAGGAAATGCACGTTGGCGGCCAGGATCCGATCCCAGGAGTCGTCGAGGACGATGCCTCCATCCATCTTTGCCAGCTCGGCGAGTCGGGGAGGGCTGAATCCGATCCCTTGCAACCAGAATCCGCCCGAGCTGGTGTCGTCGACCAGCTCATCATGTCCCAGCACGACCAGGGCGCCGTTCCCTTGCTGGATGATGCGCTCCAGCGCTTGCCGCAGAGGGGTCCCCGGAGCCAGCCGCGACAGCACCTCGAGAAGGACCGAGTCGTGCATGCCCCCCGAGGCTATCACCAACGACTTTCCCTCCGCCCCCTCGCTTAGGGCCGGCGAACCCTTCTCCAGACCAGGTAACCGATGGCTCCGAACAGCAGGAGGGCTGCGAGAACGGAGAACGCGTTCCAGGGCTCGGCCTGCCTGATGTCGGCTCCCCCCGCGATCTCCGCAAAAAGCATCTGCGTGGCACAATACCGGCCCCAATGGCCCGTTATGTGTGTGACAACTGTGGTGCGACCGTGGTCGACGAGGAGTTCTGTCCCACTTGCGGCAGTTGGGTCGACACCCTGGGTAAAGACGAAGATGAGTACGAGGAGTTCGACCTAGAAGAAGGCCCCCCTCCACCGCGGACAGCGCGGGGCGAGCCGACTCTGTGTCCATCGTGTGGCGCTCCCAACCCTTCGACCAATCGTCACTGCGAGGAGTGTGGGGCCCGACTCCGCCAGGGTCCGCTGCCAACCGCACCTCGGCCCGCCGTGCAGAGCACCGCCGGGGTCCGCGCTCTGGGAGCGCTGTTCGGTCTCATTGCCCTGGTGGTAATCATCGCGGTCTTGATCAATCTGATCAATGGCGACGACGAGACGACCGCCACCACGTTGGCATCCGACGCCAGCACGACTACCGCTGGCGCCGTCCAGGTCGAGAATCCCGCTCCGCTCGACATTCTCACTGCCTCTTGTGTTCCAGAGGGGCTCGGTGGAGATTTCTCGTGTACCAACCTCATCGATGGCAACGCTGGCTCGTTCCAGGTCAATTACAACGAGCTACCCGAGGGCGAAAAGGAAGTTGAGATCCGACTCACGTTCCCACAGCCGATGGAGGTGACCAGGATCATCTGGCTCAACCTCGAGGATGAGGCCCGGTTCCGCCGCAATTACCGCGCCAAGGGCATCACCATCGAAGCAGAAGGCAACCCGTTTGTCGTTCCCCAGGAGTTGCAGGATGCCCCGGGCGAACAGGGTTTCGACTTCGCCACGATTCGTGCCAACTTCATCGTCATCACTGTCCAGAGCGTCTATCAAGCAGAGGTGGTGGAGGGTACGGAGCCGTTTGACGAGCTGGCCATCGAAGAGATCACCATCGTGGGGCGGCCAGCGGAGACCGCCACCAACACCACCTCGACCGACGACACCACCACTACTACCGGGGGCTGAGGGCCAAGGGAAGGGTTCGCACCCCTCGAAAGACCAGCGACCGAACCCGCTCCGGCTCGCCGTTCAATTCAAATTTCTCGATCCGCGAGGCGAAAGCGGCGAAGGCAATTTCCAGCTCGACCTTGGCGAGGGGGGCACCAACGCAATAGTGAACCCCGCCGCCGAACGAGACATGAGGATTCTCCGTCCGAAGGAGCTCAAGACGCTCCGGTTCGGTGAAGACCGACTCATCGTGGTTAGCGGAGCCGAAGAGGAGTCCCACCTTGGTCCCGTGCTCGAGTTCTGTCCCCGACCAGTCGAGATCGGCCAGGACCCAGCGTTCGAACATTTGCAGGGGTGAGTCGAAGCGCAAGATTTCGTCGCTAGCTTGGCTCGCCAGCCCGATCGGATCGCTCTTGAGGACCTCGAACTGCTCGGGGTCGGAAGCGAGTGCCAGGAGGCCGTTGCCGATGGCGTGGACGGTCGCTTCGTGGCCGGCGTTGAGAGTCAAAATGCAGGTTGCGATCAGCTCCTCGTCGTCGAGGCGATCTCCCTCGTGGTCGGCCGCGATCAGCGACGAAATCAGATCGGTGCCCGGGTTGCGCCTTCTCTCGGCGAGAACCTGGCGGACATAGTCGACGAAGGCCATGACGGCCTGTTCGGCCCTGGCTCCCTCCTCGGCGGTGCAGCCCTGGTCGAAGACTCTGACGATGTCGTGCGACCAGGAAACCAGTTGAGGTTGCTCTTCCTGAGGGATCCCGAGAAGGTCGGCGATCATCACCAGCGGGATCGGAGTGGCGTATTCGGAAATGGCCTCCATCGCTCCCCGCTCGATGGCGGTCTCGATGGCCTCCGCCGCCGTCGCCTCGAGGCGAGGGCGATAGGTCTCCGTCGACCGCCGGGTGAAAGCCCACTGCACCAGACGTCGGAGGCGGGTGTGCCGGGGCGGTTCGAGGTCGATGAACGAGCCTCTGATGTATCGATTCCAGGTGGGGAGATGATCGGGATAGTTGCGGGCGTAGAGTCGAGGGTCGATGTCTCCGGCGACGCCCCGAATGTCGCGCCCGAACCGCCGATCCTTGAGCATCCCGGACACGTCGGCGTGCCGGGTGAAAAAAGTCAGCTCCCAATCGGGGTCGTAAAAGACTGGACGCTCGTTCCGGAGGCGGGCGTAAACCGGATAGGGATTGTGCTGGAAGGCGCTCGAATAGGGGTCAAAATCCGCCAGGTCGGTCCTCCCTTCGATCAATTCTCACCCTTGCGGTAGCGAAGACCGTCCGCCGCCGGCGCCCTCAACCTTTGGGCGAAGAAGACCAGCACGATCAAGACAATGACAAACGGGAGGATATTGATCCACACGTCGGGCAGGGTGTCGGAGGTCAGGTACCACGCCGCCGCCCCCAGCCCGAGTACCAGGGCCAGAACGGCGTCGCTTCGCTTCCCCCTCGTCGCCGCCCAAATCGCCACGGCCGCCAATCCGATGGCGTTGACCAGGATCAGAGAGTGGGAGGCGCTGCCGTCGAGATCGCGGAGGCCAATCCCGAAGGGGTAACCGAAAAGGAGTGCTCCACCCAGAACTCCGAATGGCTTCCAGTTACCAAAGATCAATGCCGCCAGACCAATAAAGCCGCGTCCGGTCGTTTGTCCCTCGAGGTAGATCCCGGATAGCTCGGGGCTGGCGATAAAGGCACCTGCCAGGCCAGAGAGCGCTCCGCTGATGACGACGCCGATGTACTTAAAGCGATAGACGTTGATTCCTTGGGCCTCTCCGGCCTGCGGTCTCTCACCGCAGATCCGGAGCCTGAGACCGAACCGGGTGCGCCAGAGCAACCAGGCGGTGAAGGGCACGAGCAGCAAAGCGATCAGCGAGATCCAGGAGATCCGGGTAACCAGGCCTTTGGCGATACTGGCGATGTCGGAGATGAGGAATATCTCTCGACTCGCCAACCAGCCAAAGAAGTCCGGGCTCTGCCAGGTGCCGATGCTGCCCCCACCGAGGATGGGCAGGGTGAAAGTGCCGACGCCGGGAACGCGGGGAGATTGGGTGATGGATCCACCGGGGAGAGTTGTCAGGATCTCAGAGGAGAGAAAACGGGTGATGCCCGGGGCGAGAATGTTGATTGCCACCCCCGAGATGACGTGGTCGACACCAAAGGTGACGGTGGCGATGGCGTGAAGCAGGCCGCCCACGGCCCCTGCTGCCACCGCTAACACGATCCCCCACCAGGGCCCGTACACCACCGCGCCCCACGCACCGAACCAGGTGCCGAGGATCATCATCCCTTCGAGGCCGATATTGATGACGCCCGCTCGTTCCGAGAAGAGTCCGCCCAGGCCGGCGAGGAGGATCGGGACCGCCCAGCGCAGCATCGATTGAGAGGACCCAGCCGCCGTGAGACTCCGGGTCTCGTCGAAGCGCTGGACGATGGTGAGGACCAGCACACCGACCGCGGCGTAGAGCGCCCAGCGCAGCCAGGCGGGAAGCTTGCCAAAGTTCACGCCGCCTCCTCGGAGGGCTTGATGTCTCCCAGCGCTTCCGCAGCCGACTTCGCCTCCTGACGCTCACGCGCCCTGCTGGCCACTTCGTAGGCAACAACCGCGGCCAGGATGATGACCCCCTGCATGATGACCACTATCTCCCGGGAGGCGGCGCCCGTGAACTGGAGGACGCCAGAGGAGACGTCGAGAAAAGCAAAGATCAGAGCCGACAAGATGATGCCCGCCGGGTGATTGCGCCCCAGCAGAGCCGTCGCGATCCCCGTGAACCCGAGGCCTTTGATCGGGTTGGCGGGAAAGAAACCCACGTGGTTGATCTCGGCCATCCCCACCAGGCCGGCGACCGCTCCGGATAGCACCATGGCGCTCACCACCATCCGTTTGGCGGGAACTCCCCCTACCTGGGCGGCGAAGGGATTGATACCGGTGGCACGCAGGTCGAAGCCAAATCGGGTTCGGTTAACCAAAACGTGATAACCGATGCCCACCAGAATGGCGACCACGAGCACACCGGTAAGTTGTTTTCCCTGACGTATCTCGCGGGTGAAAAATTCGAGCACCGAATTGAGGTTGGGAATCAAACCTGATTCCGGGATGGGCGTCGTCCCCACCCGTCCGACTCCCGACTGGATCCCCCCGCCGGCCTGCCATTGTCGAATTAGGTAGGCAATCAGGCCAGTGATGGCGATCGCATTGAGCATGATCGTCGAGATCACTTCGTTGATACCGCGGGTCACCTTCAGCACTCCGGCGAATCCCGAGTAGGCACCTCCCACTGCCATCGCCACTACCAGGATGAAGAGGATTCGGAGCGGACCGGGCAGATTGACCAGGGCGCCCAGATGGGCTGCCACCAACGCCGCCAGGAGATATTGACCTTCGACCCCGATGTTGAAAAGGTTCATCCGGAAGCCGATCGCCACCGCAACGCCGGCGATGTAGAGCGGCGTGGCGCGGTTGAGGATGTCGACCATGGTCTCGAGGCGGCTGGCGTGACCGATCATGTCGGCGAAGGCTTCGAGCGGATTGCTGCCCGAGAAAATCAAGACCACCGACGACATCGCCAAGGCAAAGATCAGCGCAACGACTGGAGCAGCCAGCGTCAACAAAATTCGGCGCGAAATATTCACGCCGCCCCTTCCTTGGCGCCGGTCATGTAAGCCCCGAGCTCGCGAGGAGTCACCTTGGCCGGATCAAGCGTGGCCACGAGCCTTCCCCGGAGCATCACGACAATGGTGTCGGATAAGCCAATCAGCTCGTCGAGATCGGCGGAGATCAAGAGCGTCGCCATCCCCTTGGAACGTGCCAGCCTGATGTCATCCCAGACCTCGCCCTGGGCGCCGACGTCAATGCCGCGAGTGGGATGGGCGGCGAGGAGGACAATCGGCTCAGCAGTCATCTCCCGGCCGACGATCAGCTTCTGCTGGTTCCCGCCCGAGAGGGCATGAGCATGAACATCGACGTTGGGAGTGCGGACGTCGAACTCGTCGCGAATGTGCTCGGTGCGCTCCTTGCTACCTGCCCGGTCGATGAAGAGTCCTTTGGCGAAGGGCGCTTTAGTCTGATGCCCCAGCGCTGCGTTCTCCCAAAGGGGGGCGGTGAGCAGAAGACCCTCCTGTTGCCGATCCTGAGGGATGTAGCCGATCCCGCGCTCTCGCCTCTCCCTGACCGGCAATAGGGTTATGTCTTCTCCCATCAGCTGGATCGAACCCCGATGGACTGGTCGCGTCCCGAGAATGGCGTCAAGCAGTTCTGACTGGCCGTTCCCCTCGACGCCCGCGATCCCCACCACTTCCCCGCGGCGGATCCGGAACGTGACATCGTCCACCAGCACCCGCTCGTCTTCATCGAGCACCGTGACCGAGTCGACGTCGAGAGCCACCTGATCGGTCACGGTGGATTCGGTCGTCTCCGGGGTCGGCAGCTCCGAACCCACCATCAGCTCGGCCAGGTCGTGGGCCGTCACCTCATCGGGCTTGACGGTGGCGACGGTCTTTCCATCCCGGAGAACGGTGATGGTGTCGGCAATGGCCAGGACCTCGTCGAGTTTGTGATCGATGAAAAGGATCGTGGCCCCGTCCTCCTTGAGGCCCCGCATGTTCCGAAAGAGCTCCTCCACCTCCTGGGGCACCAGAACCGCAGTGGGCTCGTCAAGGATGAGGATCTTGGCTCCCCGGTAGAGCACCTTGATGATCTCGACCCGCTGGCGCTCGCCGACTTCCAGCTCTTCGATCAGGTCGTTGGGATCAATCGTCAGTCCGTAAGCCTGACCGACTTCGCGGAGATGCTCCCGGGCCTTCTCGAAGTCGATTCGGCCCAAAGCCTTGGTCGGCTCGGCGCCGAGAATCACGTTCTCGAGCACGGTGAGCTGGTCGGCGAGCATGAAGTGCTGATGAACCATGCCGATCCCGGCAGCGATCGCCTCAGTGGGGGAAACGAACCGGACCTCGCGGCCGTGAACTTTCATCGTGCCCGAGTCAGCCTGCTGCATCCCGTAGAGGATCTTCATCAAGGTGGACTTGCCGGCGCCATTCTCTCCACAGATGGCGTGGATCTCACCTTCCTCGACCGTGAGATTGACTTGATCATTGGCAACCACTCCGGGAAAGCGCTTGGTTATGCCTGACAGCTCGATGGCGGTCGCCAACTAATCCTCCGTGAAATAAGGGAGCGGGACCGGACAATAGGCCGGTCCCGCTCGTCAAGGCTGTTGGATGTTGTTACTTGTTTAGGCGGGCTCGGTGGGCACGACGATGTCGCCACTCACGATTTGAGCCTTGAAGTCCTCGAGCTGGTCGGCGATGTCATCGACAAAGCCGCCTGAGGTGGAGTAGCCGACCCCGTCGACCGTCAGGTCGTAAGCGGTGGGTCCAGAGGTGAAGGTGCCTTCGCACTGAGACCTGATCGCCTCGAAGACGGCGACGTCGACCCGCTTCAGCATCGAGGTGAGGATGAACTCCTGCACCGCCGGGTCCGCAGTGTTGTACTGGTCGGAGTCGACCCCGATAGCCCAGACCTTCGAACCGGAGGTATCGCTTGCTACCGAAGCGGCCTCGAAGAGGCCGGCACCCGAGCCGCCGGCGGCGTGGTAGACGATGTCGGCTCCACCGTCGTACATCGCCAGAGCGATCTCGCGAGCACGGTCGGGAGCGTTGAAGCCGTCGAAGTCAGGGGCGGCAGTGATGTACTCACTGAGGATCTCGATGTCTGGATTGACAGCCATCGCTCCGGCCTGGAAGCCAGCCTCGAACTTCTCGATCAGACCTCCGACGCCACTGACCCCGCCGATGAAGCCAACGGTCCCAGTGGCCGACTTGAGAGCGGCAGCAGCGCCAACCAGGAAGGAGCCTTGCTCTTCCGAGAAGACCAATCCGGCGGAGTTGTCGCCGTAGGGAACCGGCGGGTCAACGGTGAGGTCGAGCATCGGGGAGTCGACCACCGCAAAGTTGACGTCCGGGTTCTCCGCCGCCGCCGCGGCAGCATCGCCCTCGAAGAGGAAGCCCACCGCGATCACGATGTCGCTGGCATCGGCCGCGAGCTGGAGCAATTCGGCCCGGTTGGAGCCATCGTCGTTGGGCGAGGCCTCGGTGAAGGTGATCCCCATCTCATCGGCGGCTCGTTCGAGACCGGCAGCGGCGGAGTCGTTGAACGATTGGTCGCCCCGCCCGCCGATGTCGAAGACGAGTCCGACGGTGGCATCACAGGCAGCAGGAGCCGCTCCCGTCGTCGTCGTCGCCCCGCCCGCTGTGGTTTCGGTGGGAGCCTCGGTGGTTTCGGTCATTGGCTCAGTGGTATCCGTAGTCGCGGCTGTAGTGGTCGTGGCGGCAGTACCACCACAAGCTGCCAGCACCAGCATTGCTACCGCCAGAAGCGACAGCACGCGTAGGTGTTGTCTCACAGTTGTATTCCTTCCAATTGGTGTGGTCGGCGAGCGCTTTGTCCCGCCGGGGCCGGAGAATAGCGAGCGAAGCGAGCTGTTACCTCCCCCAGCGAGCGTTTCCCCCCTCCCCGGCTGCGCCGGTACTCCCCCCTGCGGGGGGAGAAACATGGACTACTCGTTGACGGCGGCTACCGGCGACGGTGCGGGCTCGGGCGGGGTTGCCTCCACCGCCTCGAAGGAGAGCTCCTCGGCGCCCTCTTCGACGCTCACCAGAACTGTTGAGCCGGCTTTGAAGTCGCCGAGAAGTACCCGCTCGGAAAGCGGATCCTCGAGTAGGCGCTGCACGGCCCGGCGCAAGGGACGGGCACCCATCTCCCGGTCGTACCCCTTGGTGGCCAGGAACACCTTGGCGTCATCGGTGAGAACCAGGTCGAGACCCTGGCTGGAGAGCTGGGTG
>DATBKE010000008.1:0-1925 GCA_036556085.1 Acidimicrobiia bacterium | reverse complement strand
TCTGGTGAATGCCCGAAAGCACGGCGGATCGAGAATCAAGGTTCGGGGCGTGGTCAAGGACAACAAATACATCTGCACCGTGATCGATGACGGACCCGGGGTTCCGATGCACGTTCAAGAGCGCCTCTTCAGCCGCTTTGTTCATACCGGGGAGGCTCCGGTGATCATGGGATCGGTCGGGCTCGGGCTCGCCATCGTGGAGGAATTGTGCCGGTTGATGGACTGTGAGGTCTCCTACCGCCGGGTCAAGGGAGAGACTTGGTTCTCAGTCACGATGCCCTTGGCCGAGCGCCTTCCTCAAGCCATCAATGAGCGACTGGTGATGGCCACGGCATGAAGCGGGCTCCGATCCTTAGTGGTGCTCTCGTCGTGTCGATGGGGCTAGGGCTCTCGGCCTCGGCACAAACCGCGCCCGTAGCTGTTGATGACTGGGCCGAGACGGATGGCAAGACGGTCCAGATCTATGTCCTCGCCAACGACTCCCGCGAAATCGATCCTTCCACCCTGGTCCTTCTCACTCAGCCGACGATGGGATCGGCGTCGGTCATCGCCTCCGGATCGCCCAGGATCAAATACAGCGGCGATGGGTCCGGCACCGACACCTTTCAATACGCGGTTTGCAACTCGGCGGGAGCCTGCTCGACGGCAACGGTCACTGTGAACCTCGCCTCCCCAGCCACCACGACCACTACTGCGGCGACGACGACCACGGCCGCCGCCACCTCGACGACTACCACTCCCAGCGTGGTGGAGGCGACCCCAACGACCTCGCCACCTCCCGCTACAACCCTGCTCCCGACCGCTCCGATGCTGCCACCGACAGTTTCGATCACGGCCGCTCCGCTCGACCCATTCGCCTCTTTGGCGGTCGGTCCCGATCAGGCCGCGCTCGCAGCCGGGACCATGGTCGGCGAGCCCCATGAGATGGACGTCCGAGAGGACGCTCTCTTCCTGGGGCGAATCGGCGCCGACACCCTCAAGCTCGTGGCGGTCCCGGCGGTGATGGTGTCGGGGCTCGTCGGGTTCTTGTTGGTCGGTCTTCCCCAGAACGCACTGGGTGGGCTGCTCGGGTTTCTGGTTGCCAAGCGACGCCGCGACAGAGAGAAACAACAGCCGGACTAGTGCCGCTGGGCTCCGCTCGCGTCCAGCTCGTCCAAATTTGCTTGAGAACTCACTCCAAAGCGGAGGGTGCCCGGGTGCCAGGGAGAGGGATCAGGATCAGAACTACGACAGTTATCCAGAAAATGACGCCGATCTCGCTGGCGAAGAGGCGGTTGAGGACGAAGGCCACCTCGGGGATCAACAATCCCAAAATGAAATGGAGCCAGCCGGGCTTACCGGGCCGTCTCGAAAGGTAAACGGCGACTGCCACCGTGATGGCCAGGGCCACGAGGAAAAACGGCCATCCACTAAGACCCTCCGAGCGAGGCAAGCCGGTATCGAGGGTGTTCAGTGCCACAACCACCAGCCCCAGCCAGAAAGCGATGGCCGCTAGAGCGCCGGCTAGTCGCAACAGAAAGCTTCGAATCGACAAAAGGGCCTCCCGACGAGCTTACGCAGGAATAATTGGCCCCGTGGAGGTGGATCGGAAGGTATTCGTGCCGATGAGGGACAGCATCCGGATCGCCCTCACTGTCTATCTTCCCGCCGGCCGGGGTCCGTTTCCGGCCGTAGTGGAGTCACTTCCCTATCGGAAGGACGACGACTGCTTCACCCGCGATTGGCAGACCTACAGCTATCTCGCCGAAGTGGGGATAGCCGGTGTCCGCATAGATATCCGCGGTACCGGCGCTTCCGAAGGCGTGATCACGGACGAGTACACGGCCGAAGAGATGGCCGACGCCGTGGAGATCCTTGACTGGGTGGCCGCCCAGCCGTGGTGTAACGGGAACGTCGGGATGTGGGGGATTTCCTGGGGAGGGTTC
>DATBKE010000007.1:0-3433 GCA_036556085.1 Acidimicrobiia bacterium | reverse complement strand
GGACCGCAGCTGAACTATTTATGAACAACGTGTGGTTGCAGCCGGGAGCCGAAAGCGATGAGCTGATCGGATATCTCGAAGGCTCGGGTCTCGACTACGACTACGACACCTGCATCATGGTCAGCGCCCGCCACGCCCTTCATAGACGGTAGAGCCGTTTTGTTTCGATGTACTCGTAGACAGCTTCGGTGACCATGAAGCGATAGCCGACACCGGTGGCGACCCTTTGGCGGATATCGGTGCCGCTGATCGCCACCGGGGCCATGTCGAGCCAGAGAGCCGGCCCAATCGCATCCTCGACCTCTGCCGGATCGACGCCGGGCCGGGGCAACACCGCCACTTTGGCTCTGGTCATGACTTCATCTGCTCGCTCCCAGGTCGGCAGGCCTCGGGCGGCATCGGCGCCCAGAATCAGCCAGAGCTCCTCGTCGGCTGGGAAGGAGGAGAGGGTGTCGGCCGTAAAGGTCCAACCCTGGCGATGGACCTCGCGGTCATCGGGATGGAAATAGTCGACTCCCTGCGTAGCCCGCTTGGTCATCTCCCATCTCATGGTCGCCGGGCTGACCGAGTTGCCGGCCTTTTGCCAGGGCGAGCCGGCGGGAATGAAAAGAACCTGGTCGAGTCCGAGCTGGCGGTAAGCGACCTCTCCGGCCAGCAAATGGGCGATGTGGGGTGGGTCGAAGGTCCCTCCCATCAGGCCGCTTGACACGGAATCGAGCATAGGAACCGGGTGGCGGAGGAAGGAGATAAAGCCTTTCTTCACCCCCGGCTCGACATAGAAGAAATGGCATTGGATCGGTGTAGGCGTCGCCGATTCGAACCGAAAAGTGAACCGCCGCCCTCCCATGAGCAGTCCCGGTGCGCCCGATCACCGTCCCCAGTTCCAAGTGCATTCCAGCCTCCGCGTCCACGGCGCTCAGGTAGGAGACGCTGGTACGCAAACCTCCCCCATGGTCAATGGTGATGGTGAGCATGCCGGCGACAGAGCCGGCGAATGTGACGGTTCCACTGCCGGCAGCAAACACCGGGCTATCCACCGGGGCAGCAAAGTCCACCCCGTGGTGCCCCGCATATCTCCCCTCGGGGCCGTAGGGAGAAACCATCGGTCCGGGCACGGGAGCCCGCAGACAAAGGGCCAGCAACAGCCCCATCATCACCCCTCCTTTGGTCAGGCCCTGGCGAACGTATCGGAGATTGGGGGTGCCGGGAAGGGTTTCGACTGCCCCTGACTACCCTCGGCTTTGTTCACTGCAAGGGATGTCGGAAATGAATCGAATCGGGCTTTTCGGCTTCGGCCGCATCGGGCGCAACGCCTTTCGCCTCCTCGTCGACCACGACGACTTACAGGTAGCTGCCATCGCTGACATCGATGATCCCGCCGGCTTGACATACCTCCTCAAGTACGACTCGATCTACGGCCGGTTCCCCAAACCTGTGTCCTACGACAACGGGACCCTTCAGGTCGAGGACGATTCGATCGCCTTCCTCACAGCGAAGTCCCCGGACGACATCGATTGGAAGAGCCTCGGAGTCGACCTGGTGGTGGACGCCACGAGCAACTATCGGACGATGGAAGCCGCCCAGGCTCACCTCCGGTCTGGTGCCAAGAGGGTCGTGGTGGCCTCGACGCCGGAGAAGCCCGGCGACATCCCGGTCCTTCTCCGAGGCATCAACGATTCCCTCTTGACTTCGGGGGCTGAGATCATCGCGCTCGGTTCGAACACGTCCAATGCGGTCGCTCCGATTCTTCGGATCCTCGACAACGCGCTCGGGATCGAGCGGGCCTTCTTCACCACCGTTCATGCCATGACCAATGACCAGCGCCTGGCGGACGTACCCGGAACCGGATTCCGCACCAGTCGGGCGGCAGGCGAGAACATCATCCCGGCCGAGACCAACTCTCCCGAGATCCTCGCCCAGGTGATGCCCGAGTTAGGGGGAAAAATCTCAGCCATGGCACTCAACGTTCCGGTGGCCGATGGATCAACGATCGACCTCACCGCACTGGTCAATCAGCCCACCAGCAAAGAGGCGGTAAACGCGGCGGTGGCGGCGGCCGCCTCCGGACGGTTCAAAGACCTGATCGAATTCACTGCCGATCCCATCGTCTCCTCCGATGTGAAGTCTTCGACCTACTCGGGAATTTTCGACAGCCTCTCGACGATGGTGGTGGAAGAGACCATGGTCAAGACCATCACCTGGTTCAACAACGGTTGGGGTTACTCGGCCCGCATCGTCGAGGTGCTCGAGGTAATGAGCCAGGCCCCGAACGGAGGAAGGCAATGAGCAATCCGATTCGAGTGGCGATCAACGGCTTCGGCCGCATCGGGCGGGCGGTCTTCCGGATCATCGCCGAGCGCCCTGAGTCCGAGATCGAAGTCGTGGCGATCAACGACCTGGCCGACGACGACATCCTGGCCTACCTGCTCGAATACGACTCGGTGATGGGTCCTTTCGCGCAAGACGTCGAGGTCAAGGATGGCGTTATGACCGTTGGCAAGCACGACGTCAAGATGCTCTACATCAAAGACCCTTCCGAGTTGCCCTGGAAGGAGCTCGCCATCGACGTGGTGGTGGAGTCGACGGGCGTGTTTCGGACCCGGGAGTCTCTGCAAAAGCACATCGACGCCGGAGCCAAGAGGGTGATCCTCACGGTTCCGGCGGATGACGAGATCGATGACACCGTCGTCCTCGGAGTCAACGACGACCAGCTTGGCGCCGACGACGTCATCGTCTCCAACGCTTCATGCACAACCAACTCCTTGGCGCCACTCGCCAAGGTGCTGGACGAAGCATTTGGGATCAAGCGCGGCATCATGACCACGGTCCACGCCTATACCAATGACCAACGGTTGGCGGACGTTCCCCACAAGGACCTGCGCCGGAGCCGGGCCGCCACGGAGAACATCATCCCCACCACCACCGGCGCGGCCAAAGCGGTCGGCAAGGTCTACCCGAAGCTCGACGGGCTTCTGCACGGGATGGCAATGCGGGTTCCAGTGCCTGACGGCTCAACCGTCGATCTTGTCGTCGAGCTGGAGAAAAACGTTTCCGTCGAGGAGGTCAACGCCGCGGTCAAGGCCGCCGCCGAGGGTCCGATGGCCGGGGTGTTGGAATACACCGAGGACCCGATCGTTTCCACCGACATCATCGGGAATCCCCATAGCTCGATCTTCGACGCCGCCGGCACCCAAGTTCTGGGCGGCAACCTCGTCAAGGTGTTGTCGTGGTACGACAACGAGTGGGGTTATAGCAATCGGGTGGTCGACTTGATCGAGCGCCTTGGCGAGTTGCCGGATCCGGTCAAGGCGTAGCCGTCCCCCTTACCCCTTAGAAATTTGGTCGCTGGCGAACGAGTACCGCACCTGTCAACTCTCGGGACATGTCGGACAGAACTATCGGGAGATATCGGACAGATCATGGCTTGGGCCTC
>DATBKE010000006.1:0-1629 GCA_036556085.1 Acidimicrobiia bacterium | reverse complement strand
GCTCCCCAGGGTCCCGGAGTGGGAGCGGATCGCGACCAAGGTCTTCGAGTACGGTGAGGCCGCCGCCCGGGGACGGCTGACCGTCGAGCAGGCGCTCGCCGCACTCGACGCCGACGTCGACCGGATCCTCGAGAAGCGGCGATGGATTCTGGCGCGTGGGGAGAGGGAGTGACGTCGATCGCACGATCGGTCTCATACATGGCCCTGCTGGTCGGCCTGGCGCCTTCCGGCCTCTGCGCTCAGGAGCCCTTCGAGACCCGAGGCCTCGAAGTGGATGACCCTGGTCGTTTGAGTGTGAGCCTGATTCCCGGTTTGGGACTCGATTACGAACTCATCGAGCGGGTCGTCGAGGAGGAGTTCGCCCTGGCGGGTGTGGTGGTGATGGACCCGGGCGATCCCGGGGAGCACGAGATCCTGGTCATCTGGATCGGCGAGATTGATTCCGGGGGGGCGGAGCCGGCGGCGGTGTCCACGTTTTCGCTGACGAACTACCGACTCGAGTTCTGGCGTCCGGTTCGCTATCAGGTGGGCGGGGAGGATCTCTTCGCTCCCGGGATGACGTGGGTGATGAGGGGAATGGCCACTGGTGGCTATGGGCCAGGTTCGGGCTGGACCATGATGGAGGCCGCCTGCGAGGTCGTCCGTCGGACCCTGAGCGAATTCCTGACCTCGTTCCTGAAGGCGAACGGCAGATCATACACGCCGGCCGAAGACCAGCCTTCGGGATGCGGATCGAACAGTTGACATCAGGATGAATCCTTGCGCCTCATGAAGACGTTCGGGGTCGGCATCTCGAACCGCATCCCTCCCGGCTGGCTCTTCGTATCGCCGGCACTCCTCGCGATCGGCTTCTTCTTTCTCCTTCCCGTCGCGGCCGCGCTCCTCCTGAGCTTTACCGACTTCGACATCTATGCCCTCCGGACGCTCGACAACGTGCGGATCATGGGGCTCGACAACTACGCGGCGCTCCTGCGTGACCCCCTCTTCTGGACGGCGCTCAGGAACACGCTGTACTTCGTCCTGGTCGGAGGTCCGCTCTCCGTCGGGGTCTCGCTGGGGGCCGCCCTCCTCGTGAACGCGAGGCTGGTCCGGTTCAAGAGCTTCTTCCGGACCGTGTTCTTCGCGCCCGTCGTGACCACGCTGGTCGCCGTGGCGGTCGTGTGGCGATACCTCTACCACCCCCGGTTCGGGCTTCTCAACCATGCGCTCGGCTGGGTGGGGATCGGGCCGATCGACTGGCTCGGCGACACGACGTGGGCGATGCCGTCGATCATCCTGCTCGCCGTCTGGAAGAGCTTCGGATACAACATGGTGATCTTCATCGCGGGGCTCCAGGCGATCCCCGACTACCTCTACGAAGCGGCTGAGCTGGACGGGGCCGGTCCCTGGAAGCGTTTTCGACACATAACCCTGCCGTCCCTGGCGCCGACCTTCTTCTTCGTCGGCGTGATCACGATGATCGGCTACTTCCAGCTCTTCGCCGAGCCTTATGTCATGACCCGGGGCGGGCCGCTGCACGCGACCTACAGCGTCGTCCTCTTCATGTACGAGCAGGGGTTCCGGTGGTGGAACATGGGTTTCGCGGCTGCGATCGCGTTCGTCCTCTTCCTGATCATCCTCGCGGCAACC
>DATBKE010000005.1:0-18008 GCA_036556085.1 Acidimicrobiia bacterium | reverse complement strand
GTTACCGCCAGGCCGGTAGCCACGCCGGGCACGTCGGTTCGATCCTTGGCTTCGTCGTGCCAAACCTTGGGCTTGCCCAGGTATTCGACGACGTCGTCGCCGTCGATCTGGATTGCTTCCTTCTCATCGCCTTCGCGCTTGGCAACCTTGGTGGCCACCTTGCGGGAGAGTTTGCCGAGTTCTCGTTCCAGCGAGCGGACCCCGGCCTCTCGCGTGTAGCGATCGACCACTACTGCCAGGGCGCCTTCGGTTACGTCAATCTCCTCAGGCTCGAGACCGGCGTGCCGGATCTGACGGGGCAGCAAGTGATCGCGGGCGATGGCGACCTTTTCCTCATCCGTGTAGCCATCGAGCCTTATCACTTCGGTCCGGTCGAGGAGCGGAGCGGGAATGGTCTCCACCACGTTGGCGGTGGCGATGAAGAGGACATCCGAAAGGTCGAGATCGACCTCCAGGTAATGGTCGCGGAACGTGTGGTTCTGAGCAGGATCGAGCACCTCAAGCAGGGCCGAGGACGGATCTCCTCGCCAGTCACTCCCGACTTTGTCCATTTCATCGAGCAGGAAGACGGGGTTCATGGTCTCGGCCTCAGTTAGGGCGCGGGCGATCCGCCCCGGGCGCGCTCCGACATAGGTACGCCGGTGGCCTCGCACCTCGGCCTCGTCACGGATACCACCGAGGGCAACGCGAACGAACTTCCGTCCCAGGGCGCGGGCAACTGATTCTCCGAGCGAGGTTTTGCCGACTCCCGGAGGACCGACCAGCAGGAGGATGGCGCCGGACTGCCGCAAGTTCTCCTCGCTCAGTCCCCGTTCCTGACGGAGCTTGCGAACAGCCAAGTGCTCGACAATCCGCTCCTTGACATCGTGGAGGCCGGTGTGATCGGCGTCGAGCACGGCCCAGGCCTCGTTGAGATCAAGGTGGTCCTCTGAATGCTTGCCCCAGGGAATGTCGAACATGGTGTCGAGCCAGGTCCTGATCCACGAATGCTCGGGGGATTGCTCGGACATCCGCTCGAGACGGTCGATCTCCCGTCCTACGGCCTCCTTGACCTTCTCGGGCATGTCAGTCTCTTCGAGCCTTGCTCTGTAACTGTCAGAGGCTCCCTGCTCCTCGCCTAACTCCTTCTTGATCGCCTCCATCTGTTGGCGCAGCAAATACTCGCGCTGACTCTTGTCGATTCGTTCGGCGGCATCGTCGCGGACCCGGCGCCGCAGTTCGAGGTCGGCGAGGACCTCGCGCATCCAGATGAGAAGCTTGCCGAGGCGCTCCCTGACATCAAGCGTCTCCAGAATCTCGACCTTCTGCTCGAGGCTGAGATCGGGTGAGTAGACGGCCAGATCGGCGAGTTGGGACGGGTTCTCCAGCCCCAAGATTCTCTCTGCCACTGCTCCGACACCGCGGTGATCTAGCACCTCGGTTACCACCGCTCGGTACTCAGCCACGAGATCATCGAGGGCCTCGTCGTGGACATCGACCTCTGGATAAGGCTCGAACTCGACCCAGAGGGCTCCGGCAGTATCAGAAGAGCCGCTGCCCACCCGGGCGCGCCCCACACCCGACACCACCACGTTTCCTTCTTCGTCGCTCTGCTGGATCTCGGCGATGGTCCCCACCGAGGCGTACTTCCCCGCCACCCGCGGCACCAGGATCAGGCGACCGCCCGCCTGCTCGGAGGCGGCCAGGGCGATTTTTCCCTCCGAGGTCTCGATGCGGAGGGTGACCACCATATGCGGGAAGACCACTCCGTTTCGAAGGGGTAGAACAGGAAGGGTCTGGGTATCGAGGTTTTGGTTCAAAGGGTTCTCCTCATAAATCGGTAGTCAAAACGCCCCTTGTCGGGGCAATATTTCCTTTTCCTGGAATATGACAATACCCGACTCAAGTTATAATCGCTGAACCCACTCAACCTACGAGGAGCAGAAATGGCCCGTGCCGTCGGTATCGATCTTGGAACCACCAACAGCGTCATCGCCACCCTGGAGGGCGGCGAACCCACCATCATCCCCAATGCCGAAGGCTCTCGCACCACCCCCTCGGTGGTCGCCTTCAAGGAGGGCCAGGTCCTGGTGGGAGAGGTGGCCAAGCGCCAGGCGATCACCAACCCCGATCGCACCATTCGCTCGGTCAAACGGGAGATGGGCACCGACTGGTCGATTTCCATCGAGGGCAAGAACTACACCGCCCAAGAGATCTCGGCCCGCGTCCTCATGAAGTTGAAGCGGGACGCCGAGGCATTCCTCGGCGACACCATCACCGACGCGGTGATCACCGTTCCGGCCTATTTCGGCGACGCCCAGCGCACTGCCACCAAGGAGGCTGGTCAAATCGCTGGGCTCAACGTCTTGCGGATCATCAACGAGCCGACCGCCGCCTCGTTGGCATATGGGCTCGACAAGGAAAGCACCGACCACACCATCTTGGTGTTCGACCTCGGGGGCGGAACCTTTGACGTCTCTGTTCTCGAGATTGGTGAGGGCGTCTTCGAAGTCAAGGCCACCTCAGGCGACACCCACCTCGGTGGTGACGACTGGGACCAGGCCATCGTCGATTGGTTGATCACCGGATTCAAGAACGATCATGGGGTAGACCTCGGCAAGGACCGGATGGCGAGCCAGCGGCTCAAGGAAGCAGCCGAGAAGGCCAAGATCGAGCTCTCCCAGGTCTCTGAGACTGAGGTCAACCTTCCCTTCATCACCGCTACAGCCGAGGGTCCCCTTCACCTCCAGCGCAAGCTCACTCGCTCGGAGTTCCAGAAGCTCACCGAGGATCTGCTCGATCGCTGCAAGGGCCCCTTCCAACAGGCGATCAAGGACTCGGGGATTCCGGTGGCCGATATCGACCACGTCGTGCTGGTGGGTGGTTCGACCCGGATGCCGGCCGTACAGGAGCTCGTCAAGAGTCTTACCGGTAAGGACCCGCACAAGGGTGTCAACCCCGACGAGGTCGTGGCCGCCGGTGCCGCCATCCAGGCCGGCGTGCTCAAGGGCGATGTGAAGGACATCCTCCTCCTCGATGTAACGCCTCTGACC
This sequence comes from Acidimicrobiia bacterium, assembly GCA_036556085.1. GTDB lineage: Bacteria > Actinomycetota > Acidimicrobiia > Spongiisociales > ZC4RG35 > JACCTH01. The sequence continues at coordinate 14,976 of DATBKE010000005.1, read as the reverse complement.
CTCGGGATCGAGACCAAGGGGGCGGTGTTGACCAAGATGATCGAGCGCAACACCACCATCCCCACCCGCCGGACGGAGACGTTCACCACCGCAGCTGACAATCAGCCGGAGGTTGAGATTCATGTTCTGCAAGGCGAGCGCACCATGGCTTCGGACAACAAGAGCCTGGGACGCTTTCAGCTGACAGGGATCCCGCCAGCCCCGATGGGGGTGCCGCAGATTCAGGTCACGTTCGACATCGACGCCAACGGCATCGTCAATGTGCACGCCAAGGACATGGCTACCGGCAAGGAACAAGCGATGACCATCACCGGCGGCACTGCTCTCGCCAAGGACGACATCGATCGAATGGTGAAGGACGCCGAGGCGTACGCGGAGGAGGATCGCCTGCGCCGCGAGCAGATCGAGACCCGAAACCAGGGCGATCAGCTGGTCCACCAGACCGAGAAAGTTCTCGCCGAACAGGGCGAGAAGCTCTCCGCGGATGAACGGGGCTCGATCGACTCGGCCCTCTCCGATCTCAAGGCCGCCCTTGGTGACGAGAACTCGGATACGGCGACGCTTCGCTCTCGGATCGAGGCTCTCGTGACCTCGAGCCAGGGGGCGTTTACCCGGATGTACCAGGAAGCCGCCGCCCAACCTGGGACAGGAGCTCCGGACGAGGGCCAAAGCGATGACGATGTAGTCGAGGCCGAGATCGTCGACGAGGGCGATGAACAAGCAACCTGATCTCCCTGAGATCACCATCGTCGAGGCAGAACCGGTAGAGGAAGAGGCCTCAGAGGCGGTCACGGCCGAGTCTTTGGGCCTCGACCTCTCCGATGATCCCGATCAGGCCATTGACCAACTGGTCGAGGCCCTCGCCGGGTCGCGCAAGGAGGCCGACTCCTATCTCGACGACCTGCGACGGGTAGCGGCCGACTTCGACAACTATCGCAAGCGCTCCCAACGCGAGATGGGGGGGCTCGTCGATCGCGCCTCTGAGCGAGTGGTTTCAGCGTTGCTGCCGGTGCTCGACAGCCTCGATGCCGCCCTCGCCGTAGAAACCAGCTCCGAAACCGAGGAGAAGCTCAAGTCTGGAGTCCGGAGTACCCGCGACCAGCTTCTGGACGTGTTGGCCAAGGAGGGACTCGAGCCGATCGAGACGTTCGACATGCCATTCGATCCTTCGCTGCACGAGGCGGTTACCGCCAGCGGCGAGGGGAATGGCGAGCTGATCGTCACCGACGAGTTCCGTCGTGGCTATCGCCTCAAGGGCCGGGTGCTTCGAGCGAGCATGGTGGGGGTCAGGGCCCGCAAGGAATGAATCTTTGAATCGCGAATGGGTTGACAAGGACTTCTATCAGATCTTGGGGGTCTCGAACTCGGCCACAGCCGAGGAAATCAAGCGCGCCTATCGCAAGTTGGCGCAGAAATTCCATCCCGACGCCAACCCCGGAGACAATGCCGCCGAGGAGAAGTTCAAGCAGATCTCTGAGGCCTACGGGGTGCTGTCGGATGCCGAGCAGCGCAAGGAGTACGACGAACTACGCCGCCTGGTGGAATCGGGCGCCTTCCGGAATTATGGGAGTCCTGGCGGCCGCGGCTTCGGTGGCGGTGGCCAACGGGTACGGGTCGAAGATCTGGGTGACATCCTCGGCGGATTCGGAGACCTTTTCGGCTTCGGTGGAGCTCGCGGAAGAGCGGGCCCTCAGAAGGGAAGGGACACCACCGCCGATCTCAACATCTCCTTTGACGATGCGATCGACGGACTCATCACCAGCGTCGAACTGCGAGGCGAGGCCCCGTGCAGTCGCTGCGGAGGTTCCGGAGCGGAGCCGGGTTCGGCCATCGATGTCTGCCCAACGTGTGGAGGCGATGGCGTCGTTGCTCAGAATCAGGGCGTCTTCTCGTTCAGCCAGCCCTGCCCCCAGTGCGGCGGCAGCGGCCGCTTGATCACCCACCCCTGCAGTCAGTGCCGGGGGCGAGGAACCGAGGTTCGCAGTCGCACCATCAAGGTGAGAATTCCGGCGGGTATCAAGGACGGCGCCACCGTCCGCCTGGCCGGCAAGGGTGCGCCCGGAGCCAACGGCGGACCTCCGGGTGATCTGCTCGTCAAGGTGCATGTCTCGAGTCATCCCCTTTTCAAACGCAAGGGCGACGATCTCCACATCACGGTTCCGATCAGCTACACCGAGGCGACCCTCGGGACCACTCTCGAGGTGCCAACTCTCAACGGCAAGGTTTCGATCAAGGTGCCGGCCGGCACTCCCTCCGGGAAAACATTCCGGGTGAAAGGGCGAGGTGTGAGCGGTGGCCGGCGTCAGAACGGTGACCTCTATGCCAAGGTCGAAGTAGTCGTGCCGGCCAAGATCTCCCGGGAGGAGAAGCGGCTCCTCGAGGAGCTAGCAGCCATCGATGACGACGACCTCCGTGGTCATCTCCGGAGTCGGCAAGAAACTGCCTCATGAAAGAGCGCAAGGCGGCGGCCGTATTCGTCATCTCAGTGGCCGCCGAAATGGCGGGGATGCATCCCCAAACGCTTCGCATCTACGAGCGCAAGGGTCTGGTGGAACCGTACCGGACGCCGGGAGGGACCCGTCGCTATTCGCAGGCCGACGTCGACCGCCTCACCCTCATCAACGAGTTGACCGCCGCCGGTCTCAACCTCGAAGGGGTCCGGCAGGTGCTGAGCCTCAGCAAAGAAATCGAGGCCTTGCGCGCCGAGGTGGCGCGGCTCTTGGAAGAAACCGAACGGTTGCGATCCGACGCCGAGCGCCGGGTGCGGGAAACACACAATCTCTACCGGCGCGATCTCGTGCTGCGCTCGACGACCCTTCCCCAGGTCCGGAACAAGAAAAGATGACGGGGCGGAAGGCACCTAGCTCCGCAAGCTGAGGTGATTCAGTCCCTCCTGTCCCCTACAACAGCCGGTCCACCTGATAGAAACGTCCCTCAATGAACTACTCGGGACCGGTTCGCATCACTCTTGATGGAGTATTGCTCACGGTGGGGACGGTGGAAGTAACTGACGATGAGGAAGCGGGGACATGGACCGGGACTCTGACCGTCCTCGACGACACCGGAGTTGCCGGAAAAGCTCTCGTCGTCGAGCTGACGATGGGCAGCCAAATCGGCAAGGCTCAGCTCATCCCCGAACGGGTGGAGGGTGAATTCGCCATCTCCCGCGTGGTTGGCCTCGCCCCGGTGGTGCCGAATACCTAGGCGCGTGCCTGCGCCAGCAACTTCATGGCTTCGGGGGCATACCGGGGATGGAAGCGGGGATTGAGCGCTAGGGCCGCTCCGAGGTCGGTGCCGGCGTTCGACTTGTATCCCAGGGCGAGCCAGATGGCGCCTGAATGAAATAGCAAATTCGGGTCACGGGTTCCGAGCGACAGGGCGCGATCCATCGCCTGACGGGCCTCGGCGTAACGGCCCGATTTATGAAGCGCCCAAGCCAACGTGTCGTAGGCGTACACGTCCTGTCTCTCCTTCAGTCCGGTTTCAGCCAAAGCCAAGGCCTTTTCGGGATTGCCGTGCTCGGCTTCATAGAGGGCCAAATTGCGGTCATACACACCTGCCGAAAGCTGGGAGATGACCTCGACGGTGGCGTAGCTGTCGCGAGCTAGATCGAGGTCGCCGGTGATGGAATAGATGTCGCCAAGGGCGACCATCACCTCCGGGCGGGGGACCATGGCGGCGGCCGACTGGTAGAACTCGACCGCTCTCGCGAGGTCCCCGCGGGCGGCGCTGACTTTGCCCCGTCCGGCCAGCGCAGGCCAATAGTCGGGGAGTAGATCCAGCGCCGCCCGGTAGCGGCGATCACTCTCGGCCAGTTTCCCAACGGTGAAGTTGAGGTCACCGAGGCGAACCTGAAACCACGCGGCTTCTTCTCCCACCCCGCCCTGCTCGAGCGCCGCGGCCGCGGCCCGTTCAGTTCGACGGATCGCCCCTTCGAGATCTCCCTCCAACTCGTCCAGGTGAGCCAAACGGGCCCCGAGGCCGGGCGAGCTACCGGCACCCCCAAGTTGGGAGTAGGCATCCCTGGCGCCCTCGTAGTCGCCGGTGGCAACGAGGACATCTCCCACCAGGCCCAATGCCCCCAATCGGGGGTCGAGCTGCTGAGCTCGTCGGGCGGCGGTAAGCGCTTCGCCGAAGCGATGCTGGCCAGCCAAAACCGAAGCCAGTGTGAGCGCCGCTGGCCCGTAGCTTGGCTGCTGGGCGAGGGCATCCCTCACCGCACTTTCGGCCGATGCCAGTTCTGCAACGTTTCCCGTCTCGCGGCTCCGCCGGGTGTGGAGCTGTGCCAGCACGGTGAGATTGATGGCATTGGGATCCTCGTCTACCCGCTTCTGGAACAGCTCCAGGGCGGCAACGGTGTCGGGCACCGGGCTCCCACCGGTCGGGTAGCTGCCGGCGAGCCGGGCCGGCAGCAGACCGGGACCAACCACGGCCACCGTTCCTACCAACACGACGATCAGAACGTCTCGCAGTCTCAAAATTCTCTCCTGTGATGGAGCGGCTCGAGAGCCGCTCCATCACTCATTCCTAGTTCTTCGGTGCCAGGTAGGGGAAGGTCCCGCTGAAGGCGGAATCGTTGCTTACACAGTCGGTGGTAACGGCGCCGTTGGTCACGAGGCCGAGCTCGGCGTCGATGACGTCGTCGGCCAACCTCCGACCGTTGAGAAATCCGGCGCTTGATCCAAAGTCAACCGTCAACACATCGGGCAGAAGGATGTCGGTGAGGGTCCCGACGGTCGGGTTCCCGGCTCCGTAGAAGATCTCGAGCGTGTCCACAACTTCACGGCGGAAGTCGCGCTGATCGTGCTGGGGCTTCCCGGCGTTGAAGGCGTTCCTCTGCGATGGTTCCGAGCCGGCAGGCTCGAAGATGTTGTTGGGGATGAATACGGTGTTGATCGCTGGTCTTCCCATCCGGTCGATCTGCTGATCGCCGAGCATGGTTCGTGCCCAAACCCCAACCTCCCCCGAAAGCTCCGCTCGCGGGAACTCGAAGGCGATTGCCTGCGTGTTGAGCCCGAGAAAGAAGTTGCTTGCAGACGAGCAGTCGAAATCAGCCGCCAGGAAGCTCACCAGGTCGAAGAAGAACGGATCATCAAAGGTTCCGGCGGTCACTTTTACTTCACCATCGAGGTCGATGGTTTGTCCGGTCATACCGCGGAGGTTTGGTCCATTGCCCTTGACCTTGAGCCGGTATGCCTGCTGACCGCTCGAGTCGGCCGGCTCGAAGTTGATCCGTGCCCAGTTGTCGGGTTTGGCGTCGCCGTCGGTGTCGGCCAAGAACTCATAGGTCGCATCAGGGTGGAACCCCAACTGCCCGGTCAGAGCTCCGGCGGCCGGGTTGGTCGTCATGATCAAAACCGCGTGGTCGGGATTGGCAGGTGACTGGAAGGCATAGACATCGTTGATGTCCAGCCGAGAATCTCCTCCCGGCGGTGTCAGCCCCGGGGCGTCGAGATGGTCGGCCGCCAACAAGCCTGCCGGGCCCGCTGCCAGCCCGATCGCCAGGGCGGCGACTACTGCCAGGATCGGCACTTTTTTGAAAAGCTCCCGCATGTTGTCTTTCTCCTTCTGTCGGACGCTTCGACATCTGTTTCGGAGTCCGACTCACCACGGATTGCTCACCTTTCAAAACTGGCCACCAATCCGGGACGCGCTCGAAAACGAACCACCGTCGATGGGCCGGGTGTCAATGGATCGAGGTCTCAGAAGAAGCGGTGGGCGTCAGCGCTCGCACCGCGGTGGCAAGTCATACCGCGGGCGGCTACTCATCCTGATCACGGTTGCGCTGGCGCTGATGACCGGCACCGCCCTTGCCCATCCTCTAGGCAACTTCACCACCAACGTTCACCTCGGTCTCAGCTTCAGTCCGAGTTGGCTGAATGTCTCATTAGTGGTCGACATGGCCGAGATCCCGGCATTCCGGGAAAAGCGGGAAATGGACCAAGATGGTGACGGCATCACCGACGCTGCAGAAGGCGATGCGTATTCCGCCGCCGCATGTCAAGGGTTTCGCCCCGAGATCATGCTTCAGCTCGAATCCGGGCCGCTGGTTCTGGAAAGCCGTGGCGCCAATCTCAGCTTTCCGCCCGGGCAAGGCGGCCTCGACACCTTGCGGATCGAGTGTCGGTTCGGGGCCGCGCTCTCCGAAAACCGCGGGGAGTTGAAGATAGAGAATCGGGTGTATGGCGATCGGTTGGGATGGTCTGAGATCGTCGCCTCGAGTCGGGGGTTGGCGATCCAAACGTCTCTGCTTACGGACAGTCCCTCCGGGATGCTGACCGCCTATCCGGCCGGACCCACGCGGGAAGAACGATCCGGATCGATCGACTACGGGCCCGGTGAGGGAGCGACGGTGCCCTCTCCGACCGCCCCCAGCCCTGCCCTGGTCGAGCGAATCGGCCGCGGGGTAGCGGGCGGCTCAGGTGCGGTGGCGTTGCTGGCCGCTCTCACGCTCGGGGCCGGACATGCCCTCGCTCCTGGCCACGGCAAGACGCTGATGGCTGCCTATCTGGTTGCTCGCCGGGGCGGACCGCGTACCGCCTTGGGATTGGGTCTGAGCGTCGCCCTTTCCCACACCCTCGGGGTCGGCCTCTTGGGACTGGTGACTGCGGTCACCACCTCGGCGTTCCAGCCCGCGTCGGCCTATCCGTGGCTGTCGTTGATCTCGGCCTTGATCGTGACGTCGATCGGGGCGGTGATGCTGGTCCGGGCGCTACGACGGGATCGGGAACATCATCATCCACACGATCACGACCACCCCCACGCGGGCGGTCATGACCATCCTCATAACCACGAAGGCGGCCACGTTGCCCACCCTTCCCATGGATGGCGCTCACTCGCTGCCCTGGGGCTGGCGGGAGGGCTGGTGCCCTCGGCTTCTGCGGTAGTGCTGTTGCTGGGAGCGGTCGCCCAGGGAGAAGCCTGGTGGGGACTGCTCCTGGTGGCGGGGTTCGGCCTGGGGATGTCGGTCAGCCTGATCGGAGCCGGCCTCCTCGCCGTGGGTGCTCAGAAGTGGGGGTGGACCAGACTCAGTTCCGAGCGCTGGCGACAAACGTGGCAGCTGCGAGTTCCCCAGTTCGGTGGATTGGTCGTCACTCTGATCGGCCTTTGGCTGGTCTTCGACGCCGCTCGCCGTTTCGTGATCTAGAGACGGGCAAGAATCGATTTGATGGCGGCCGCTGCCCGCCATACATCCTGATAACCGATATAGAGCGGGGAGAATCCGAAGCGGGCGACATCGGGCGGCCGAAAGTCACCGATCACCCCTTCCTGGGAAAGCGCCGACACGAGCTTCTCGGCCTGTGGGGTCCGCAGGCTCACTTGGCTGCCCCGCTGCTGTGGCTCTCGTGGTGTCAGCACCTCGCAGCCCACATCACGATCGATGAGGTCGATGAACAACGCCGTGAGGGCAACGGACTTCTCCCGCACCTGCTCGACACTGACCGCTTCATACGCTTTGAGCGCCTCGTTGAGAGTGACCATCGCGAGGATGTCCGGCGTTCCGGTTCTCATGCGATCGATACCTTCAGCGGGGACGAACTGTTTTGAGAAATCGAAGGGGGAGATATGAGAGAACCAGCCATTGATCGGGTTGGCCACTCTCTCGGAGCGTCGCGGCGAGATGTAGATGTAGGCCGGAGCTCCCGGACCCCCGTTGAGATACTTGTAACCGCAGCCGACGGCGGCATCGACCTCCCAACGAGCGAGCTCGATGGGAATCACACCCGCCGAGTGAGACAGGTCCCACACCGTCATCGCCTCCACCGCGCGGGCACGACGCGTGATCTTCTCCATGTCGTGAAGCCGTCCGCTCCGAAAGTCGACCTGGGTCAGCGAGACCACGCCGACATCGCGGTCGATCGTGGTCAGCACCTCGTCTGGATCGACGACCCTTAGCCGCCGATGCTGCTGGCGGGCGATGCTCTCGAGGATGTAAAGACAAGAGGGAAAGTTGCCCACGTCGGTGAGGATGTCGCCCGGGGAAAGGTCACACATTGCCGTCACTGCCTTGAACAGGTTCACCGAAGTCGAATCGGTGCAAACGATCGAGCCCGGCTCCGCCCCGACGACTGCCTCCAGCCTCGCCCCGATGATGCGAGGGACGTCAACCCAGCCACAGTCCCACCACCCAGCGATCAAGCGGTTGCGCCAATCCGAGAGCACCTGGTCGACGCCAACGCCAACACTCTTAACCGGAGGACCAAGGGAGTTCCCATCGAGGTAGATGAGATCTGGTGGTAGATCAAAGAGGGCGCGCCGATCGGCGAGCGGATCGGTCTCGTCGGCGGTGCGACATTCTGCGAAGGTGAGCAAGCCCCCCCGAGGCTAAAGGAGCTGGGGTCCGATAACGTCGCTGAGATGACGGCGCTCGACGGTGCCATGCTCTTTCTGCGGGTTGTAGTCGGTCTGTCCTTCTTCGCCCACGGGTTCCGACACGCCCGCACGCAGGAAGGCACCGCTCGCTGGTTTGAGCGAGTGGGATTCAAGATGGCTCCGATGCAAGCGCGCCTGGCAGCGTTCACGGAGCTGGCGGCCGGAGCTGGTTTGGTAGTAGGGCTCTTGACCCCGATCGCGGCGGCGGTAGTCGTGGCGACGATGGTCACCGCGGGCGGTGCCGTCCACCGCTTCAACGGCTTTTTCACATTCAACAAGGGCGAGGGTTGGGAATACGTGAACGTGCTTGGGACGGCCGCGTTTGTGGTGGCGTGGCTGGGGCCGGGATCGATCTCCTTCGATCGCTTGCTCGGGATCGATTGGGCCGGAGTGGTCGGCTTCCTGATCGGCATCGGCGGGATCCTCGCCGGGCTGGCTCAGCTGGCGCTCTTCTGGCGAAAACCGCCTAGCAGTTAGTCGACCCTGAGCCCGGGGGCACCAGGTCCGTTGGACGCCTGGCGATCTCCGTAGTTGACCAGCTGGCAAGTGCCCAAAGAAAGGCAACCGCAGCCAATGCACCCGGTCAGTGTGTCCCGCAACACCTCCAGGCGCTCTATCTGGATGTCGAGACGCCGCCTCCAGTTCTTCGACAATCGCTCCCAGTCGGCCCGGCCCGCGGTTCGATGCTGGGGCAAGGTCGCCAGAGCCGTTGCGATCTCGTCGAGAGTCAGTCCCACCGACTGGGCCGCGCGGATCGTGGCGATGCGACGCAACGTGGAACGGTGGTAGCGACGCTGATTGCCATCGGTCCGTTCCGAATCGATCAGGCCCTTGCTCTCATAGAAACGAAGGGCGGAAGTCGAAGTTCCGCTGCGAGTTGCCAGCTCGCCAATAGTGATCGTTTCCGGGAGGGCGCCCATTCGAGAATTTTAGGGCTTGACTTCAAGTTAGCTTGAAGTTGTAGGTTTGCCTTGTGACCACCAGCCAGGTCCGCGTATCGATCGTCACCGGCGCTTCCCGTGGCCTCGGGCTTGCACTGGCGCGCAGGCTCGCCCGGTCCAACTACCGGTTGGTCATCGACGCCCGGGGGCTCGACGATCTCGAACAAATCCGCGCCGAACTCGCCGACCTGACGAAGGTCATTGCCGTCGCCGGCGACATTTCGGATGCCGATCATCGCCGCCGCTTGGTCGAGGCCGCCGACGGGCAGCTCAACCTTCTGGTGAACAACGCCTCGATCCTGGGCCCCAGCCCCCAACCCCCACTGGCGGACTATCCCCTCGACGTCCTGGAGCAGGTCTATCGAACGAACGTCATCGCCCCCCTCGGCATGATCCAACTGGCCCTGCCGCTTCTGCGGCTGTCACAGGGCACCGTTATCAACATCACCTCTGACGCCGCTTTGGAGGCATACGAGGGGTGGGGTGGCTATGGCTCCTCGAAGGCCGGCCTTGAACAGATGTCACGCATCCTCGCGGCTGAAGAAAGCCGGGTTCGGGTGTATTGGGTCGATCCCGGCGACATGAACACCCGGATGCATCAAGAGGCCTATCCCGGCGAAGACATCTCCGACCGCCCGCCTCCGGAAGCGAGTGTCCCCGGCCTCATGAACCTGATCGAATCGGACCGACCATCGGGTCGCTATGCGGCCCGTGACCTGGTGCCAGCCCGATGATCGCCGGCACCGCTTTTAGCTTCGATCTGCAACCAGCTCAGGTGGCTTCGGCGCCGCCTGAGGTGCGGGGATCGGGCCGGGACGACGTTCGCCTCATGGTCTTCAACGCTCCCATGGGCCCGCCGTTGCATACCGAATTTCGGCGTATCGGGGATCATCTTCGGCCGGGCGATGCCCTCGTCATCAACGTGTCGGCGACGATGGCATACGCCCTCGACGCCCGCACCCAAGATGGCGCCCTGGTACGCGTCCACCTATCGGTCCCCCAACCCGACGGACTATGGAGCGTGGAGGTGAGAACCCCTCGTGGCGTCGGCAGTTCTCCCGGTCCGGCTCTCGAACCACAGACCCTCGATCTCGAAGAGTCAGGATCAATCCACCTCCTGGCCCAAGATCTCCGCACCCCCCGGCTGTGGAGGGCAAGCCTCGACTTGCCCCTCGACTTGTCTCAGTATCTCCGCGGGCACGGAAAGCCGATTCGCTACGGCGAGGGAGGCCAACCCTGGCCGCTCGAGGATTATCAGACGGTCTACGCCACGGAGCCGGGGAGCGCTGAGATGCCGAGCGCCGGCCGACCGTTCACTCACGAGATCCTTTCCCGGCTGGCGGCGGCGGGTGTGACGTTGGTGCCGGTGGTGTTGCATAGCGGAGTTTCGTCGTTCGAAGCCGGTGAGCTCCCGGGCGTTGAGCGGTTCCGGGTTTCCGCCGCGGCGGCCGCCGTCATCAATGGCCTTCGCGACCAGGGAGGAAGAGTCATCGCCGTAGGCACGACTGTTCTCCGAGCCCTCGAGAGCGCGGGTAATGAGGATGGAAGCCTGCGGGCAGCTGCGGGCTACACGGACCTCGTCGTGAGCAGCGCCCGCGACGTGCGAACGATCGACGGGCTCCTCACTGGCTGGCACGAACCGGGCGCGAGTCATCTTTCGATCATCGAGAGCGTCGCCGGATCCGACGGTGCTCGTCGGATGTATCAGTCGGCGCTGGCGACCGGTTACCTCTGGCACGAGTTCGGCGACTCGAGCCTCATCCTGCGGTAGGAACGCTCCTGATGACACGAACCGGTCGGCCGATCCGGATCGCGGCGCAACTTCACCCACAGCACGGTGATTACCCGGGGCTCCGTACAACGGTCGACCTGGTTGAAGAGATGGGTTTCGACCTGCTTTACACCTGGGATCACTTCTTCCCGCTCTACGGCGAGCGCGACGGGGCCCATTTCGAATGCTGGTCGATGTTGGCGGCGTGGGCGGAGCAGACGTCGCAAGTGGAATTGGGCGCCCTGGTCACCTGTAACTCCTACCGCAACCCGGATCTACTCGCTGATATGGCTCGAACAGTCGACCACATCTCCGATGGCCGCCTGGTCTTCGGCATCGGCTCGGGTTGGTTTCGACGGGACTACACCGAGTACGGATACGACTTCGGGAGCAAGGGGAGCCGACTCGATCAACTGGCGGCCAGCCTGCCCCGGATCAAGGCTCGATGGGAAAGGTTGAATCCGCCACCGATCCGACCGTTACCGGTGCTGGTGGCAGGGGGCGGATTGAAGAAGACGCTGCGGATCGTGGCCGAGCACGCCGATTCCTGGCACGGCGGATTTCCAGACGATCCGGCAGAGATGGAGCCCAAGACCGATGCCCTGCGGCGCTGGTGCGCAGAGCTGGGACGCGATCCCGGTGAGATCGAGTGGGGCCTGGGGGTCGAACCCACCGATCTCGACCGCTTCCTGGCCAAAGATGCCCCCACCTATCTCGAAATGGGCTTCACTCAATTCACCCTCGGATTCAGTGGCCCCCGCTGGGACCTCTCCCCCGGTCGCGATTGGCTCGCTTGGCGCGACAGCCAGAGCCGCGGTTAGGAAACCCTCGAGCCCACCTCGTGAGCACCCGCTCCCCTGGCCAGGGCGCCGGCGATCAATCCGATGACGAAGCCTCCGATGTGGGCCATGTAGGCCACGCCCCCAGTCGTTTCCTCGGAGACGGCGAAGGCGCCGATGCCGTTGATGAACTGAAAGATCGCCCACATCCCAATCACCGCGATAGCGGGGAGCAAGGTTTGGCGGAGTCCAATCATGACCCGGACCCGGTTGCGAGGGAATAGCACCAGATAGGCGCCCAGGACTCCGGAGACGGCGCCGGAGGCGCCCAAGGTGGGAATTGGGGAGTCGGGGTTGATCAGGATCTGGGCAAGGGCGGCAACCAATCCCGCCAACAGATAGAAGAGGACGTAGAGGCCGCGGCTGATGGCGTGTTCGACGTTGTCTCCGAAAACCCAAAGGAACACCATGTTGCCGATCAGGTGGAGCCAACCGGCGTGCATGAACATGCTGGTGAGAAGGGTCAGGTAGATGGGGTTGGGTCCCGGCTCTTGTGGCACTTCGACTGGACCCTGCGAGGTCTCGATGGTTTGCGCAGTGGTCAGGTCGTCGCCGGTGGTGATCTCGAGCGGTACCGCCGCGTAGCCGTACGTGAAGGTTTCGTTCGCACCGGCGCCTTGGAGGAAGAGAAAGACCAGAACGTTCAAGGCAATGAAAATGATCGTGACCACGCCGTGGCCCTTGCCCGGAACCTGGTCATCTCCCGTCGGAAACAAGTAAGCCTCCTTTGGTCACCAGGCGTCATACCCGGCGGTTGGTCAACGGTAACGACTACCGAAGGTCTGGACGAAGATCGAGGCCTCTTAGGAACTGGGCATTGATGGCGACCATGACGGTGGAGGCGCTCATCAGCACCGCCGCTGCGGCCGGAGCCAGCACGACCCCGGCCCAAGCCAGGGCACCGGCAGCCAGCGGTATCGCCGCCACGTTGTAGCCGGTGGCCCAGACCAAGTTCTGAACCATCTTGCGATATCCGGCCTGCGAAAGGCGGCGGACGCCAACTACCGCCCGCGGATCGTCGGTGGCGAGAATGATCCCAGCCGACTCGATGGCGAAATCGGTCCCGGCTCCGATCGCGATTCCGACGTCGGCTTGGGCCAGAGCGGGGGCGTCGTTGACCCCATCACCCACCATCGCCACGATCGAGCCCTGCTTTTGCAGCTCGGCGACCCGCTGATGCTTGTCTTCGGGCAAGACTTCGGAAAGCACCTGATCGATTCCCAGCTCCGTGGCAACCGCACTCGCCACCTGATGGGCGTCGCCGGTGATCAAGGCCACCTTGACACCCAGCTGTTGGAGCGTCCTCACCGCCTCCACCGATTCCCGACGAACCTCGTCCTCGAGCGACAGGGCCCCCATCACGTGGTCGCCCATGACCACGTAGAGAATGCCCGCCCCGCGCTCGGACCAGGTACTCGTCTTCGCTTCCACTGCCTCCGGCCGGTCAAGGTTGCGTTCGGCAACCAGGGCAGGACCTCCTACCGCCACCCGGGATGATTTGACCTCAGCTTCGACACCGCGGCCGCTCATTGCCCGGAAACCGGTCGCCACGGGCACCTCCCCCCGGTTCTTGGCGGCGGCCACGACGGCCCGGGCCAGTGGATGCTCGGAGTCGGTCTCGACTGCGCCGGCCAATGCCAGCAACCGATCGGTATCGCCGTCGACGGCGAACACATCGCGCACGACATGCTGACCTTTGGTCAACGTGCCGGTCTTGTCGAAGAGGACGACGTCGACCTTGCGCATTCGCTCTAGTGCCAGCCGGTCCTTGACGAGGATGCCGTTGCGAGCGGCCAGGCTGGTCGAGATGGCGATCACCAGCGGGATAGCCAGGCCGAGGGCGTGGGGACACGCAATGACGAGGACGGCGACGGTTCGCACCACTGCTTCATCGGTCTCCCCCGCCGCTAGCCATCCGATCACGGTGACAATGGCCGCCCCAATGGCGACGTAGAAGAGAAGGGCGGCAGCCCGGTCGGCCAAGACCTGGGCCCGCGAGCGCGAGCCCTGCGCCTCGGTCACCAGTCGCTGGATCCCCGCCAGAGCAGTTCCTTCGCCGACCGCGTGGATTCGCAGGCGAATGGCCGAATCGGTCGCAACGGTTCCAGCGACGACCCGGTCGCCAATTGATTTCGCCACCGGTCGCGATTCCCCGGTGACCATCGACTCGTCTACCTCGACCTCGCCGGCAACGATCTCTCCGTCAGCCGGAATCCGCCCTCCGGGACGGACCAAGACGAGATCGCCGATGCCTAGATCGGAAACTGGAACCGTCTCGCTGCCGGCGTCGGTGATGCGCTCGGCCTCGTCGGGGAGCAGCTCGGCCAGAGCACCGAGGGCTCCGCGAGCCTGGCTGATGGCACGCATCTCCATCCAGTGGCCGAGGAGCATGATTGTGATGAGGGCGGCCAGTTCCCACCAGAACTCGAGTGAAAAAAGGCCAAGGGTCGTCGCCCCGGAAGCGACAAAGGCGACGATGATCGCCATGCCGATCAAAAGCATCATTCCCGGCTGGCGGGCTTGCATCTCGCGGATCGCTCCCTTGAGAAAGGGCAAGCCCCCGTAGAAGAAGATGGCCGTTCCCAGGAGCGGGGCAATCAGGTCTGAACCGGGGAAGCGAGGTGCGGTGTAGCCCAACCATTCCTGGGGCATCTCGCTCCAGAGAATGACCGGGACGGTCAGCGCCAGGCTGACCCAGAAGCGGTCCCGAAACATCGCCACGCTGTGACCGGCGTGCTGGTCGTGTCCGGGGCGTTCCTGGTGTTGATGGTGGTGACTGTGGTCCAAGACCTTCTTCCTCCGGATACCATCGCTGGGCCGTGGCTGCTACCGACCCAGCCTGTCTGATCATCGCCGATATCTCGGGCTACACCTCCTATCTAGCCGGAGTCGAGCTCGATCACGCCCAGGACATCCTGGCTGACCTGATGAACACCGTCGTCAAGGGGCTGCGACCGCTTTTCAAGCTTTCCAAGCTCGAGGGCGACGCCGCCTTTGCCTTCGCCATCACCGATGAGGTCGATGGATCGCTGCTCCTCGACACGGCTGAGGG
>DATBKE010000004.1:0-24792 GCA_036556085.1 Acidimicrobiia bacterium | reverse complement strand
GTCAACTCGACTCCCTCTGCCCTATCGCCCCGGCGCCCATCGCCGAGCTCAGGGCCATCCCCAACCGCCAACCACAAGGCTACCGGCCGCGGGAATGGACGCCAGATCGAGCTCTATTTCCTCCGCGGGGCCGGGAGTTGGGGCCGGAAGGGGGCCTAGGTCGACCGGCTCCGTTCAAAGCGATGGTCACACGTCCTGGGGGAGGCCCACCGGGCCAGGTCTATCTCCTCCCCCTGTGACAGGCCGGGAGGGGCGTAGGTCGAGCGGGTCCGTTCAAAGCGATGGTCACACGTCCTGGGGGAGTCCCCGGGCCAGGTCTATCTCCTCCCCCGGGGCCGGGAGGCCCGTTGGGGGAGGTGACCCTTCAACTGGTTGAAGGGCCGGAAGGGGCCTAGGTCGACCGGCTCCGTTCAAAGCGATGGTCGCAACATCAGTGGGGGAGTCCCGCCGGGCCAGATCTATCTCCTCCCCCGGGGCCGGCAGGCCCTTTGGGGGAGGTGGCCCTTCAACTGGTTGAAGGGCCGGAAGGGGCCAAGGACGAGCGGCGTGCAACAAGACCCAAGGAGCGAGGCGGAATGCTTCGCCCGGTCGGAGAGACACCTGACCGCCCTTATCCTTGAATGGCCATGGCTCCGGCCACCATCCTCACCCTGGCGATCCTGCTCGCTGCCGTGTTCGCCTCCGTGCTGGCGGTGATGCTCTGGCAGGAGGCCAAGAAGCGCCAACCCCACGAGCCGCCCACCTACGGCATCGAGGAGGCGAGCGAGTTCGTGCTGGAGCGCCTCGACCCCGAGACCCGTTCCAGGCTGGGCAAGGCGGGGGTGCGGCGGGTCCTGGAGTGGGAGGTGTTCTACCTGCAGGGACTGGCCCAGCCGAATCGCCACAACCCGGTCGTCACTGTGGCGGGAGGCCACGAGGCCTCCGTCGAGTACATCGTGGAGCAGATCTCCACCCGCCATGGTGTGACCTACTCTTCCGAGGACGTGATGGAAGTGCTGGAGAGGGAAGCCGAATACCTTGTCTCGATCGGGGCGGTTGGCGACCCGGTAGAGGGTGAGCTGTGATCGTCCGCTGTGGTGCCTGTCGCAACCAGTTCGATGTGCAAGGCCCGGGCCGCTACGCCTGCCCATCCTGCGGGTCGGTCAACGTCGTGCGCGGTGCCGGTGGGGCCGCCGGCGCCGCTCCCGGGGCCGCCCCCCAGGATCAAGGCCTGGCTTCGGCTGCCCGCCCTCCGATGCCCCCCGATCCGCCTTCGCCCCGGATCTCCTGCCCGGAGTGCGCGTTCAGCTTCATCGTCGGCAACATCCCCACAGTCACGTGCCCCAACTGCGGGGCCGAGGTCGAGACCGGTAAGGGCGCCGAGACCGCCTGATGGCCCGGCTGCGGCGCTTCGAAGGGCACCGGTACCTGGGTCGCCGCGACCAGATGGTCTTCTACGACACCGATGCCGACGACCAGGCCACAGAGCTGGCAGAGGCCGATCGCACTCTCGACCTGACCGGCCACAACCTGCTGCAAGCCTTCGCCCCCGACACGCCTGCTGAGGCCAGAAATCGCGGCTTCCGGCCCTGGGCGAACTAGTCCGTCGGTATCCCCCCAAAACCCCCTTCCGATGGGGCTGGGAGCCTATTTGAGCCAGCTTCCATATGGGCTAACTTGACCGCGGGGCAAAAGAGGGCAGGGAGTGGCATCACAGGGAAACGGGGTATCCCGTCTGGGCAGTCTGCCGCCGCGTTCGGTGGCACTGATCTTGGGGACCAGGCCAGAACTGATCAAGGCCGCACCCGTGATCAAGGCACTGGGTGAATCCGGTGTCCTCATCCATACCGGCCAGCACTTCGATGAAGGCTTGTCTGGCAGCTTCATCCGCGAGCTCGGAATATCCGAGCCGATAGCGTCTTTGCGAGTAGGTGGGCTTTCACGGGCAGGACAAATCGGGACCGGGGTCGAGCGCCTGGAAGAGATCCTCATGAGCGTGCAGCCGAAGGCGGTGGTCGTTCATGGAGACACCAACGCCACCCTGAGCGGCGCCCTGGCAGCAAATGCCCTTCACATGCCGTTGGTGCACATGGAAGCGGGGCTGCGCAGCTTCGACCGCCGCATGCCAGAGGAGCACAACCGGGTGGTGGTGGACCATCTGGCCGACCTCTGTTGCGCCCCCACCGACGTGAACCACGCCAACCTCTCTGCGGAGGGGATAAACGGGGGGCGGGTGGTGGTGACCGGCAACACAATCGTTGAGGCTGTCAAAGCCCATATGCCGCCCGCGGCCGAGCGCCGGAGAATGGTTGCCGATATGGGCTTGACGCCTAGCCGCTTCGTTGTCGCCACGATGCATCGACCCGAGAACGTCGACTCACCCGGGCCGCTGAGGGTCATTCTCGAGGCCCTGGTTGATCAAGGGATGCCGGTCCTGTTCGCCGCGCATCCCCGTACCACTCGGGCAATCGACCGATTTGGCCTGCGTGCTCTGGCCTCCCGGTTGCGGCTCATCAAACCCATGTCCTACGGCCACTTCCTCGCAGCCAGCGCCGAGGCAGCCCTATTGGTATCCGACTCCGGGGGTGTCCAGGAGGAGGCCAGCATCGTCAAGCGACCAGTGATCGTGGTGCGTCGGTCGACCGAACGGCCCGAGGGGCTCGGTACGTTCTCCCAGCTGCACGCCCCGGATGAGAAGCTGGCCGACTCGATCGCAACGGCACTGGAGTCGGCTCATGAGACCAAGCAGGAGCTGGCGAAGCTGCCGACGCCATACGGCGATCGCTATTCGTCCACCAGGATCGCGGGCGCGATTGCGGCTCTGGTCCAGCTTTACGAGACGCATACGACTCCCGGTTCCGAGAGCATTACCGCTGACCTGCTGGAGGCTCAGAGCTGGGCAGCGGTCTGATCATCCGATGAGGAACTGGCCGGCTCATTCAGCTCGTCGGCTGCCGGTTCGCCCGGTCCTTCCGCCTCGGGTGCCAAACGTCGACGCACCGAGGTGGAGAGATGAAAGAGCTCTTCAAAGTAACGCTTGGACTGCGCAGATAGGAGCCCTGCCGCCAGCAGCTGGATGGCAGCCAGCGCCGCCAGTGCCGCCCCGAGTGCGAGGCCGGTGCCGGGATCCTCGCTCAGCAGGATCGCAATCGTCAGCGCGATGGCGACCGCACCGAGCACAAACCCGGGGATCAGGAAGAAGATGAACGGCCGGAACAGGAAGCCCGAGAAGGCGAAGCCAGCCGTAGTTCGACTCATGCGCATGCCAGAGGACCGCCGCTTCCCGAGATGGCTCCAGTCCAGGTCTGCGGGGATCTCGATGATCAGGCCTCGCAGTAGCTCGGCCTTGTAGATGATCTCTGCGTTGATCTCGTTGTCCATCGCCTTGAGATTGAGCGAGTCGAGGAAGCGCCGGTCGTAGGCTCGCACCAATCCGGTAGCGGTGTGCACCCCGCTCTTGGAGACAAGCGAAAGGAAACGGTTGGCCGCCCGGCTTGTCAGCAGGCGGACTCTGGGCACTGCTTTGGCGCTCCCGCCAGCCATGTACGGCGAGGCGATGACCACCTTGGCTTTGGTGGCGACGATGGAGTCGAGCAATCGTTCGATGTGGTCGGGTGAGTAGGAGAGGTCCGCATCGAACACCACCACGTAGTCGGTCTTGCAATGCGGGAAGGCAAACCGGAGCGCCTGCCCTACTCGGAAATTGCGGGAGTGCCTGAGCACTCGTACGTGAGCCTTCCCGGTGGCGAACTCTTCGGCCAAGTCGGCGCTGCCATCGCTGCTGCCGTCGTCAACGATCAGGATCTCGCCTCGATACCGCTCAGACAGGGTGTCCAGGTGGCTTTGCAACAGCTTCAGGTTCGAGGCCAGGTGCTCTGCCTCGTTGTAGACGGGCAACACCAGCGTGAACGAGACAGTGCCAGCAGCTAGCTGACTCCCGTCGTGGGCTGTGCCGTCCCGTATAGACATTGGGCTCCTGGGTCTCTCAGGTTTCGGCGCGGCCCTCAGCGCCCTTTAGCCAGGCGGTTTCGTATGGCCGAGCGCTAAATCGTTTCGAGCCACGAGCGTATCGACGCCGTGATCCGATCGGGCGAGTCCTCCATCAGGAAGTGACTTCCTGGCACGACCTCGACTGTGGTGGCGTTCCATCGTTTCCAGGCCGCCGCTCGGTGGGGGGACACGAGGAACCCCGGATCCCCCGTCACGATGAGTTTGGGGACACTGGTGGTACGGCACCAGGCCCGAGCGGTGTCGACAGTCTCCTTGATAGGCCCGGGATCCCCCTCGATGGGCAACGCCCGCATGAGCGAGATCAACGGACGTGATTTCTCCCCGCCCTCGACATACGGGCGCCTGTATCGCTCCATCTCATAAGGCGACAGCCGTCTGTTGACCAACGACGGCAGATACCGCTCGATGATCACGTTCTCCATGAGCATCTCCCGCTCGCCGTCGTCAGATCGAATCAGCTCCACGATCTTGACGACCTCCGGGTCCCATGAAGTTGTGTCAGCCGCATCGATGGCCGGGTCGATCAACACCAGCCCGGCCGTCTCAAATGGCCTAGCCCGGGCGATGTCGGCGGCAATCAAAGCGCCCAATTCATGCCCAACCAGCACCCAGGGGCTAGGAAGACGCAGGCTGTCGATCATCGACCAGACCTGGGTCACCAGGTCAGGTATCTGATAGCTATTCCGGCCGCTCGGCCTGAAGGGCTCAGAAGCTCCCATTCCGGGGAGATCGATGGCAATCGAGCGCGACTTCGTGGCCACATATCCCAGGGCATTCCGCCAGAAGTACGAGTGGGTTGCATTGCCATGTATGAAGATGACGGTCCGGCCCCGACCCTCATCCACATAGGCCATGCGCCAGCCGAGGACAGGCGTCAGGTGCCGTTGATATTCGTCGGCCGGGTCGATCATCGAACCGCCAAGTATGCCAGCAACAGCCAGTGGTAGTAGTGGGGGAGGCCGTGTAGCCTGTCGATTCGGAGGCGTGGGTGGTCGACCAAAGTTCTGAAGTAACCCTTGTGGGCGCAGCGTGGCGCTGGCGGTTGCTCGTCCTCGCATCGGTGGGGCTCGCACTGGTCCTCGGCTTCATCTACACGATCCTGAGGCCCCAACAGGACATCTATACGGCCGAGGCCACCATTGTCCTCCAGGATCCGGTTGCCACGGAGGACGCGATCGCCGGGGGGGTTTCGGAGCGCTTCGTCGTCAGCCAGGCGGAGTTGCTGGGATCGACTCTCATCGCCGGCGAAGCATCGAGGATTCTGGCCGAGAGTGATCCGCCGGTCGAGATCGACCCGGCGGACCTGATCGATCAGTCTTACGTCTCGAGCTCGAATGACAGCTCCTTGGTCATTGTCGGAGCGACCGACTCAGACCCCGACCAAGCGGTGGCTCTGGTCAATGCAATCGCCGAGGGTTATCGCCAGGTCAGTCGGTCTCAGGTCAACCAGTCGACCGACGCCGCGGTCGGGCGGATCGACGCCCAGATCGAGTCGATCGAGTCACGCCTCGGTGAGGTTCGACAGGAGATCACAGATGCCATCGCAGCCGACGATGGGCTGGCGGAGCTGACACGACAGGCTGAGGAAGCAGTGGCCCAGATCGCGGAGCTCCAGGATGACCTCGTAGCGACGACTGACACGACCCAGCAGGCGGTCATCAGGCAGAAGATCGAAGACTTGCGGGACCGGCTGACGGTTTACAGCCAGGTGACCGGTCTGGCCTCGATCGGCTCGGGATACAACTCCCTCATTTCCGAACAGGAGCAGTTGCTGGGGCGCCGTGCCGACTTGATTCAACTCCGGGATCAGGTAGCCATCGACGGAGAACTGGCGCCAGACGCTGTGGCCCTCTTGGGAGAGGCAGAGACCGCGGTTCTTGTGCCGCAGAGCGGACTGGGACGAGCTCTGGCAGTTGCGCTCATCCTGGGCGCCGCGGTCGGCCTCGGGCTGGCTTTCTGGCTCGAGACCCGTCGCCGGACATTTGCCGACCGTCTCGGACCTGAGTCGGTGCTGGGCGCACCGCTGTTGGCTGACATTCCCGACTTCACTGCCGAAAGTCTCACCACCCGCCTCCCGGTCTGGGACGCACCCAGGTCAGCTGCGGCGGAGGCCTTCCGATTCGCCGCGACCTCTTTGGAGTACAAGATGAGGGCAAGCGGTGCCACTTCGGTCATGGTCGTGGCGGGCACACTGGGTCACGGAAAGACGACGGTCCTGGTCAATACCGCCATGGCGGTAGCGGGGCAGAACAGCTCGGTCTTGGTTGTCGACTGCGATTTTGGGAACCAGGACGCCACATCGCTTTTGGTCGGGGCTGAAGCAGCGCCCGCTCTCGGATTCACTGACGTCGTCGAGACAGATGTCTCCCTTGAAGACGCAGTGGAGACGATCAGGCTGGGCAACGAAGCTGCAATCAGGCTTCTATCCCGTGGGGGTCGTCCAACCGTGGCAGCCAATGTCGTGTTGGCTCCTGCCGCCCGGGGTGTCTTCTCACAACTGAAGCAGGAGCATGGCCTGGTTTTCGTCGACGCCCCGCCCTTGCTTCAGGTCGCCTACTCATCCGCCCTGGCGGGCTATGTCGACGGCCTCGTGGTAATTGTCGCCCACGGAACCCCGGTCAAAGAGTTGGAGGACCTGGCCAATCGTCTCAAGCTGATTGGCACCCCGATTCTTGGCTACCTGTACAACCGATCGCCACTGAGGCCGGAGATGACAGCGACGGAGGGCTCCATGATGGACATTCTGGGAGTTGGCAAAGTGGCGCCGCCGGAGACTCGCGCCAGGAGCCGGCGTTGATCACTTCCGCTTCGCCGTTCGGCTAGGCCTGTCGGTCTGCGGCCGGCTGAGTCCCCTTGCGGATCCTTCACGTCCATACCCGCTACCGCCAACCCGGTGGGGAAGACGTCGTGGTCGCAGCAGAGCGGCGACTCCTGTCGGTGGCGGGCCATGAGGTTATCCCGCTTGACTTCGAGAATCCCCCAGGCAGCGCGGAAGCGACTTCCGCTCTAGCCAGAGCTCCCTGGAACAAGTCCGCTGCCATGAAGGTGGTTTCAGCCGTGCGCGACGAAAGTCCTGATGTCGTGCACGTTCACAACACATGGTTTGCACTGAGCCCGGCTGTTTTTCCCAGGGTGAGTTCGCTCGGCACCCCTGTCGTCGCAACTTTTCACAATTATCGGATTGTATGCGTCAATGCCATGTTGCTCAGGGACGGGAACTTGTGCGAAGTCTGCGTCGGAAGGGGTCCATGGTCTGGTGTGAAGTTCGCCTGCTACCGAGGATCCAGGCCTGCATCGGTCGCAGCTGCAGCCACCATTGCGGTCCACAGACGACGAGGAACTTGGACTAGTGATCTCGCAAAGGCGATCGCTTTGACCGAATTCGCCAGAAGCCGCCTCGAGGCCGGCGGGATTCCGGCCGAACGCATCGCCATCGTCCCCAATTTTGCCTCGGATCCAGGTCCGCGGACCCGCTCCGCATCCGATAGCGACGAGGTGCTCTTCGTCGGAAGGTTGTCGAATGAGAAGGGGATCAGGGTCTTGTTGGATGCCTGGAGCCAGCTTGCCGATCCTCACCTTCGGCTAACGGTGGTCGGGTCCGGCCCTCTGCTCGAGGAAGTGAAAGCCAAGGCCTCGGGGTCGATCAAGGTCGTGGGCTGGCTTGAGCCCGCTGATGTCCTGCAGCACATGCTCAGTGCGCGAGCTCTCGTCGTCCCCTCGCTGTGGTACGAAGTGCAGCCCCTTGTGGTACTTGAGGCACTTGCCTGCGGCCTCCCTGTCCTGTACTCGAACCTAGGGGCGTTGGGTGAGATCGTAGGCGACGGAGGGTCGCCATTCTCAGCTGGTTCGCCCTCGCATCTTGTGACGCGTCTATCCGAGATGCTTGACGGCGCTGAGGTCAAACGGATGTCGGACGGCGGTCGGGGGCAGTTCTTGAGCCGATTCGACACTCAACGGGCGTTGGCAAGTCGGATTGCTCTCTACCAGGAGGTCGTTCGGGCCTAGCGCTGGTCGATTGGCTCTGTTGTTGAAACCGATTGGCGGTGCCAAGACCAAGGCACCGGACCGACCATGGCGTCAAGCTTGACTGAGTCCTCCCAGTAGAGCTCTCGAAGTCGGAAGACGAGATTCGGGTCAGGCTTCGGCTTTAGGTCGGGAGATCCGAGAAGCCGAGTCCGCAAGTAGTGACGAGCGCGAGGAGGGATAAGTGCAACCCCAATCCTGCGAATCCGCGGATTCCTTAGGCTGATACGTCCGAGTGCACCTTTGGGCTCGACGTAAACCTTGTCACGGATCGATACATCGATCTCCTCGGTATGAAGGTCGAGAAAGTTGAGGACGTCAGTTAGGACATTCTGTGGGTTCTCGGACATGCGTTCAAGGAAGGTCACGTGGACATTGTCCGATGAAAATTCCTTGAGGTAGCGCTCGACTTGGATCGAGTAGAGACCCATGCCGAAGAGATCGTCCAGAGCGTTGGATGGACGCTGACTGAGAATTCGGTCGAGCAACACTCCAGCTTCGAGTCCTGTGGGCCTGTACACCTCATTCATCAGGTAGTGAGACCAGAAGCGCTCAACTGGATCTCGCAAGCTCATGAGGATCTTTGCCGTCGGAAAGTTTGCCTTCAGGTCTCCGGCTATATGCGGGTAGTACATGTAGCACGGTGAGGCCTCACCCCGATATCTGGCACTTGGGAACAGGGTCAGATATTCGCTGAGGTCATTAGCTGCCCTCAGCCGTGGGTTCGGACAGGCGCACCAAAAGTGAAGCTCCTTTTGGTCTGCAAATTCAATCTCAGAGTGTTCCTGCAACCAAAGGTACAGCGTCGACGTTCCGCCCTTGGTGGTACCGACGATCATCACATTCGGCGCTGAGAGGGTGCCTACTCGTGGCATATTGATGCCCTCCAGGACCTAGTTAGCCGCTGACACTCGAACCAGCTCCAAAGGGGGAGGCGAGTATGCATGCAGCCGGTTCTGTCGGAGCTCGATGTCGGAGAGTGCCGCGATGATTGCGAACATGAAGAAGTCGGCCGTCAGCCACGCTGCCACCCCATTCGCTACCGCGGTGTGAATCAATAAGGGGACGATGAGGATGGCCAGCTCGGTCTCCTGACGACTTCGCAGCTTTCGATACGACCAGAGGCAAGCCCGGTAGATGACATAGACGAACGGTAGGACGCCGAGGATTCCAAGCCCGCTTAGAAGCTCCATATAGCCACTATGAAGCATGCTTCTGGTGGTGACGTTGATGGTCTCGAACGCGACGAACCGTCCAGCCGCCCCGAATCCGTAGCCGGTCATGGGTTCCCTGGACCAGACGTCGACTGCGGCCTGCCAATAGGTAAGACGCCCTGAGAGCTTGCCCAGGGCTTCAAGTTGGTTCCTGGCGAAGATCGTCAAGAGCTGTTCTCGAAAGACGACGACAGTGGCGACGGCGGCGGGAAGCAGCGCAGCCGCGAACAGCCGCGGCTTGTGTACGAACATCAGAATCGCGACTCCGGCCAAGAGAATCAGTATTCCTTGGCGACCGGAGGCAAGGATCACTCCGTAGGTCTGAACAAGCGCGAGAGCGGCCCAAAGAATCCGCTCGCGCATGGGCGGCGACTTGAGGATCATGGCTAAGGCATAGGTTGCGACCATTGCCCCACGCGCGGACAAACTGTTCGCATGTGCAAACGGGGAAGTCATGCTCGGCAAAAAGAGCCATCCGGGTTTCCAGGGCTGAATTCTGTAGAAGTAATCGGGAGCAACGAAGAAGCCGATGATGGCGCCAACGACAAGGGCAGCCTCGAGGAGGATCACGAACCTCAGAACCTGCCGGAGCTCAATCCGATTGTCCGGCCTCAGTGCAAACACCCACACGACTGCCAGACCTGCCGAAAGTTCAACTACTTTGGCAATCGTGACGACTGGGGCAGCCGAGTAGATCGTCGACACGGCAGCGATCGCCACATAGGCCGTGAGCATTCCCATTGCCGGCCAAGGCAGCTTCCGTTGCCGGTTGCGAAGCAGGCGGATCAAGGGGGGTGCAATGAGCGCGAGAGTGATGGCCACCAAGGCACCTCGCGCAATCCGAGCATTGCCATTGCCCAGTGGATTGGTCAACAACTCTTCAGCAGTGTCATCCCCTTCTGCGAAGGAGTGAGTGCCCAGCAGTACGACCGTCGTAGCAGCGAATAAAACCCAGTAACCCTTCTTCGCCCCGTTCCTCAGAACTGGACTCTTCGCAGTCTTGGCAATGATCAACGTCACCGCCCAGATCGCGGCGGTCATGACAAGACCCACTGGAAGCAAGCTTCCGCCGGTCATGGATTACTCATCACTTCGCCTGGGATCCATTGGATGAGAATGGATCACGCCGAGTGCGCTCGGCTCGCATAGCCGTAGCGGTCGAGCACATCCGCCAACGTCGAATTGAGCCTTTCGATCGTCGCAGGAGTCAGCTTCCTGCGGTGGTCACCGGGGAGGACTTGGCGCGCGTGACGGGCCTTGTTCTCGGCACGCGGAGTCGAGCTGGCGGCCTCAAGCTCCAAGGTTGACCGAAGGGTTGCGTCGATGGCGAGGTCTGTGAAACGAAGCATGCCATCGAGCCACTCCGAGAAGTCAAGGACCACATCCTCGTATCGAGAGACCCACACGTTTGGTTGCCCCATGAGTCGCTCTCCATATTCGCGGTAGACGTCACCCAGTGCCTTCTCGTTTCTCAATGCGAACTCGTCGACAGTGATAGCCAGCGCTGCGCTCCGGCGGCGGTCGAATCCTTCAGCGCGTCCGGGATCGGCAGGCAGCCCATGGCCAAATGCATTTGAGTAATAGCGAGATGTCAAGACATCTCGTGGATCGCGCACGACCACGAGTATCCGATACTGGTCAAGGTCGGGGATTGACTCGACGAATCCGGAGAAGGCCGAATAGAGATAGCCCCTTGACCTGAACATGTGCCGATACGGGCCCATCTCGTCTGCGTCCAAATGGTCCAGGTAGGGCAATCCAGCCTCCCTGGCAAACCGATTGAGGTTGGCGGGAACCATGCCGTTCGCCGTCCCGCAGCGGTCGAGGATGCTCTTCACATACTGGGTTCCAGCTCGGTTGAGGGAAAAGTGGATGATGCTGGGGTGTTGGGAGGCATTGCTGTAAGAGCCCGATTGAAGTTGGCGCTCGACTGGAAAGGTCATGCCGAGGTAGATCCGTCTGAGCAGCGCGGAACGTTGCAACACCCGCTTGGCCGCGATATCGATCTTTCGTGCCACCCCTCGTTGAATTATACCCCCGCTGGCGCTGGGGAAGAACTGGAGAAATCGGGTGCTGAGGCAGTGGGCTGTGCCGGGCTACATTCGGCGTCATTCGACCGCTTTTCTAATGGCCAAGGCGAACTGACTTACCATCCTGTCCATACGTAACTCTTGGGCGGTTTCTGTAGCGCCGCCATGGAGCCGGTTCATCAGGTCCGGGGTCTCCAGTAGGAGCTCGACCGCCGACGCCAGCGCCTCTCCATTTGGCTCGTCGATGACCCATCCGTTGAAGCTGTGTCTGATGTAGTCGTACTCGGGACTCTGATTGACCGCACCATCACGCGACGTGACGATTGGAACACCGTAGGCAAAACCGTGAACACATGTGAGCCCGACCCGTCCCGGTATGACAAGGAGGGAGGCTTCTTTGAATAGAGCAGCCAGTTCGGACTCGTCGTAGATGGCGCCGGCGAATCTGACGTTCGGAAGCCCTGCGGCTGCCAGCTCGAGGTCTTCTCGTGCTGAACCACTACCGACGATCACCGCTGACACATCGAGCCCCTGGTTGTTCAGAATACGGATAGCTTCCAGCAGGACCTCGCAGCGCTTTTCTGGCAGCAGTCTTCCGACAAAGAGCAGCATCGGGGCACGCGCTGCCTGGGCCACCGGTGAAACAGCTGACACCGGTATGTCTCCTATGGCTGAGAGAGCTTCAGTGTCGAGTGTGTTGTAGGAGACGAAAACCCGCGTCGGATCCAATCCCAGGGCGAGTACATGCTGTCGGCCTCGCTCCGAATATGTGATGACTGAGTCTGCGCCGGAGAGCAGAAAGCGCTGCATGGCGGCGAACATCCGTGCGCCAACGCGCACAGTCGACCTGACGGCGCGGTACCCATGGCCAAGGATCACCAGCCGTTTGCCATGTCGTCTGGCTCTAAGACGAAGCCTCCAGACCGAAAGGTTGTGGATCACCTGTTGGCAAATGACTACGTCATATGGGCCGGAGAGAATTCGGCCGATGCCCCCTTGCCATATCAGCCGAACGCCTCCAAAGGGCCACCAGTAGTTGCGCAACACTCCGGTGTCGACTGGCAAGCGCGATCGGTCGACTGGCTGTTCGGGAGCGCCCATATTGCGAGGTGCCTTGCCAAAAAAGACGGTGAGAGAGATGTCTGGAAGCGAAGAGAGCTTTGTGAGGAAGGAGACGCGATATGGCCTAAGATCTGAATTGAGTATCTGGGCTACGCGGATTGGCGGTTGGGGCGCGCTCACAGCGAAGCCAGCGAATTGGCCATCCTTTCAGGCTAGCGCCACAAGGCCTGTGCTCTTCGAGCGACTCCACCAAAGAACTTACTTACATGGAGTGGAAGCCGTGGAAGTTGGGGCATTAGGCTGTCTGAATGGGACAACCGCCGAGGATCCTATACATCACCGGGATGGGCCGCAGCGGCACTACCCTGTTAGACCGGCTGCTCGGTCAAGTGCCGGGCTTTGTCAGTGTCGGCGAGCTCAGATTCATCGTCGAGCGTGGCCTGGTTGAGAATCAACTTTGTGGTTGCGAAAGGCGCATCCGTGAGTGCCCATTTTGGCAGGCGGTTTTCGTGGAGGCATTCGGGGGCATGAGCTTCGACTCCTCGGATCTTGCTGCTTTCGCCAAGGGCACCAGAACCAGGCACATCCCCGCAATGCTCGCCTTTGGAATGCGCGGCATCCTGTCTGAAGGAGTGAAAAGAGGGCGCGATCAAATGGTGAGGCTGTATGAGGCCATCCTCGCAGTCTCGGGCCGAGAGGTCGTGGTTGATTCGTCCAAGTATCCAACCACCGCGCTAGCACTAGGAATGAGTGACGACCTCGACCTCAGGCTCCTTCATGTTGTGCGGGACCCGCGCGCCGTCGCCAATTCGTGGGCTCACCCGAAGATTGACCGAAATCTCCACCAGCCGGTCCCCATGAAGTCGTTGCCTCTGTGGGTCATAGTTCCACAATGGGATATCTGGAACGGTTTCGCTGAGAGGGTTGGTGGGGCGATTGGAAGCTACCTGCGACTTCGATACGAGGACTTGGTGGCCCAACCCGCGGCCAGTCTCCAACTGGTCTTGCGTTTCTCCGATTTGGACGACCCGTTGACCTTCCTTTCGGCTGATAGTGCTGATGTCCAGGGGAGTCACATGATCTCTGGAAATCCAAGCCGGTTTGACGTCGGCAGAGTTCAGATCACCGAGGACTCCAGTTGGAAGGGATCGATGTCAGTTACCGAGCAGCGGCTGGCGTCGATCTTGAGTGTGGGTTGGCGTCGGCACTACGGCTATCCCTGACTGGGCCAATCCACTCCAGCGACTCAGCTACGTCGGTCACTCCCGAGCAAGGGCTGCCTTTAGCCGCCCATGGGCCCCGGGCCCGAGCGTGACAGCCGCAAGAAGGCCCGCCAGCTGACGGGGGTGGGTTATGCCGGCCAGCTGCACATAGGTCTTGAGCTCGTGGATTGAGCTCCGTCGCTCACCAGCCTCCACCAACTCCAAAACTCGGAAACCCTGTGCGACGGCCAGTTTGTCCCTTCTATAGCGAGCCACCCCTTCGGCGCCCATGACTGACTCCATCTCCCTGCCCCACTTGGTCAGAAAAGCATTGACCGCCAGTGTGCGCTCCTCGATGTTGGTGGTGAGTCTCTGGCCGTCGTGCGAATGAACGGCTACAAGATGTCGATCGACGTAGTCGAACTGCCATGACTTGGACATCCGGAGCCAAAGATCGGTGTCCTGAAACCCAGCCAACTCGGGATCGAAGCCGCCGCAGTCCCTGAGCGCGTCTGCTCGAACCATGAACAGCGAGGTGGTATGGGGACAACGGCCCGCAAGCAAAGTCGAATGGATCCAACCCCGGTACATCCCAGCGTCGGACTGACGGGCCCTGCCCGTTCGGTCGTCTATCGCGATATGTCTGCAATATACGGCTCCGACACTCGGATTTGATTCCAGGAACGACGCCTGTAATTCCAGCTTCTCGGGCAGATACTCATCGTCCGAATCCAAGAAGGCAATGTACCTGCCAGTCGCCGAAGCGATGCCTAGATTTCTCGCTGCTGCCGCTCCAATTCGTTCGAGACTCGTGATCGTCTTGACGCCGCTGCGCGAGCCAAGGAGACCCACGGTATCATCAGTGGAACCATCGTCTACGACAACCACTTCCGGATCAGGCAGAGTTTGTCGTTCGATGCTGTTGAGGGCTCTCTCGAGCATTCTTGCTCGATTGCGAGTGGGAATCACAACCGACACATGGGGCAGCGGGGCCATCAAGGACAATTCTACCGCGGCCTAATAGCGGCCCGTGTTGAGCAAAATAGCTGAGGATGCGATGCACATAGTTGTCCGTGCCTTTGATGGCAGCCGAGATGATCTTGCCAGGCAGTGCGGCAGCATGGTCGTTCGCTTTTCCAAGTGTTCGATGGATTGGGTGGCAACTGACGTCAGTGGCACGGTTTGCATCGTGCACGGACGCCTGTATGGGATTCCCAGCAGTGCTAACCCCGCGGAGGTTGCATTGGCAAGGTATCGGCGAGATGGCCTGCAAGGCGTCGCCAGAACGGATGGCTCATACGTGGCCGTGCTCGTGGACAAGAGAAGGAGTGCGGCTTTCGCCATAACGGATGCCCTGACGAGTCGCCACGGCTACTACTCGGTCCGCGGCGACGGGTTGAGGGTCAGTACGGACCTCAAGGATCATGCCACGGGAGACTCAGTGCTCAGCCCCGGGGGCGTTTGTTCTTATGTAGCGTCGGACGGAGTGCATGGAGGACTGACCCCCATGCAAGGCACGGCATTTCTTCCTCCCGGCTCGATTCATGAATTGACTCTGAGCGGGGTGCGAAGCGTGCCCCACTGGCGGATGACATACGAGCCCCGCCAGGGCTCGTATAGGTACGAAGATCTTCGAGATACTTGGATATCGCTCATGAGGCAAGCAATGGAACGTCGTTTGTCGACGCTCGACCCGTCAGTGGCCTATGTGTCCTTGAGCGCGGGCCATGACTCTCGAGGGCTACTTGGGTTTGCCTCCGAAATGCTGGGCCCCGAGCGTATTGAGGCCATCACATATCACCATGGCCCATACCACGGCGACATGGATCGGGACCTTGCCGCGGCTATCGCTGGTGCAGCCCATGTCCGCCACAGAGTCGTGGAGGGATATCGAGGAGACTTTATGGGACTCCTGCGATACAACGCGTCACGTGGCCAAGGGGTCGCGCACTTCTGTGACGAGGGGAGTGCATGGACAGAGATGGACGAGGAGTTCAGGTCGACTCCGAACGCAGCTCTGATCGTAGGCGACCGCCAGCCGCATCACGCCTGGCTCGGTCGCAAGGCAGCCGGCGCAGATGCCCTGATGGCCTGTTCGGTAAAGCCACCGGATGCTATTGGCTGGTTCCTGGACAGCCTTTCCCCTGATTCCGCTTCGAGCCTGCGGGAGAGTTGGGACCGCCGTTTCGACGAGCTTGCGGCTGAACTCGATGCCGTCGACTCGTGGCAAGATCGACTGCATCGCGCTTATCTCCAGACTCGGCTGCCATACACGCTGAACCTCTGGCGAGAGTTGTTCTGTGGCCACTCGATCGAAACCATTAGCCCCTATCTCGACCTCGACTTATTGCAATTCGTACTTACTCTTCCGTTGGAACTCAACGACGGGGACGGTGGACCGCTGCATTCGAGGGCGATCTGGGACGCGTTTCCGGACCTGGCGGCAATCGGGCTGAGTAAAGGAGGTTGGAATGCGCCAGACTGGGGACGGGAGATCCAGTTGCATGCCAACCAGATACGAGAGAGCGTCATCGACGAGCGGAGCCCGCTCGATGACCTCATACCCCCTTCGGCTGTGCTGAAACTCCTAGCCGCTGTCGAGAGTTCTCGCCCGGAGCTCGCCACCGCCACGAGTGGCTACAAGTGGCGTATCAGGGCTTGGGTCAAAAACACGCCGGCTGTGCAGTCGGCTTACCGAAAGGTGCGAAAGAACACCCGGATGTGGGGGGGCGTCCGCCCAGTCGGTCAGGTGCACCTCCTTCGGAGGCTGTTGTGCCTCCGGCTCGGCTTGACCGAGCTCCTCGCATCAAAGGTCGAGGTTCAATCCGAGTGGACCGACATCTAGGGCACGATTAGCTGCAAGTGTCACGACGCGCCAAACAGATCACGATCGGGCTGGCTTCGTTAGCTCTATTAGGGGGCCTGACTATCGCAATACCGGCGACAAGAGTTCGCCTTCTCGAACTTGTAGGGCTTCGGGCTGATGGCATCACGGACAATCGACGCTTCTGCTCTGAGGAGTTTGTTCCGACATTGCCGGACCGCAGCGACATCATTGTTCCTGAGTCCGCGTTGCATCTCGTAGTAGGGCAGTCCCTTCAGAATCTCGTTGACGAGGCTGGCCCTGGCGCCACAATTGTCATTGATGCTGGCCTGCACGTAGGACAGTCCGCTTCTCCGGTAAGCGGGCAGCGCTTCGTGGGGCTTGCCGGTGCCGTTCTCGATGGCGATGGGGCGCCCTTCGCGTTCCGGTCGTCTGCCTCGAGCGTGACCATTGAAGGACTGGAGATCACCGACTATCAGCCACCAAGCCGCGATGCCGCCATCCATGCAGAGGAAGGCGGCTCCGAGTGGATCGTTCAGGGCAACGAGGTGCACGGGAATGGCGAGACCGGTGTTCGAGTGGTCAGCGGTTCGATAGTTCGAGGCAACTCCATCCATCACAACGACAGATATGGAATGAATGGATCAGGCAGCGACTTGGTGGTCGAGGGAAACGAGATCGCCTGCAATGCACTTGAAGGTGCAGGCGGGGGCGAGCTCGGCGGCACAAAGTTCGTCCACACGACCGACCTTTTGCTCCACGGCAACGAGGTCCATCACAACCTGGGCAATGGCCTATGGCTCGACATCAACAACATTGGCGCCGTGGTTGAGGGCAACTCACTCGTCGCCAACGACCTTGCCGGCGTCTTTGTGGAGATTTCCTGCGGTGGAACGGTGAGAGAGAATTACCTCGAGGCCAACGGGTTCGGCACCGACCGTCTCGACGGAGTCCAAAACGCTGCTATCTACATATCCAACTCACCGGGCGTCGAGGTGGTCGAGAATACTCTGGAGGGCAACTTCAAGAGCATTGGTGCGATCCATTGGGAACATCCAAACCGCGACGCGGTGGATCGATGTGACCCCTCCCTGCAGAACCTCTGGGTCCACGAGAATACGATGAAGCAGTCTGAGGGATTCGTTGCTGGCATCGAGGCGACGATTGACCGACCTCAGGTGTGGGATTCTTGGGGAAACCGATTCGAGTCCAACGACTATGAGATCGGATCGGCGGCGCGGTTCAGATGGGAGGGTGAGACGCTGCGTGCCGACCAGTGGGTAGAGCACGTCCAAGGGAGTTGAAATTGAGTCTCGAGCCTCAGGTCTTGGAGGGTTGAGTCCCGCCGCCTCTCGGTAGGAGTCCTTCTCGCGCGTACCCAAATAGCCGCCTGCTGGCGACCGTCATGAGCGCATAGGTGACGATGCCCACGACCGGTGCCCAAAAGAGGACGACTGCACCGTCTGAGAAGC
Source organism: Acidimicrobiia bacterium (assembly GCA_036556085.1). Classification (GTDB taxonomy): domain Bacteria; phylum Actinomycetota; class Acidimicrobiia; order Spongiisociales; family ZC4RG35; genus JACCTH01. Next base: position 6,975 of record DATBKE010000004.1, on the reverse strand, counting down.
CCCATTCCCGTAGTCCCAGCAGCAACGCGTACATCAGTGCGCTTTGGAACAGGGGAACAAGAATGACCGGCATGATCTCGCGTGGCGTGGCCGCTGTGATCCTGGATGCCCGAACTAGAGCGACTGCGTCGGGGACAACTGCCGCTACGACGGTCGCCCAAGCTGCCCCAACTATCCCCCACTCATTGGTCATAGGGAAGATCGCAACCGCGAGAAGGACCACTTGGAAGACCTGGATCCGGGTGGCAATGCCAGGTCGTCCGACGGCCTGGAACAGCGGCCCCGTCGTGGCCAGCAGTGACCTGATCAATCCCCAGATCAGCAGGACGTAGAAGGCGGGTAGGGCGGGGAGCCACTTCTCTCCGAGCAGGGTCTCGACCGCCTGCTCGCCAACGAACCACAGACCGGCCGCCATGGGAAAGCTCACGAATGCTACGAACTGGAGGCTCCCTAGATAGGCGCGCCGCAGCCGCGGAGTGTCGTCCTGCAGTCGGGCGTAGGCAGGAAAGGCCACGCTGTTGACCACCGACGTCACTTCGGTGGTCATCACTTGCGACAAGGTGAACGCCATCTGATAGAAGCCGAGAGCGGTCGCGCCGAGGAGCCGTCCGACCCAGATGTCGTCGAGGTTCAGCATGAGGTAGATGAGGATCTGGGAGCCGAGCAACCAGATCCCGAAACGAAGGAGGGTTGCCGCGCGTTCCTGGTCCCAACGCAGCCTGGGCCGGTAGGAGTGGGCCACGTAGCTGGCAATGACGGTGGCGAGCCTGCTGACGACCCAACCGGCCGCCAGTGCCCAGGCATTGCGCAGCAGCAATGCCAATCCAACAGACACGATCAGGTCGGCGAGGTTCGGCACGAGACGGTACATGAATCGACGTTGGAATTCGAGATTGCGGTCGAAGGCCACCACGGCCACGTTGGCAAACCCCCCGATCATCAAACCTATAGCCATGAGCTGGGTCAGGCTCGCTGCCTCGGGTGCATCGAAGAAGACCCCGACCAATGGGGCGCTAACAAGCAGTAGAACTCCCAGTGAGAGACCTCTGATGATCTCCACCGTCCAAGCGGTATTCAGGTACTCGGGCTCGAGCTCATCCTTCCGCTGAACCAGGGCCGAGCTGAGCCCCAAAGAGGTGAAGGCCTGCACCAGTGAGATGACGAGCATCGCAATCCCCATCAAGCCGAAGTCGTCGGGGGCGATCAATCGGGCGAGTACCACCGTCCGAATGAAATCGAGGACCTTGAAGGCTATGCGCAACAGGAAGGCCCAGGTCGCGGCGTTGGCAACCCTGGATCCGAATCCGGTTCCCGGTCCGAAAAGCCACGGAAAGCGATGAGCAAGCACTCTCGGGAAGAACCTGCCTTCAGCGGAATCGGGATTCACCATGTATGGAACTCTGGTCGGTGGGCGCAAATCTCGGTCAAAGTCAGCCAAGGTGCAAGCTGATCAGTCGGGACTGCGTTCCGCCAGAAAGACAGAGCTCGTGTAGCCAACCCCCTGCCTGCCATGGCAGTCATGGGCCCACCTCCAGCGTCAACCTACCGGTATGGAGGAGGGCGAACGTGTAAGCACTGGGGCAGAAGCCGGCCAACTAAGGAGCCGGCCGGCTTCCAGCCGTGGTTCAACCGCCTCCTGACACGTTCATTGTCACGGTCAGCTGCGCCGTCTTGTAGCCCGGGGCAGTGATCGTCACCAATGCTTGATGCATTCCGGGCGAAGCGCCGACGGCCGAAGCTGAGATGGAGATTGGGTGATTAGTGGTCCCACTGGTGGAAATCGTCAGCCAGCTGGTATCGCCGGATGCTGAGGCCTGCCACGCCGTGCTCGTCCCATTGTTGGTCCTCACAACCACGTTCGTCAGGGGACCAGCGCTCTCACCTTCGGCCAGCTCAAACGAGACGTTGTACTTGGTCAACCACAGGCCCGGCGAGTTCTGGACCGTGAAGGTTGCCGACCGATAGACGAAGTCGGCCGGGGTATCGCCATTCCTTCGAATCTCGACGTCGATCCGATGGGTGCCGTTGGACAGCTTGAAGGTGTCGTACGGGAAGGCATCTCCGTTGGGTTTGGTTGCCTCGAGGTCGAAAAGGTCGAGACTTTCAACGCGGTATGGCGCACCGGCCCGCGTCGGGTCGTCGATCCAGAACCTCACCCTGTTGATCACCGGGTCGGACTGGGGCACGAAGATGTACTGATCCTCACTCAGCACCTGGCCATTCAGCGCCGCCGATGAAACCCGAGTGTCGAAGGGACTGACTCTCAACTCGTAAATGTCAGAGACGGGTTGGGTGGTGCTGGTAGTTGTCGCACCTGCCTCGGCCCACTGGATGGCTCTTGTCAGGAACGACGCCATCTGTCCGCGGGTGACGATCTGGCTCGGGCAGAAAAGGTTGGGGTGCTGGACCGAACAGCCGCCGGTGATGTTGACTTCTCGGATGGCGTTGATGTTCGGCTGATGGCTCGAGTTGTTGTCGTCCGTGAAGTAGTCGAGCGCCGCCAGTGGAACGGCCCACGCCCGCTTGATGAACGTTGCCATCTGGGCTCTAGTTACGCCGTCCCCAGGGCAATACAGCTGAGGATTCTGGGTGGTGCATCCGGTTGTGACACCGGCAGCCGCCAGGCGGTTGATGTTGTCCTCGTGCGGCGAGCCGTTGTCGTCGGTGAAGAAGTCAGTCCCAGTTGCAGGCAGGTTGAGGGCCCGCACGATGAAAGAAGCCATCTGGGCACGTGTGACCGGATTGCCCGGGCAATAGAGATTCGGATTCTGTGTGGAGCATCCACCAGTGATCCCGCGCGCCGCGATGAACTCGATATTCGTCTCATGCGGTGACCCGTCGTCGTCTGTGAACGTGCCGACGGCTACCGCCGGCCCCGCTGCCAACGGCACGACTGCCGCAACTAGAAGGATCAGTCCCATGGCACCCGCGACGCGGCGTGCCCACCCAGCCCCACTGCGAAACATCCCTACTCCCTACTCGGACCTGGCTTTCAGGCTAACCCCGACCCGGCCTTTCACAATACGGGACCTCGCTTTTGAGCCGAACGACCTATCAAGATTCCCACTGGGGCTAGTCACTTCCGCCAGGTTGGGATGAAATCGTTGAGGGCGATCCCCACTTGGCCGATACGCGAACAGCGTCTAGCGTGACCAAGGGGGTGCGGTTCTGCCGTCGCCCCGACGACAGGGAGTAAGGGGGTAATTCAATGTCGCTCACAGCACGCTTGTTGCTGGCCGTCCTCACAGTTGGACTTCTTTCGGCTGGCTTCGTCTACGTTGCTATGTGGCCTTCCTCTGGCGAATTCGTCGGGGCCCAAGGTCAAGAAACGAGGTCCGATCCGGACTTCGTCGCCGGGATCATCGAAGAGGTCGAGGCCGCCCAGATCGCCTCGGTGCTCGAGCCGATGGCGGCCATCGTCCAGGTCGGACCGGAGCAGTCCGGCGTCGAGGTGCTGTCCGGCACCCAGGCTCAAGCGATTCCGACTGCTGCGTTAAGCGGCCAGGTGCAATCGGTCCTGACTCCTTCGTGGCTGAATTCCACCGGAACCGTGTTCTGGGTATCGGGAAAGGCCGACCGGACCTCACCCAAGCGTCTCGATGGCGGGACGGTGGGGAGGACCGCCTACATCTTTTTGATCACAGACTTGCGACCGCGGGTGGTCCGGTTCTGGATCGACGACCTGAGGCATACGGGCACTCCGGATCAAATCGAGAGGAATGCCCCATATGACGTCGCAAGCGGCAACGCCCGGCTGGCGCTTCCGCTCCGGCTGCCCGCTGGCAAGCACACCGTTACGGCTGTGGTGGAGCTGGCCAATGGGCAGAAGAAGGGCTTCTCGGCCACTTTCACCGTCGGAAACGTGGCTCAGCCGGTTGCTGGGCAGGCCACCGCTACAACGACCACTGCCGTAGCACCGCCGACGACAGCAAGGCCGACTACCACGACGACGGCAAGGCCCACAGCGACGACCGCAGCACCGTCGGCCAACCGTCCGTCTGGCTCGATCGAGATCCGGCCTGGCGACAACGTGGCGGCCAAGATTGCCGATGCGGGCAACGGCGCCACCTTCTTCTTCCAGCCTGGCACTTACACAGGCGTCTCGATCAATCCGCGGCCTGGCCAGACGTTCATCGCCGCAGGCGGGGTCAAGTTCGATGGGAATGGCAAGGCCTATGCCTTCCGCGCTGATGGAGCTTCCAACGTGACGGTGCGCGGTTTCGAAATCTACGACTACAGGCCCGCCAACAAGGATGCAGCCGTGATGACCGGCTCCAACTGGCTGGTGCAGGACAACGACATCCATGACAACGGCGAGACTGGTCTGAAAGCGATGTCCGGGTCCGACATCATCGGGAACTACATCCATCACAACAGCGTGTACGGAATTACTGGTTCTGGATCGGGCATCCTGGTCGCAGACAATGAAATTGCGTACAACAACACGAGCGGTGAAGACAGCAACGCAGGGGCGAGCAAGTTCGTTCAGACGAACAGCCTCGTTCTCCGGGGCAACAACGTTCACCACAACTACGGGAATGGCCTGTGGGTGGACATCAACAATGTCAATGCGTTGATTGAGGGCAATACCGTGACCGGCAACGCGTGGAACGGAATCGTCATGGAGATCTCGTGCGGTGGAGCTATCCGCAACAACCGCGTGGACGGTAACGCCACCGCCGATGACCATCCCGGATGGATGGCCAAGGCCGGCATCCTGGTGGCTAACAGCCCCAACGTCTCGGTCACGGGAAACCGACTGTCCGGTAATGCAAAAGGCATTGGTGGTATCCACTGGGATCACAACAACCGAGATGCCGTCACGAACTGCAGTCCTGAGTTGAGAAACCTCAAAGTGTCCGGGAATGTGATAAGTCAGAGCGGGGGTGCCGCGGCTGGAATCGATGCCAAGATCAACTTGGATCAGGTGTGGTCGTCATGGGGAAACTCGTTTTCTGGCAACACGTATTCACTCTCAGCCGGTGCGAACTTCCGATGGGATGGCGGTTTCGTGGACTTGGATGATTGGAAGTCCCAGGGCCTGAACTAGAAGTCCAAATGCTCGAGTGAGGGCCCGGCTCGGGGCCCTCACCCGCGTCCTTGCCTAAGCAGGTCCCACCAATCTGGAATTGGTCCGCGACGGTGCGAGTCCCGTTGCTCGTGAGGTTGTAGGCGGTGACCTGGAGTGAGTCTCCGTCGACCTCCAGCATTAGGTAGTGGTGATGGGTGTTGTCCCGGACGGCCGTCCAGGTCGGGACTCCACCCGACTCCCAGGGGCTGAACGTCCCGCTGATGTTGGAGAGCTTCCCTGCCGGGCTGGTCTTCACCCAGATCACTCCGTCAGCTTGGCTGTAACAGCTCAGGCTGTGCGAAGTCCGTTGGTTGGTGCTCCCGGAGATCGTCGAGGAGGCATCGACCAAGGGATAGGTCCGTTCATACGACTGGTCGTGTGAGTAGAGGGCTATCGGGATGTCGAGGTCCTCGAATAGAGGACCAATCTGATTGCGTAGGGCGAGATTCGAAGGGTGGTTGGTCCCATTGGAGAATGGGCCCGAGTGAAAGTAAGGGATGATCCAATCAGCCCCGGCAGCGGGGGCATCCTCGACATCTTGGGTGATCCAGTCGATTTGCCCAGCACTGAGGGGCTGGCCGTTCGTCACTGCCGTAATCGAGATGAAGTGCACGTTGCCGACGTCGAATGAGAAGTTGCCCCGACTGTTCACGCTCCCGATGGGTCCACCAACGCCAGTCGGGGTCGCGAAGCGGTCCGCCCACGGATCGAATCCTTCCGTGAGCAGTACCTCGTGATTCCCATAGGTCGGCATCATCGGGATCCGGCTGGCTAGATCCTGTATCTGGTTGAACCATGCATCGATCCCCTCATCTACGGTGGAGAATCGACTGTCAGTGTCGAGGTACGCGTAGTCGCCGCCGCCCAACACGAGGGTCGGGTTCTCTGCAGCGATCGAGTCGAGCACCGCTTCGGTACCCGTGGTAAGGCCATCGAGACGCCAAGCGATTCCGGTGTCTGCGAAGTAGATGACCTCGAGCGGGCCGTTGGCCGGCGCCGTACGGAACGACCGCACTTGCGACCACCCACCGGAGGCCCGGACCCGATAGTCGTAGGCGGTGTCGCCGGTCAGCCCGGTGATTTGGGCCTGATGCAAGGCACCGCTCGTCCCTGAAGCCTTCGAGCTGCCCGTCACCGTCGACCAAGCGCTGGTCCCGGTTGGGCGATATTGGACCTGATGGCCGACACCGCTGCCAGTGTGCCAGACCACCGTCATCGTCGTTGACGCATCTCCGGTCCATGACAGGTGCACCTGATCCGGCTCGGATACCAGCATGGTGGTCGTGGTGGTGGGGGGGTTGGTGGTTGTGGTGGTGGTGCTGCTGCTGGTTTGGTCCCATTGGATGGCGCGGGCGATGAAGGAGGCCATTTGGGCTCGGGTGACGAGCCCGTTCGGCTGGTAGGTGCCGGCGCCGAGGCCGGTGGTGATCCCGGCGGCGGCGATCCGGTTGATGTTGTCTTGGTGGGTGGAGGTGTCGTCGTCGGTGAAGAAGTCGGTGCCGGTGGGGGGCAGGTCCCAGCCGCGGGCGATGAAGGAGGCCATTTGGGCTCGAGTGACGGGCAGTGAGGGGCAGTAGAACTGGGGGAACTGGGTCGAGCAGCCGCCGGTGATCCCGTCGGCGGCGATCCGGTTGATGTTGTCCTCGTGGGTGTTGGCGTGGTCGTCGACGAAGAAGTCGGTGCCGGTGGGGGGGAGGTCGAGGGCTCTGGCGATGAAGGAGGCCATCTGGGCGCGGGTGACCAGATCGGTGGGGCAGTAGAGGTCGGGGTTCTGGGTTGAGCAGCCTCCAGTCACTCCCTGGGCGGCGATGAACTCGATGTTGGGTTCGTGGGGGGATCCGTCGTCGTCGGTGAAGGTCCCCGCCGCCCCCGCCGGGACAGCAACAAACACCGAAACCGCCGCC
>DATBKE010000003.1:0-2808 GCA_036556085.1 Acidimicrobiia bacterium | reverse complement strand
GCCGGTACTCCAGCACCACGCCAAGCGGCGTAGGAAATCCCTTTCCGGTCGGCATAGGCCTTGGCCACTTTGGTGAATTCTTTCTCCAAAGAATCGATGTCGCTCGTGTCAGACAGCGACGTCAGGGATCCCTCGGCCTCGATCCGGCTCTGATGCAGATCGACTCTTCTTAAAGGATCCCGTTCCTCTTTCAACCGGGCGTCTATCGACGCCAGCTTCTTTTCAACGCTGTCTTTAGTCACTGGCCGGCCCGGTTTCCGCGCAGCTAATGCTTCGAGATATGACTTAATCGCCTTGGCTTCCTTGCGACCCTGCACGAGTGCCGCTTTGTGCTCGGCTGACATCGCCACTTAATCCTGCCTCCTGTCGGATAACTCTCTTCACTCATCTTGCCATAGAAGTCGAATACTTGCTGGCTCGTCATCGCTCTGAAGAGCGATTTCTCTTGGCAAATTTCTTTCGAAATTCCAATGCATGTAGGTGGTAATTGTCACAGGTCATCGGTATTATTCGAACATGCGTTCTAGTAGGGAATTCGACTGCCAAGCAGCAGAGCGATTGGCGGAGCTGACACCGGGGCCGGAAATGGCGGCCTTTTTGGCCACCATCTCCAAGCGGGACCTGACGGCTGCCGATCGGGTCTATTTGATGCAGGCACACCAAAGGATGGTGTCCTACTACCAGGCCGAGATGTACTCGGACATGGTCGCCATCTGGCAGCACGATCAGGGTGAGGACCTGGGCGAGCAATTTGCTTTCGTCGTTTCTGAATTGAGGGCTGCACTCCGTCTTACTCGTCGGGCAGCCGAGATCGAGCTAGGAACGGCCATTGACCTCTTCGAGCGCACTCCCCTGCTGGGCGCTTCATTACATAGTGGCCAAATCGACCTTCGAAGGGCGAGGGTTTTCGGATTCGGTACCGCCCATTTGCCGGATGACCTCCGCCAACTCGTCATCGAGCGGACCATCGCTGTCGCTCGAAATCTCACAGGAGGACAGCTCCAGGCATTGTTGAGAAAGCTCTGTATCAAGGCCGATCCCGAAGAGGCCCAACGCCGGTACGAAAGCCTCGTATCCGACCGCCGGGTAGTCGCCCAGCCTGATCCCGACGGTACTGCCACGCTATTGGGACTCGACTTGCCACCCGAGCGCGTTCAAGCCGCCATGGACTACATCACCTCTTTGGCGAAGAGTTTGACCGGCGAAGGCGACAGTCGAACCATTGATCAATTACGAGCCGACATCTTCCTGGACCTGCTCGCTGGTCATCCTCTCGCCAAGGGAGCACAGGGCAAGGGGCTGGTTGACATCCATGTTGACCTGGCAACGCTTGCCGAGCTGGCAAACGATCCCGGGGACCTGGGTGGATACGGACCGGTCGTCGCCGATATCGCTCGTCAGGTCGCCGAGAGCCAGCCCGAAGCCCAGTGGCGATATGTCGTTGCCGACACCCACGATGGAAAAATCGTTGCCGAAGGAACCACGCGACGTCGGCCGCTCGCTTCCCAGCGACGGCAGGTGGAGAACAGGAACCCTCGTTGCATCTTTCCCGGGTGCCGGATGCCAGCCAGCCAGTGCGACCTCGATCACCGCAAGCGCTGGGTCGAGGTGAAGGAAACCAAGACCGACAACTTGGTTCCCTTGTGTCGACACGATCATTGGGTGAGACATGGAGCGGGGTGGGAACATCAGCCCCTGCCAGACGGCGATCACTTGTGGACGAGCCCGCTCGGGTTGCAGTACACCACCAGCGGACGCCTTCCTCCCTAGTCACCAATCTATGGTCAGGGCCACAGGAGAGACCGATGGACCCCATAAGAGTCGTTCGGGCCGCGGAACGGGTCGTTTCTGAGGCAGACGCCACCTCTGGCATGGTGAGAGAAGAAGCTTTTTCCACCGAAGGTATTTGGGCCGGCCTGGTACGAACCTCACCCCTAAGACCGTCGGGCTGGCATCACCACGGGGACTACGACACCTACGTCTATGTGATTTCTGGCAGATTGCTCTTTGAATTCGGACCCGATGGGGCTGACGTGGTGGAGGCAGGCCCAGGCGATTTCGTCCACGTGCCGAAGAACGTGGTCCATCGCGAGTCCAACCCGTCTTCTGAACCAGGAATCGTGTCATTGGTCCGTTCCGGAAAGGGACCACCGGTGATCAACGTCCACGGCCCCAGCTAGACCGGCTATGACCAAGACCGTTGAGCCGAAGGCGGCCTCTAGGTCATGAAGTGGGCACGGCGGGTAATGATTGGACTCGGATGGGTGGTTGCCACCCTCGCCGCATACGTGCCGATTGCCCTCACGCAAGAGTACGGATTCCAAAATGTGGGCTGGGTGTTGACAGCTGCTTGCCTAATCCCGCTGGTCATCATGGTGATCGGATTGTTGCGAGCGAGGAACCGCGGACGGGCTTGACCAAGCCATTGGACCAGAGGATATTGGGTGGCCCTACTGGACTTGAACCAGTGGCCTCTTCCGTGTCAGGAAAGTCCCGCGCAAGTAAGCCGGTATGAATCGGGCGGGGTCTGGAACAATGCGTGCATGAAGAAGGCGCAAGAGTTCCTCAACCTTGCCGAGGAAACCGAAGGAAAGACAAAGGCCAGGTGGCCGTCCGAGGCGGGTCCACGGCTGTTTTGGGGCCGCCGTAAACCTCGGGGGTGCTTTGGCTGCTGTCGGCATGATTGACAAGCTCGCACCCGAGGAAGGCCTTGCCGAACTCCAGCGGGTTCTGCAGGTTGAGGCCTACGACGTGCTTGAAGCCGCCGCAGTCGGACTTGCTTCGCGCAGCGCCGTCTCAGCGACAGAC
>DATBKE010000002.1:0-10252 GCA_036556085.1 Acidimicrobiia bacterium | reverse complement strand
TCGATGGGAACAACGATGACTTTGCCGTCTCCAATGTCGCCGGTGCGGGCGGCACCTTCGATCGTCGCCACCACCGCTTCGACGTCCTCATCTCCCACCGCCAGCTCGATGCGGGTCTTGGGAACGAATTCCACCTTGTATTCAGCTCCCCGATAAACCTCGGTCTGTCCCGACTGGCGGCCGAAGCCCCGGACCTCTCCGACCGACATCCCGGTGACTCCCACCTCTCGCAAAGCGTCCTTCACCTCCTCGAGTTTGAAGGGCTTGACGTACGCAATGATCAGCTTCAAGAGACTCTCCTATTCCGAGAACACGTAACCCCGCTCTTCGTGGAGCGAGATGTCGAGGCCTTCGGTTTCTTGATTCTCCTCGACCCTGAGGCCGGTGATGGCCTTGACAATTCGAGCCAGCAGGTACGAGGCGATGAACGTGAAGGCGATCACCGCCAGCACGGCCGCGACTTGTTTGAAAAAGAAGCTCGCCCCGCCGAAGAGCAGGCCTTCGGGCACGGCCGGGTTGATCCGGCTCTCGGCGAACACCCCGAGGAGGACCGAGCCCACGATGCCACCGACGAGGTGGACGCCAACGACGTCGAGGGAGTCGTCGTAGCCAAAACGGAACTTGAGACTCACTGCCAAAAAGCAGAGGTATCCGGCTACGGCCCCGATGACAATCGCCGACATTGGTGACACGAAACCGGCGCCGGGGGTGATGGCAACCAACCCCGCCACGGCGCCGGAGGCGGCGCCCAGAGTCGTGGGTTTTCCGTTCTTCATCCACTCGGCGACTACCCAGCCCAGGGCGGCTACCGAGGCGGCGATTTGAGTGGTGACAAAGGCACTGATCGCGATTCCATCGGCGGCGAGGGCGGAGCCGGCGTTGAAGCCGAACCAGCCGAACCAGAGGATGCCGGTCCCGAGCAGGGTGAGGGGCAGGGAGTGGGGGCGCATCACCTCTGCTCCGAACCCGCGCCGGGGTCCGAGGGCAAAGACCAGGGCTAGGGCGGCAATCCCGGCGTTGATGTGGACCACGAGTCCTCCGGCGAAGTCACGGACCCCCCAAGCGAAGAGCCACCCCTCAGCGGCGAATCCCCAATGGGCGACGATCGGATAGATGATCAATGCCCACAAAGTCGTGAACAAGACCCAGGCGGAGAACTTCATGCGTTCCGCCACCGCCCCCGAGATGAGGGCCGGGGTGATGATGGCGAACATCATCTGGAACACCATGAAGAGCAGACTGTCGCCCTCGACTCCTCGCAAAGCGAAGAAATCCAATCCTCCGATAAACCCGCCAACGTCGGTGCCGAAGGCCAACGTGTAACCGATCACGGTCCAGACCACGGTCACGATCGCAATCGTGAAGAAGTTCTTCATCAGCATGTTGAGAACGTTTTTCGACCGGACCATTCCCCCATAGAAAAGAGCCAGCCCGGGGGTCATGAACAGCACCAGCGCGGAGCTGATCAAGAGCCAGGCAATGGTTCCTTCGCTCACCTCGTCTCCTCGAATCGGGAGACGATACGTTCAGCCCGAAGTGTTTCGAGAGCGTTTCCTCGCGGTTAAACCTTCTGCGCGGATTTCCCGGTTCCGGTACGGAAGAGTCCGCGCAGCTGTCTCGTCCTAGGATCGAGGGCTTGGATCAATCCGATCTCGAGCTCAGAAACGCCACTTATCAACTCTTCGTCGAACTCGGTCGCGCCCCCTCGATTGACGAGTTGGCGGCGGCTCGGGGTCAGCCGGTAGACGCAGTTCGCGATGGATGGCGACGGCTGCATGAGGCTCACGCTCTCGTCCTCGACGAAGGGACCACCGAATTGCTGATGGCCAACCCCTTTGCTGCGCAGGCCACCGACTTCAGGGTCTATGCAGGGGATCGCATTTGGTTTGGCAACTGTGCCTGGGATGCCTTCGGAATCGGAGCTGCCCTGGGGGTTGATTCGGTCATCGAGACTGTGTGCCCGGACTGCTCCGATCCGATTCAGCTATCGGTCACCGCGGGCGTTCCTGATGACCTGGCTTCGGTTTTTCATGTGCTCATGCCAGCGGCTCAGTGGTGGAATGACATCACCCATACCTGAGGGACGATGCTGCTCTTCCGGTCGGAGGAACATTTGAACCGGTGGCTGGGGGGGAGGCTGCGGGGGGCGACTCTCTCTACCTCCGAGCTTTCCGATCTCGCGACGGCATGGTGGGGGGATCGGTTGGCGACCGATTGGAAGCCTCACACCCGAGAGCAGAACCAGAGAATCCTCGAGGACCTCGGGCTGATAGGCCCGTTTTGGGATCTCGGGTGATGACTGTCCTGCTCAATCCGGCTACGGCCGAGGCAATCGAGGAGGTCCCGGCCTTCGGTCCGGCTGAAGTCGACGTAGCCGTGCAGCGCGCCTGGGTTGCGTTTCGGGCCTGGAGCCGCTCCTCGGTACGGGAGCGCCGCGACATCCTCAGGCGGCTTGGTGACTTAATCCGGCGTGATCACGAACGGCTGGCGAGGCTCGAATCGCTGAACACCGGAAAACCGATCAGCGCGGCTCGCGGCGAGATCGGGGCCGTCGCCGCCACCTTCGACTTCTATGCCGGTGTCACCGACAAATTCGGGGGCCAGACCATTCCTGGTAATGCCCGAGGCACCCTCCTCACGTGGCGCCATCCCATCGGGGTCTGCGCAGCGATCGTGCCGTGGAACTTTCCGATGGTGATCGGCAGCTGGAAGGTTGCTCCCGCCCTGGCGATGGGAAACACCGTCGTCTTGAAGCCAGCAGAAGTGACACCGCTTTCTGCTCTCGCTCTGGTCGAACTGGCGCTCGAGGCAGGGCTCCCCGATGGAGTCTTGAATGTTGTCACCGGGCAGGGCTCCGTGGCCGGCGAGGCCCTTATCAACCATCCTTTGGTTTCTAAGATCTCGTTCACGGGCTCGACCGAGGTCGGTCGGCGGGTGATGGAGGCGGCGGCGGCCACCATCAAGCGCGTGTCGCTGGAGCTGGGAGGTAAGTCGGCGAACGTCGTCTTTGCAGATGCCGATCTCGATGCTTGCGTCGCCTCTTCCCTCTGGTCCGTGTACGACAACGCCGGTCAGGACTGCTGCGCCCGAAGCCGGATGCTCGTCGAGCGTGGTGTCTACTCCGAGGTGGTGGAGCGCTTCGTTGCGGCCACCAGGGCAATCAACCTCGGTGATCCCAGCCTCGAGCAAACCGAAATGGGCCCGCTCATCACTGCCACCCATCGCGAGAAAGTCGCGGAATACCTCGACATCGGTCGGGGGGAAGGAGCCACCGTTGCGGTGGGAGGCGAGCAGCCTGATCTGCCCGGAAACTTTCTGACTCCGGCGGTGATGCTCGACGTCGACACAAAGATGAGGGTGATGCAGGACGAGATCTTCGGGCCGGTGGTCGGCATCATCCCCTTCGACAACGAAGAAGAGGCAGTTCGACTGGCCAACGATTCCATTTACGGGCTCTCAGGATCGCTCTGGACCCGAGACATTGGTCGGGCTTTGCGGGTGGCCAAGGCGATCGAGACCGGGATGATCTCGATCAATTCGTCGTCGAGCGTTCATATCGAGGCTCCGTTTGGTGGTGTCAAGCAGTCGGGCTTCGGGCGCGAGCAAGGTATGGCCGCCCTTGAGCAGTACAGCGAGTTCAAGACCGTCTTTATTGGGGAGTGACCCTGCGACTCGGCCTTCTCCTCAGCGACCACATTTCGTCCGACCTTCGTCGCGATTTTGGCGACTACCCGGACATGTTCTCCCAATTGCTGCCCGACGCCGAGATTCGCCCCTTCGATCTCACCGTCGGAGAGTTCCCGTCGGATCTGGAATCGATGGACGCTTGGGTTGGCGCCGGTTCGCGACTCTCGGTATACGACGACATCGAGTGGATACATCGATTCAAAGAGCTGGTGCGGCGTATCGACGCCGAGCGCCGTAAGTATGTCGGCGTCTGCTTCGGGGCGCAGATGATCGGAGAGGCCTTAGGAGGCAGGGTGATCCGAGCACCGCAAGGCTGGCAGGTGGGGATCAAAGAAGCGGAAATGGTCGATGGCGATTCCCTAAGAATCCTGCATTGCAATGCTGACCAGATCGTCGATCTAGCTCCGGGTATGCGGGTCCTGGCGAGCGCCGATTCCAACCCAGTCGAGATGGTGGCGGTTGGCGAACACATTCTGGGATTCCAGGGTCATCCCGAGTTCACTACCGATTTCGTGACCGCTTTGGTGGAACGCCGACGTGGTGGTTTGATTCCGGTCGGGGTGGCTGATGCCGGGCTCGCTTCGATGAGGGTCCCGCCGGACACCGATCGCCTTCGAGAGAGGATCGTCCGCTTCGTCTCGTCCTAAAACCAGGTGGCCTCGGGGCCTCGATTCCAGGCGATCATGCCGGGATCGAGATCTCTCATCACGTCTGCCAAATCGAGGTCGATGGGGAGAAAGGCACCTTCGGGCACCAGGGCCCGCTGTATCCGTTTCCGGCGCGCACCGTGACCCACCGAGAGCACGAACCCTTCCAGGGGAGTGAGTTGCTTCATGAGACGGACCCTACCAGAGTGAGTTGCGTAAAGCAACTCAGCCGGTAGACTGCGCTGAATGCCAGCACGGAAGAGCCTCGAAGATCTGCAGTGTTCCGTCGCCAATACGGCTGAGCTGGTTGGTGATCAATGGACGGTTCTCATCCTTCGCGATGCCTTCCTGGGGATCAAGCGATTTGACGATTTTCAGAAGGACCTCGGAATCGCCCGCAACGTTCTCGCCGACCGCCTCTCGCGGCTGGTTCAGGCTGGAATCCTCGTCACCCGCCTCTACGAGGAGCGACCTCCCCGTCACGAGTACGTCTTGACGGAGAAGGGCAAGGATCTTCTCGACGTACTGGTGGCTTTCCGTCGCTGGGGAGACAAGTGGAACGCCCCCGATGAGCGATTTGTCCGACCACTTCGTCACCTCGATTGCGGCGAGATCATGGAGGGAGTCATGTGTTGCAATCAATGCGGTCAAGCACTCGACCACCGCAACGTGCGGGTAGAGCCTTCTTTGGCCCCCGTTCTCCGTTGACTGAATCGATTCTGTGGGCTCACAGATAGGGAGGGCCAATCTGCGAACCCTGGGTTCGCTCCTAAAGTTGGCTTGATCCATGGATCTTTCCAAGCTGACGACGCGTAGCCAGCAGGCGTTGGTCGCGGCCCGCGATCAAGCCACCGCACGCAATCACGGCGGCATCTATCCCGCCCATCTGCTTCGTGCGCTGGTCGCCCAAACCGAGGGGCTGGTCCTGCCGGTGTTACAGGCTCTCGGCACAGCCCCTAACGACGTTCGGCAAGCGGCCGAAGTCGAACTCAACAAGCTGCCTCAGGTCTACGGGGGAGCCGAGCCGCAGATGACTCAGGACCTGGCTCGGGTCCTCGAGGTGGCCGATCAGCATCGGTCCGACTTCCGCGACGATTACATCTCCGTCGAGCATCTCCTTCTCGGGGTAGCCGAAAGCGCCGACGCCGCAGGGAAGGCGCTGCGCGATCTCGGCGTAACCAAGAACGCCATCCTTGACGCCCTCAAGGGCCTTCGAGGCAACCAGCGCATCACCACCGCCGACCCGGAAGCGACTTTTCAAGCCCTCGAGCAGTACGGGCGCGACCTCACCGCCGTCGCCGAGCAGGGCAAACTCGATCCCGTCATCGGCCGCGATGAGGAGATACGACGCGTGATCCAGGTCCTCTCCCGACGCACGAAGAACAACCCGGTTCTGATCGGTGAGCCCGGGGTGGGCAAGACCGCGATTGTCGAAGGCCTGGCCGGCCGCATCGCTGACGGCGACGTTCCCGAGTCCTTGAAGGGCCGCCGCATCGTTGCTCTCGATCTGGGATCGATGCTGGCCGGCGCCAAATACCGGGGAGAATTCGAGGAACGCCTCAAGGCGGTGCTCAATGAAATCAAATCCTCGAACGGGCAGGTCATCACCTTTCTCGACGAGCTCCACACCGTCGTCGGCGCTGGCGCCGCCGAAGGGGCCATGGACGCTTCGAACATGCTCAAGCCCATGCTCGCCCGCGGCGAGCTGCGGATGATTGGCGCCACGACGCTCGATGAGTACCGAAAGCACATCGAGAAGGATGCCGCCCTCGAGCGGCGCTTCCAGCCGGTGCTGGTCGACGCGCCAAACGTTTCTGACACCATTGGGATCCTGCGCGGTTTGAAGGAGCGCTACGAGGTCCATCACGGCGTGCGTATCACCGACTCCGCCCTAGTGGCGGCGGCCGTGCTGTCCGATCGCTACATCACCGCTCGCCACCTCCCCGACAAGGCGATCGACCTCATCGATGAGTCTGCTTCCCGTCTCCGAATCGAGATCGATTCGATGCCCGAAGAAATCGACGAGCTCACCCGTCGCCGGATCCAGCTCGAAATCGAAAGAGAAGCATTGAAGAAAGAGTCGGACACTGCCTCCAAAGAACGTCTTGCCAACCTCGAAAAGGAACTGGCCGACCTCTCCGAGCAGATCGACGGTCTCACCGCCCGCTGGAACCTGGAGAAGGAGGCGATCGCTTCGATCCGGGCGATCAAGGAGCAGATCGAAGAGAATCGGAGCCTTACTGAACGGGCTGAGCGCGAGGGAGACTTGGCCCGAGCCGCAGAGCTTCGGTATGGGACAATGCGCGAGCTCGAAGCCAACCTTGCTCGCAAGCAGGAGGACCTAGAGAAGCTCCATTCCGAGGGACGGATGCTGTCCGAGGAGGTCACCGACGAGGACGTGGCGGGGGTGGTGGCCCGCTGGACCGGGATCCCGGTCTCGAAGCTGGTTCAGGGCGAGATGGAGAAGCTGATCCATCTCGAGGAGCAGCTGCACCGGCGGGTGATTGGCCAGGATCGGGCGGTGTCGGCGGTGGCGGATGCGGTCCGCCGCAACCGGGCCGGCCTGGCCGACCCCAACCGGCCGATCGGGTCGTTCTTGTTCCTGGGGCCGACCGGAGTCGGGAAGACCGAGCTGGCGAGGGCATTGGCTGAGTATCTCTTCGACGACCAGCGGGCAATGGTGCGCATCGACATGTCCGAGTACATGGAACGGCACGCGGTCAGCCGCCTCATCGGTGCTCCTCCTGGATATGTCGGCTACGACGAAGGTGGCCAGCTCACCGAGGCCGTACGTCGGCGCCCCTATTCGGTGATCCTGCTCGACGAAGTGGAGAAGGCCCATCAGGACGTTTTCAACGTGCTGTTACAGCTGCTCGACGACGGGCGACTGACTGACGGCCAGGGCCGTACGGTCGACTTCACCAACTCCGTCCTGATCATGACCTCGAACCTCGGGTCGGAGTTCATCCAGGAGGATCTGCCTGACGAGGTGGTCGAGGAACGGGTGATGAAGGCGGTGCGATCTCATTTCCGGCCCGAGTTCCTCAACCGGGTCGACGACATGATTGTCTTCCGGCGTCTGACCATAGAGCAGCTGCGGGAGATCGTCGATATCCAGCTCGAGGAACTGCGCGGTCGGCTGGCCGATCGTCATATCGACCTCCAGTTGACCGACGCCGCCAAGGCGCTCCTGGCCGAGGAAGGTTTTGACCCGGTTTACGGGGCCCGGCCTTTGAAGCGGGTGATCCAGCACCAGATTGCCGACCCGTTGGCGATGAAGATCCTCGCCGGCGACTTCTCAGATGGGGACACGGTGACCGTCGATGCTCACGGGGGCGAGCTCACTTTCGGAGCGACCGAGGTGTTGCGGGTCTAGTAAGGGCCTAGGCCACCGATTCAGGCGGGGCCGGGAAGGTTTCGAGCCAAACAGTTAGGGGTATTCCCCGACCCGATATTCGCGTCCCGACGTATTGCCGATTATGAAGGTAACCCGACGGTCCTTTTTGCAAGGGGGGGTAGCGGGAACCCTGGCGTGGTCGAGTCTGGGCTTTGACCTGCGACCAGCCCGATCTCTGATCAAAGAATTGAAGATCAGCCGGGCGAGCGAGGTTCGTTCGGTCTGCCCCTATTGCGCCGTCGGCTGCTCCATGATCGCCTACGTCGGCGGTGTGGGGGAGACCCAGAGCTTTAACACCACCCCTCATCTGATCCATATCGAGGGCGACCCCGACAGCCCGGTAAATGGGGGATCGCTATGCCCGAAGGGTGCCGCCACCATGCAGCTTGCCCTCTCCCAGGAGAGAATTCAGTACCCGCGCTACCGGGCTCCCGGGGCGAGCGAATGGACCCGGATCTCCTGGGACGAGGCTCTCGATCGACTAGCCCGATTGATGAAGACCGCCCGCGACGAGCGCTTCGTCGCCACTGATGCCGATGGCAATACCGTCAACCGCAATGAGGGTTTTGCCTGGGGCGGTGGTGCCACGATCACCAATGAGGAGGGTTACCTCGTCACCAAAATGATGCGGGCATTGGGGGTGGTGGGCCTAGAGCAACAGGCCCGTCTCTGACACGGCCCCACGGTGGTCAGTTTGGCCGCCACGTTTGGAAGGGGGGCTATGACCAATCATTGGGTGGACTTCAAGAACTCTGACCTGTTCTTGGTGATTGGCGCCAACCCGGCCGAGAACCACCCATGCGGTTGGAAGTGGGCCTTCCACGCCCGCGACCACCGCGGGGCTCGGATCATTCATGTCGATCCCCGCTTCACCCGCACCTCCGCCACGGCCGACAAATGGGTGGCCATCCGGGCCGGCACCGACGTCGCCTTTTTCGGGGGAATGATCCGACACATCCTCGAGAACCAGCTCTATCACGACGAGTACGTCAAGCTTCACACCAACGCCTCTTTCGTGGTGGCCGAGGGCTTCTCGTTCCAGGATGGTCTCTTCTCCGGATACGACGAGGCGGCGCGTGAATACGACACCTCTACCTGGGACTACGAACGAATGGCGGCGCCCGCACCCACGGAAGGCGAGGTGGAGGCGCCGCCGTCGGAAGGCTTCGCGGTTCGAGATGTTTCGCTTCAGCACCCGCGCTCGGTGTTTCAGCTTCTAAAGCAGCATTACGCCCGCTACACGCCGGAGGTGGTCGAGGAGGTCACCGGGATTCCTGCGGACGAATTCCTCGCCATCGCCGATGAATTCGCGGCCACCGGCGTCCCCGAAAGGGTCGGCAACATCGTCTATGCGGTGGGCTTGACCCACCACACCCAGGGATCACAGATGATTCGCGCCGCCGCCATCGTCCAGCTTCTGTTGGGGAACATGGGTCGACCCGGTGGGGGCATGAACGCCGAGCGCGGGCACGCCAACATTCAGGGCAACACCGACAACGCCCAATCGTGGGAGATCCTCCCCGGTTACCTCGTGATCCCCCGTCCGGGGATGGAAACCCTCGACCAGTACGAGACTCCGGCCTCGCTTACCCAGATGGACGCGGGCTCGATCAACTTCTTCGGTTCGAACTACCGCAAGTTCATGATCAGCCTGTTAAAGGCTTGGTACGGCGACTCGGCGCGGGCTTCGAACGACTTCCACTACTCCTATCTCCCCAAGCCCGACAAGAACTGGTCCTGGATGACCTTTTACGCCGAGGCTTTGGCAGGACGTTTGCACGGGCTCTTCAACAGTGGGATGTCGAGCGTGAACATTGGCCCCGACTCCAACCGTGTCATCCAAGCCTTATCGAAGCTCAAATGGCTGGTCGTAATGGATCCGTTTCCCACGGCCTCTTCCGAGTTCTGGCATGGAGACGGAATCGACCCGGGGTCGGTTGATACCGAGGTCTTCTTCCTTCCCACTACCCATTGGATCGAGAAAGCAGGGGCTTTCGTCAACTCCGGACGGTGGACCCAGTGGAAACACGCCGCTCTCCCGGCCGAAGGCGATGTCAAAGATGACGCCTACATCCTGTCCCAGTTGTTTCTTCGCCTGCAACGTCTCTACCGCTCCGAAGGCGGCGCCTTTCCCGATCCCATCCTCGACCTGGACTGGCCCTACTCCAATCCCAACAACCCGCCCCTCGAGGAGGTGTCACGGGAAATCAACGGGCGCAACCTCACCACCGGAGCTCAACTCTCCACTTTCAACGACGCCCAGGACGACGGCACCACCGCCATCGGCAACTGGCTCTATACCGGCTCCTGGACCGAGGAAGGCAACATGATGGACCGGCGGGGAACGGACGACCCCACTGGCCTCGGCTTCTTTCACAACTGGGCGTGGTCGTGGCCCGCCAACCGGCGGGTGCTCTACAACCGGGCCTCGGCCGACGCCGATGGGCGCCCTTGGGACGCCACTCGTCCCGGCATCGTTTGGAACGGTCGAACCTGGAAAGGCGATGTGCCCGATTTCACA
>DATBKE010000001.1:0-4917 GCA_036556085.1 Acidimicrobiia bacterium | reverse complement strand
GGCGTTGGCGAGGCGATCGATGAGCGCAGCCTGGCCAGGATTGGCTGACATGGTCGCAGCGACGATTACATCGCTTTCGGCCGCCGCCGCGATGACGGCGGCCACCTCCGGTGGAGCAGGAGAGTGGCCCAGGGTCATGAGCTCGACCCGAGGATGACGAGCCCGCAGCGCCGCCACCAGGTGGTCCCCCGGCTTCTCACGCGATGACGTGTCGGCCGGAGTCAGGTCTTTGGTCTCAGGGACGATCACCAGTATCCGATCCTCCGGCCCGGGACGCAGCGGAAGCAGCCGCTCTTCGTTTCGTACGAGGGTGATCGAGCGCCGCGCCAGCTCCTCGGCTATCGCCAGGTGCTCAGCCGATCTGATCACCTCGACGCCGGGTACCGGCAATGTTGCCAGCCATCGGCGGAGTCGATCGAGCCTGGCTCTCGTCGCTGCCAGCTGATCAGTGGTGATCCGACCGTCCGCCGCCGCCTTCGCCAGCCTCTCCCGCAAGTTCTGTTGAGCCTCGGGGTCCCTGCCGCACAGCAGCAGATCGACTCCAGCGGCGATGGCCGCGGCCACCTCCACCCCCCCTTCGCTCTGCACCGCTCCCATGTCGAGGGCATCGGTGATGACCACTCCCTCGAAGCCCAGCTCACCCCGCAGGACTCCGTCCACCATCACCGACGACAGGCTGGCGGGCAGATCGCGTCGACCCGTCAGGCGGGGAGAGGCGTAATGACCCATCATCACGATGCGGGCGCCGGCGGCGATGCCGGCCTGGAACGGGGGGAACTCGACCTGGTCGAAGCGCTCGCGGTCGAGGTCGAGCACCGGCAGTTCGTAGTGGGGATCGACCTCGGCCTCACCTTTGCCAGGGAAGTGCTTGAGCACGGCGGCAACACCGCCTGCCTGGAGCCCACCCACCATGGCCGCCGCCAGCGCGGCAGCCTGGATCGGGTTCTCCCCGAAAGAGCGGATGCCGAGCGAAGGATTGCCCGGTCTGCTGGCGACGTCGCACACCGGCGCGTAGTCCACGGTGATGCCGACCGATCGCAGCTCCTGGCCGGTGGCCCGGCCGACTCTCCGGGCCAGGTCCGAGTCCCCCACGGCACCGAGTGCCATGTTCCCGGCAAAGGGAGTGCCGTCACCGAAGGCGTTGAGCTGGCCGCCCTCCTGGTCGGTGGCAATCAGGCGGGGCAGCGCGCCGGCTCCATGAAGCAGCTTGGTGACGGCCGCCACCTGCGCGGCGCTCTCGATATTGACTCCGAACAAGGTGAAGCCATTGACCTCTTCATCCAGGAGGTCCATAACCCACCCGGGCGGCTCCAAGCCGTCGAAGGCGAGCAACAGCGAGGAGTCGAAGGCCTCGCTCACCTTGCTGTCAGCCCTTGACGGAGCCCGCCAGGATCCCGCGGACGAAGAAGCGCTGCAGCGAGAGGAACACGATCAGGGGCAGCAGCATGGAGACAAACGCCGCTGCGGTGAGGAGGTGATATGCCTCACCGCGTGAGCCCACGATCGACGCAAGTTCAATGGTGAGGACCGACACATCGGAGGAGGTGCCCAGAAACACCAAGGCGACGAGAAGGTCGTTCCAAACCCACAGGAATTGGAAGATGGCAAAGGAGGCCAGGGCGGGGATCGAGAGCGGGAGGACGAGCCGGGTGAAGGCGGTGAATGGTGAGGCACCATCGATGTAGGCCGACTCGAAGATGTCCTTTGGCAACTGGGAGATGTAGTTGTAGAGAAGGAAGACGGCCAGCGGCAGACCGAACCCGGTATGGGCCAGCCAGATGCCGATGAAGCTCCCGGTCAAACCGGTGGCTTGATAGATCTTCAGCAACGGCACGAGGGAGAGTTGCAACGGCACCACCAAGAGCCCAACCACGGTGGCGAACATGAGACTGCGGCCTTTGAACTTGATCCAGGCGAACCCGTACGCCGCGAAGGCCGCGATCGTTATTGGAATGATGGTCGACGGGATGGTGACGATCAGACTGTTGATGAAGCCATCAAGCATGCCGTCGGTCGTAAGAACTTGCCGATAGTTGGCGAGCGTCCACTCGGTGCTGAAGGGGCTGAAGATCGCCGTCCACCACCCAGTGGTGCTGCTTTCGACCGAGGTTCGGAAGGAGTTCACCAACAGCCCCAACGTCGGAATGGTCCAAGCAGCAACGATCAGAAAGACCAGGAGCTTCACCAACCATCCGCCGGTATCGGTCCGCTCGGCATATGCCGAGTTCGGCTTGGTGGCCGAAGACTTGGTGGTGGTCGCTTCGGCGGTCATGCCCCGACTCCTTGACGCCGCAGGTTGCGGATATTCACGACCATGATCGGGATCACGGCCACGAGCAGCAGCACCGCCATGGTTGTGGCTTGGCCGAAGTTGCGGAACCGAAACATCTCGTCGTACATGCGCACCGCCACCACGGATGAGTCGAAGTTGCCACCCGTCATCACGAAGATGATGTCAAACACCTTCAGCACGGCGATGGCGATGGTGGTATAGACGGTGATGATCGAGCCCCGAATAGTCGGGACGGTCACCCGTAGGAACGACTGCAGCTCGGTAGCACCGTCGATCCGGGCGGCTTCGGTCAGCTCCCGCGGGACACCCTTGATGGCAGCCGAAAGCACCACCATGGCAAAGCCGACCTGCAGCCAGACCATGATCGCGATCATGGCGAAAGTGTTGAGAGGGATGGTCTGAAGCCATGGGATCGGCTCGACTTCCTCAACCCACCCCAAGTTCACGAACAGCTGGCCCGCTCGAACCCAAATGGCGTTGAGGATCCCGATCTGGGGTTGGCCGGGCGGCTTCCATGCATAGACGAACTTCCATATGACCGACGCCCCCACGAATGAGATTGCCAAAGGCAGGAATACGAAGCTCTTGGCGATCGACTCCCGCCGGATCCTGTCAACCAGGGCGGCAAATGCCAGGCCGATCAGCACAGCTGCTGCAGGTGCCACCAGCAGCCAAATGAGGTTGTTCCGTAGTGCCTGAATGACCTCGGGGTTGGTGAAGGCGTTCTGGTAGTTGGTGAGGGGCCCAGCACCTTCCGGGACCTCCGTGAAGCTCTGGACCACAGTGCCGATGGTTGGATAGATCAAGTAGAGCCCCACGACCACAATCGCCGGCAGCACAAATAGGTAGGGGCGGAGTGAGGCTGCGACGCGCGGTGGGAAAGCCTCGATGATCGAGTTGCCGGCGTAGTAGAGCGCCCAGATGCCGCCAACTCCGAGGGCGACTGCCACCAGCCCCTGCAACACCTTGGACACGGTCGGGCTCATGCCGGCGAGGGCCTCCGGATTCCGCAGGAAGCGCAGACCCAGATAGAGCAAAACAACTACCACTCCCGCAACCAGCACGGCTCGCAGCACTTTCATGCCCGCCTGCGGCGCTGGGGCAGCCTTCAGAACTTCCGCCAAGCTCGCTCCTAAGGAAAAAGGGTCCCGGGGGGTTGCGCCCCCGGGACCCTAGTCATAGCTCGATCAACGAGTCGGCTCGGGACGGTTTAGCCGGCAGGCCAGCTGTCCTCGATCGACTGGAAGACCTCCTCGGTGTTCTCACCATTGGCTGCCACCCAATCGAGCATGCCGCTCCAGAACGTTCCCTGTCCGACCGAAGCCGGCATCAGGTCCGACGCATCGAAGCCGACTGCTGTCGCCTCCGACACCATGACCGACAACTGGTCGTTGGGGTACACGTACGAATCAGCAGAGACCGTGGTCAGAGGTGACAAGAAGCCACCCTGCTCGATCCAGCCCGCGGCCGACTCGGGCGTGGCCAGCCATTCGATTAGGGCTCTCACCTCAGGCCGGTCGGTGTACATCACGAACATGTCGGCTCCGCCAAGCACTGGCTTGCCGAAGGCCGGGTCGATCTCCGGGAAGTAGAAGAACCCAACGTCCTCTCCCGGGATGTTCACCCACTGGTCCTGCGGAAGAGGCTGCGGCGGGTTGTCGGGGTCGTCCTGGAATGTCCTCGTCTGGTCACGGTTGGCACCCCAGAAGCCGCCGATCCAGGCTGCCTGCTTCTGCATCCAGCACTGAGGTCCGCCCTCGGCGAACATCGGATCCTGTGCCTCTCCGATCCACGTCTGGTTGATATAGGTGCTACCCCCGTAGGCGTAGTCCGGCTTGAACCAAACGTCGGCCATGATGTTTGCCGCATTCAGCACCTCAGGGGCATTGAATGGGATCTCATGGTTGGTCCATTGAGTGAACACCTCAGGCGACGCCGTGCGCAGGAGAATGTCCTCCAGCCAGTCGGTTGCGACCCAACCATCGGCCGCCTGGCTCTCGATCCCGATGCACCACGGGTTCCCGTTGCCGTCAGCAATGATCTTGTCGCTCAGTGCAGTCAGCTCTTCCCAGGTGGTTGGCACCGCGTAACCGTTGTCGGCAAACGCCTGAATCGGGTACCACACGATCGACTTGACGTCGGCCTTGTAATACACCCCATACAGGTTGTCGTTGTACCTACCCAACTCATAGAAGGCTGGTGTCATCTCGGCAGCGAGCTTGTCCTCGTTGAACCACTCGCTGAGGTTGACCAACTTCCCTGCGTCGGCGTACTGGTGCATCTTGCCCGGCTGGGCAATCTGGGCCAGGTCGGGGGCGTTGCCGCCATCGACCGCCACCTGCAATGCCGTCTCGTATTCGGGTGTCGGCTGGAAGTTCACCGTGATTCCGGTGGCATCACGAAATGGCTGCAAGGTGAAGTCGAAGTTGGTCGCTTCGCTCGACCCCGGGAGCCACTGGGCCCACACCTCCACCGTCGTCCCGCTGAACTCACCTGCCATTGCCTGATCGAGTTCCGTGTACCCGGTGCCACCGGCCGCGGTGGTTCCCGGAGCCGCGGTGGTTCCCGGGGCGGCGGTGGTGCCAGGGGCAGCCGTCGTACCGGGGGCCGCGGTGGTTGTCGTA